>NZ_JACHDR010000001.1:1886418-2200821 GCF_014201135.1 Neomicrococcus aestuarii | reverse complement strand
CGATTACTCCACCAGAGATTGGTGAACCACAACAGGCAGCCACCCACCAAGAGAGCGAGACCGAAGAGACTGCCGAACAGAACGGCTAGTGGTCCTGCCCCTAGCAGTTGAGCCATCGCCACACCGGCTGCGGGAAGCCAACTGAGGAGTCGGCTCGTGGTCTTAGGTCCGGCGAGGATGCTCTCGAGTGCTCGTCCGCGATCGGCTCGGTCCGTCTCATCCGCCGCGACTTGTTCGAACAAGGTGGACAGCGGCGTACCGGTTTTCTTGCTCAGACTCACGCACCAGCTCAAACGCGACCACAAGTCTCCGGAATCTCGGGATGCTTTCTGGAGCGGCTGGTCCGGTTCAAGGCCCAGCCTCATTGCGGCACTGACCCGCTTGGCAACCAGCGCAAACTCTTGAGCCGACTCTCCATCAGCACCAGTGGAAACATGATGATGCGCCATAAGCTCCCACGCTTTAACAGGTGGAACCCCTGCGCGCATCAGCGCCGCAACCTTTCGCACGCTTTGCGCGGTCTGCTCTTGCACAATCCATTCGTCCTGACCGGCTCGCGTCCACGGTAAACGGAGGTTCCACCGGCCAGAAGGCGGAGAACCGGACGCAAGGCTGCGTCGTCGTACTAAAGCGCTGAGCCCGCTCTGGTGAGAGCTCGCGAGAGGGTGGGGTTCCGGGCGTAGCCACCACCACACGCTTGCCGCAGCGAGGGCGCTAATGATCCAGACCATGAGAATCCACCTCGCGCTCGTCAAGGATCCTCCGGAACCAGTCAGCGCCGGGTCCCCATCGAAGCGTCCCGCTGGCATCTCTCACTGCGATGCTTTCCACGTGGAGGCGGCCTTCGTCCATGACCAACCGCGCGATCTCGGCCGGGTAGCGTTGTCCGGCACGACGTTGCATGTGAATGACCACGTCAATGGCGCTGGAGGCTTGATAGCCCAGCGCAACAGGATCCAAACCTGCGAGCGCGCCGAGTGCGTAGAGCCTGGCGGGAACGGACTCGACGTTGTTGGCATGTACGGTTCCACCGGCTCCCTCGTGGCCTGTATTCATGGCGGAGAGGAAGTCGCCCACCTCGGCGCCGCGGCATTCCCCGACAACTAGTCGGTCTGGTCTCATGCGCAGGGCGTTGCGCACCAGGTCCGTCAGCGACACCACGCCGGTGCCTTCAACGTTCGCGGTGCGGCACTGAAGAGAAACGACGTGGGGGTGCTCGGGTCGGAGCTCTTGGGTGTCTTCGACGATCACGAGGCGTTCGGATTGCGGAACGGCGGTGAGTAGTGCCGAGAGGAGTGTGGTTTTGCCGGTTCCGGTGCCGCCGCTGACCAGAAAGTTGAGTCGGCCAGCCACGATTGCGGCCAGTAGCGGGAGCCACTCGCGGTTGGAGTCCGCGCACCATTCGGTCAGAGTGAGCGCTTCGCGGGTGGCGCGCCGGATGGAGATGAGAGTGCCTTCCGTGGCGACCGGTGGGATCACGGCATGAAGTCGGTACCCGGCAACCATGGCGTCGACGAAGGGTTGGGCGTCATCGAGTCGTCGTCCTGCCCGTGATGCCAAGCGCACGGCGAGTTCTCGCACTTCGTCCGGGCCGGAGAACCCCCTCCCGTGACAGGTAAGACCGCGAGCGCCGTCCGTCCAGATCTGCCCACTACCATCCACGAGGACGTCCGTCACAGA
Source organism: Neomicrococcus aestuarii (assembly GCF_014201135.1). Lineage (NCBI taxonomy): Bacteria > Bacillati > Actinomycetota > Actinomycetes > Micrococcales > Micrococcaceae > Neomicrococcus > Neomicrococcus aestuarii. The sequence goes on along the minus strand of NZ_JACHDR010000001.1, from coordinate 2,199,141 downwards.
ATCCATGTCCACATACTTTTGAAGCGGGCCTAAACCCACCAGATGTTCGCGCAACATCAACACGGCCCGAGCGGCCGCCTCACCGTTAATTGCTCGGCCCACAGCACGGACGGCATCCGCGAGATCCGCGGTAGTCAAGGGGCGCTCCACAAGCGCAGCTTGTTCCCTCACATGCGCCAGCAAATGCTCATCGCTAATCTCGCTTCCAGGCGGCAGCGCGCGCCACTCGATCGGCGCTGAACTCACGGCTGCACTCGTCACCGAAGTCGGCGCTGAGTTGAGGGCCGAAGTCAGAACCGCGCTCATGCGTACCGCTCATCGAAATAGCGGCGGTCTTCAAAGTGCCGATCCTCGCTGAGGAACGTAGCGAATGCCAGATCATCCAGGAACGGACGGACGGCGCCCAGCGTGGAGGCTTCGAAGACCCGACCTTGAGCGCTCATAGTGGCAACACGTTTCGACAGCGGCAGGGACGAGCGGAAGGAGGCTTCTGTGCGTTCCAAAAGTTCGTAGGCGTCAAAGCCTTTGGGGTGCGGCCCTAGGATGGCCAGCCCAAAGCGCCGGGGAACCGCACCGAAGCGCGCACCGGTAATCAACACATCGGACTGACCGGCCGCAAGACCCACGGCGTGGGCCACCAGCACGTTGTGCTCAGAAGATTCGGCAAGCTGAAGGGCTGTGGGTGAAATACGTCCTGCGTCCACCACCACGCAGTCGTACGCTGAGCGCAGTTCGTGGATGGTCTCCGCCACAAAGTCCGCAGGCAGATTGCCGGCCACACCACGACCACTCGCCTCGGGGCTCCACGTCAGCACGCTCACCCCGTGATGGTGAGGCAACACCTCGGCGATGTGCACGCCCCACGGCACGGGTTCATTCCGGTTCAAAGACTCCCACGCAGAGTCTTGATGCGGTTCGCGGCTCAAGCGTTCCCAGATCCCGCCGCTGAGCGGGTCGGCATCCACCAACACCACGGACTGCCCGGCACCGGCGCAACGCGCTGCGAACAGGGCCGCCGTCGTACTGGTACCAACTCCCCCAGCCAATCCCATAAAAGTGATCTGCTCAGATTCGCCGTTGCGCCGGGATAATTCCGTCAGGAAGCTTCCTAACCATTCCATCGCGAACGGGATGATCGCTATCCGCATCCGCGGCAAGCGCGCCGCAACTGCCAGCAAGGCTTCCTGATGGTCTTCGCTACCCAGCAGCACCCATTCCGACGTGAGCATGTCCGCCGGCGAGTGCGGTGCCGCCGCAAGCGCATCCGGCCCCAGAAGCACCACGCGCGGATCCCACCCGTGCAGATCCATGCCGTCCCGCAACCACTCCCCGCGCGCTTGAGCCACCGGCACTACCGCGGCATCCGCCCCGGCAACGGTCGCCAGCAGCACCATTTCATCCGAGAGGCCGGGAAGGTCCGTCACCACCAGAACGTTGGCGCTGCGACGACGCTTAGTGAAGGAAATCGATTCCTCATCCTGACTCACTGCTGTGTCAAAAGTTTTCATGACCCCACAGTGCCCCGCAGCCACACCGCCACGCTCAGCACCCGGCGCAACTGTGGATGAATCACCGATTCTTCGCCCGCAACCCACTACTGTGGGTGAATAAAGTCCGCACTGCCCGAAGGTTTCACATCCGCATGACACGTTACGTAGTGGTGGCCACCCACTCCGTGTCCCAACCGGAACTGGAAGCCCAAGCCGCCTCGAGCGTCATCCAATTCCTCGACGCTGACCTGCAGGAAATCGGTCACCCGATGGTGAACTTCGGATCAGCTTCCCTCGCCGCAGCAGCACGCGACATCACGCAAAAGCATCCCACCGCGCGATGGGTGTGGTCAGATACCACCCGCTGGTACCGCCGCATCCTGGAAGCGGACGCAGCCACCCGCCCTGCGCGCCCGATCGCGATCCAGCGCGCGCACGATCTGCGCTTGACCAGGAACCTGCTGCGCTTCGCAGCCAACACGGTCCGCACTTCCTACATCGACGAAATCAGCGCGGACTGGCATGAGGAAAACCACGGCACGCTCACGCAGTTCTTGCCAGAAAATGATCCAGGAGCCTCCCCGCAAGAGACCCTTTTTGAGCCGCACAAAGAGAAGAACGCATCCCTCGAATACCAGATCGCGGAGCTTCGTCTACAGTTCGCCGCCATCCCGCACTCCCCCGCCGGGAACCGTTTGCGCATGCTGATTGCCGCGGAGTCCGCAGGAGCCATCGCGGCAACGGAGATGGGTTTCTTCGGGCTGCCGTGGAACGAGACCGAGCACAAACGTCTCCTCGAGGAAGCGCTCGGCACGGAAACTCCGCACGGTCAGCGCCCACCTAAGCTCCAAGCGCTCGCAGAAGAGATTACCCAGTTGCTCTATACGCCGTCGCTGAATCCGGATTCGCCGCAGGATTTGGTGCGCGCGCTGCAGCGCAACGGTATCCCGGTTAATTCCACGAGCAAGTGGGAGCTTAAAGGCAAAGATCACCCGGTGATCGAGCCGCTGCTGCGCTACAAGAAGATGTATCGCCTCTATACGGCGAACGGTTGGCACTGGCTCAAGACCTGGGTACGGGACGGCCGGTTCCATCCTGAGTACGTGGTGGGCGGCGTCATTACGGGGCGTTGGGCTTCTCGCGGCGGTGGGGCCCTGCAGATTCCGCGCGGGATTCGTGAGGCGGTGCTCGCCGAGCCTGGCTGGAAGCTCGTGGTAGCGGATGCTTCTCAGCTGGAGCCACGCATTCTGGCCGCCATGTCCCGCGATGAAGGTCTGAGCACGGCGTCTCGCGGTAAGGATCTGTACGAGTCCGTGGCGGAGCAGGGCTTCGGCGGCGATCGCGCGCATGCGAAAGTTGCCATGCTCGGGGCGATGTACGGTGCCACCACGGGCGAGTCCGCACGTCTCATGCCCACGCTGCGAAAGCTCTATCCCACGGCGATTGCCGCGCTCGAGAAGGCGGCGCGCTCCGGCGAACAGGGCGGCGTGGTCTCCACTCATTTGGGGCGCACCACTCCCGCGCCGGGCCCACGCTGGCTCTCGTCCCAGCAGACCTCCACTCAGGAGGAGCAAGCGCGTGCCGGGAACATTGCTCGCACTCGCGGCCGCTACACCCGCAATTTTTTGGTGCAGGGCAGCGCGGCAGAGTGGGCGCTGATGTGGATTGCGGAGTTGCGGAGGCAGTTGGCGACGGTTTTTGTGGAGGACGACGACGCGTCTCGGCCTGAGCTGGTGTTCTTCCTGCACGATGAAATTATGGTTCACACGCCCGAGCGGCTCGCCGATCGGGTCCACGAGTGCGTGTTGGACGCCGCGGCTCAGGCGACGCGTTGGATGTTCGGGGACACCACCGTGGAATTTCCGCTCACGGTGGCGATCGTGGATCGGTACTCGGACGCGAAGTAGCTGAAACTTAGTGTTTCGACGAGAACGGCGGAACGATTTCTGGCGCTGGTTCCCACGGGATGGTCCAGCCGGCTTCGTTGAAAAGCCTGTCCAGCACGATCGCCGTGAACCCCCACACCACGCGCTCTCCCACCACAAAACCGGGGCTGAAATGAGTGTGTCCGTCTCTTTTGACGCGGACGCTGCGGCGAAATTCGGGGTTTAGCAGGTCCGCTACGGGCGCCCGGAAGACAGTGCGGGATTCGTTGACGTCTACCGCTTGGACTGGTGACGGCTTGGTCCACCAACCAATCACGGGAGTCACCAAGAAGTTCGTCACCGGAAGCTCGGCGATCTGAAGCTGCCCCAGCACTTCCACGCCGGCAGGATCCAAGCCAGTTTCCTCGACCGCTTCGCGAAGCGCCGTGTGCGTCACATCCCGGTCTGTGTCGTCGACTCCCCCACCCGGAAAAGCGATCTGACCGGGGTGTTTGCGCAGGTTCGCGGAGCGCTCCAGCAAGAGCACGTCGAGGTCCCCGGGGACCGTCGAGTCGTGTGAGACCGCCGGAACGTCATCCAAGTGACCAAAGAGAATCAGGACTGCGGCGTTCCGGGCGGTCTCATCTTCGACGCGGCCGAACGTCCACTTGCTGGGCATCGGCTCGCGCTGGCCGCGCTCCACCGCAGGGGCGTGGGCTTGGATGACCCGTTTGAGGTCTTCGCGTGCGCTCATGCTGACAACTTATATCCAGCGGCACGCAATTCGCGGCGTGTGGCGCCTTCGAGCATGAGTCGGTGGAGTTCTTCGCGGCCCGGCGCCATCTCATACTTCAAGAGCTTCTTGGCTTTCTCCGGGTCCGTTTCACCTTCGCCGAAGCTCGGGCACCACTGAGCCACAGGGCATACGCCGCACGCGGGCTTACGTGAGTGACAGATTCGACGGCCGTGAAACACCACGTAGTGGGAGAGCATGGTCCAGTCTTTGCGGGCAAACAGCTCCCCGACCTCGTGCTCCACTGCTACGGGGTCCTCGGAATCGGTCCATCCGAAGCGCCGGGCGAGTCTGCCGAAGTGCGTATCGACAGTGATGCCGGGGGTATTGAAAGCGTTGCCCAGCACCACGTTGGCGGTTTTTCGTCCCACGCCCGGTAGCGTCACCAGATCTTCGAGGCGGCCCGGAACGACCGAGTCGAAGTCCACGTAGATCCGTTGGGCAAGCTTCACAATGTTCTCCGCTTTCGTGCGGAAAAATCCGGTGGGCTTGATGATGGTTTGGACGTCACTCAGATCCGCTTCGGCGAGCGCTTGCGGCGTGGGGTACTTGCCGAAGAGCACCGGGGTGACCTCGTTAACCACCACGTCCGTGGTTTGCGCGGACAGCACCGTAGCCACGAGCAATTCGAACGGGTTGGAGAAGTCCAATTCGGCCACGGCGTAGGGGTAGGTTTCCCCGAGCGTGCGGAAGATCTTACGGGCCCGGCGTTTACGACCAAGCTCCGTTTCGCCCTGAAAATTGCGCATACTAGCCGCGCTCAACACCATTCAGATCGCGCAGAACACCCACAGTTCCGTTCGTGTCCTGCACCAAGAATTCCTGGCCGCGATCTTCAAGCGCCAGAATCCACGTGCCCGGCTCCAACGTAAACGCTGTCTCCCCGGTGTTCGGATCCACGGCGTTGCGCTCGGCCGGAACAGCAAACCAGAACGCCTCAGGCTCATCGCGCGGTGCGTCATCCGCATCCGCGGCTGACGACTCAATGACGTCAAAGTCATCTTCGTTGGATACTGCCTTGTCAGAATCAGTGGTCGACTCCGTGGCAACTACGGGCGCAACCGTCGGCGCGGGGCGCTTCTCATCCTTGGCAGGAACGGAATCCGTGGAACGAACGGAAGTCGAGGAAACTTCTGAATCCGCACCTTCATCAGAGAAGAGCGGGCTGGAATCCTCAGCCGAGCTACCGGGGTGAGCTGCGGCGTCGTACGTAGAAACAGGAACCGCAGGCTTTACCGGCTTAGGCGCGCGCGGCTTAGGCTCCGTCAGTACGACGGCGCCGCTCAAGAATGCGGCATCGCTCGGGACAAAGTCCTTGCGGAAGGCGCCAATGTAACGGGACATCGATGTGCCCACGATGATGGCAACAGCTCCGATGATTCCGAGAGCCGGGGCGATGTTGATGATGGTCGCGAACTCAATCACGTACGCAAGAGCGGCCGCAACGCCGGCGACTGCGGCAAACTGATCCAGCGTGAGTGAGGCGATCGAAAAGCGTGAACGATTCGCGTAACGGCGGATCACGAACATGATGGCAACGGCCAGCGGGAAGACGCCCTTGACGAGGTTGTCAAAAAGGTTGGACGTCAAAGACCAATTGTTGATCCACACGCCATCAACGCCAGGAAGGTACAAGCCCGTAGCGCTCGCGGCCACGTAACGCGGCACGAAGGAGGCAATTACGCACAAGAGGGCGCCGCCTACCACCACGAGGTCGCGGACGGTGAGTTTGCCCAGCGTCCCCGTCAATCGATCCGAACCAGCGCTCATGCCGAACTCCCTGTATGCATTCAAAAGGTCTAGAACGCCCCTGAGGGCGCTACTTTCAGACTACCCCGGAGGCGCTGTCCCCCTTGGGAACCATGTGGATAAACGTAAGGCATGAAACGGCCACTCATCGCAGAATTTCTGCCGTTCGCACCACGAAGGCGTCTCCAAATAGGTGACACACAACAGCACTCTGTAACCTGTGTCACAGATACTTTCATCGTGGAAGGGATAGCCGTGTCTGATAATGGATCCGCAACGCTCGACAACTTGCTGACGGAAAATCGCAAGTTCCCGCCTAGCCCGGAGTTCGCGGCCCAAGCCGTCGCGAAGGCTGATAAGTACGAGGAAGCCAACGCTGACCGCCTCGCTTACTGGGCAGACCAAGCACGATCCGTGCTCACGTGGGACAAAGACTTCGAAGAGACGCTGGACTTCTCCGATGCACCCTTCGCCAAGTGGTTTGTAGGTGGCGAACTCAACGCCGCGTACAACGCCTTGGATCGTCACGTTGAACGCGGTATCGGCGACCGTGTCGCCATCTACTTTGAAGGCGAACCGGGCGACCAGGAGACCATCACCTACGTCCAGCTCACCGAGCGCGTCAAGCAGGCCGCCAACGCTTTCGAGTCCTTGGGTGTTTCCAAGGGCGATCGCGTGGCCGTGTACTTGCCGATGATCCCAGAAGCTGTCATCACGATGCTCGCATGTGCGCGCATCGGCGCTATTCACTCCGTGGTTTTCGGTGGCTTCAGCGCTGACGCTCTACGTAGCCGCATCGACGACGCCGAAGCGAAGCTTGTAGTGACCTCCGATGGCACGTGGCGCCGCGGCAAGGCCTCCGGCCTCAAGGACGCCGTGGATGCGGCGTTGGAGAAGCCCGGTCACACCGTGGAGAACGTGGTGGTGGTACAGCGCACCGGCCAGGACATCAAGTGGACTGACGGTCTGGACCGTTGGTGGAAGGACGTTGTTGAGACTGCCTCCACCGAGCACACTGCCGTCCCGCACGATTCCGAGCACCCGCTCTTCATCCTTTACACCTCCGGAACCACAGGTAAGCCCAAGGGCATCCTGCACACCACCGGCGGCTACCTGACGCAGACCGCCGTTACGCACCGCGACACTTTCGACATCCACCCAGAATCTGACGTGTACTGGTGCACCGCCGACGTGGGATGGATTACCGGACACTCCTACGTGGCCTACGCACCCTTGGTCAACGGCTCGACGCAGCTCATGTACGAAGGAACGCCGGACACCCCGGGTCGCGACCGCTGGGCCACCCTCGTGGAGAAGTACGGCGTCACCGTGATGTACACGGCTCCAACCGCCATCCGCACCATGATGAAGTGGGGCCGCGAGCTCGTTGACGCTCACGACCTTTCCTCCATCCGTGTGCTCGGATCCGTGGGCGAACCCATCAACCCTGAAGCGTGGATGTGGTACCGCGATGTCTTCGGCGGCAACGCCGGTGTAGGCAAGCGCCGCGAAAACCCAGCTCCGATTGCGGACACCTGGTGGCAGACCGAAACTGGCGCTCACATGATCGCTCCGCTTCCCGGCGTCACCGCCACGAAGCCTGGCTCCGCTCAAGTTGCCGTTCCGGGCATCACCATCGACGTGGTCGATGACCTCGGCAACTCCGTGGAAAACGGCCAGGGCGGCCTCTTGGTCATCCGCGATCCATGGCCTTCCATGGCGCGCACCATCTGGAAGGACCCAGAGCGTTTCAAGGACACCTACTGGTCCCGTTTTGACGGCATGTACTTTGCCGGCGACGGCGCCAAGAAGGACGCCGACGGCGATATCTGGCTCTTGGGCCGCGTGGATGACGTCATGAATGTGTCCGGTCACCGACTCTCCACCACGGAGATCGAATCCGCGCTGGTTTCCCATCCTTCGGTTGCGGAAGCCGCCGTCGTAGGTGCCGCGGACGAAACCACCGGTGAAGCCGTGGTGGCCTTCGTCATCCTTCGCGGTGAGGCCGCAAACAGCGACACCATTGTTGAGGAACTGCGCGCCCACGTGGGCAAGGAAATTGGCCCGATCGCCAAGCCGCGCACCATCTTGGTGGTGCCGGAACTACCTAAGACCCGTTCCGGAAAGATCGTGCGTCGTCTGCTCAAGGAAATCGCCGAAGGTCGTGTGGGCGGTGACGCGAGCACGCTCGCCGACCAGTCCGTCATGCAGCAGATCACGGACGCGCTCAAGAAGTAACAGCGCCGACTAAAAAGGTGGGTCGCAGTACCAAACGGTACTGCGACCCACCTTTTTGCATTCCTAGAATCGTGCGCCGGCTAGTTGGTGGTGCAAGCTCCCGTGGAGACGGGTTCCGACAAGCTAGGGGCGGCGTTGATGACCGGTTGCACCTCGTCCATGCCGATCGCGTAGCCCACGGAGAGGCCATCCTTTGCGCGAGCGAAGATCACGCCAATGAGATCGCCATCTTCAGTGAGCAATGGACCACCGGAGTTGCCCTGCTGCACGTTAGCTGCGAGCTGGTAGACCTGCATGAGCGCGGGATCGGAGCCGTAGATGTTTTGCACGGAGACGTTGCGCATGGACTGCACGGTGGCAGGCTCCGCCGCGAACGGTCCACCGGCTGGGTAGCCCATGAAGACGGCCTGGTCGCCGGTATCCAACGGGTCCCCCACGTCGAGGGGTTCCTCGCTCAGATCTTCAACGGCCAAAACGGCAAGGTCTTTTTCAGCGTCGAAATAGACCACGTCTGCCGGCAGGGCAACCCCGTCGAGGGTTTCCACGACCGGCTCGGAAATGCCGGACACCACGTGGGCGTTGGTGATGATGCGATTATCGGCGGCCACAAAGCCAGATCCGGTCTGGTTCACGCCACACGCAATAGCGGTTCCCTTGATGCGAACTACGGATTCGGCCGCGAGAGCAAGCTGTTCAGACTCCGGCAATGAATCCGTGGCAGGAGGCGTTGAAACAGGAGCGAAGGGTTCCAGTAGCTCAGGGATGGTTTGACCCATCACGAGCGCGCGAGCCTCGGCCAATGCCCGGGAAACGGGAACCGGGGTGACATTCCGGATGCCGGAGATGACCTTGGAGCTTGAGATCAGTTGAGACGCCAGTCCAATACCCATGCTGGATACCGAGAATGCGATAGCAGAGATGACCAAGGCAGCGACCGCCGAATTGGCGATGCCGCCAAAGAGACGGTCCATGCCCTTGAGAGCGGGAAAGTTCAGCCAAAGACGAATGCGGCGACCAATGGCCGAGCCAATCGCCTGACCGGTGACAATCAGGATGACCGCGGCGGCGATGACGACAAAGAGTCGCCAGGCGGGGTCAGAGACCCACGAGGAAACCAAGGGAATGGCGAAGAACGCTGCGATACCGCCAGCTACAAATCCGGCGACGGATCCCAGCGTGACAGCAAGGCCTTTCCGCACTCCGGAGATGAAGAACAGCACCAACATCAAAAGCACTACGAGGTCGAGTACGTTGAGCTGGGCAATGTTGAATTCGACGATGGCCGGGGCAAATGGCAAGGACAGACTCCCGTGTTGCTGGCGGATAATCGTCGATCCGGTATAGTCAAATATTCAACTTCTGGGCAGAAGCGGGAATAAGAGCGAGGGCTCGACGATTACTTAAGTCTAGATGTGTAATCTGTGCCAAGCCTGAGACAGGCGGCGCGTATCCAGTGTGAATTGCACGGCACGGCGTATTTTGAGAACCGAGTGTGCATTCCGATACGGCTTTTTTGTGGAATTTTCCAGCAAAGTCTTCACATTGGGCCGCTGTGCGGCAGAATGGCATAAGCGTAATAACAAGTTTTAACAGGAGAAGCAATGGACAGTGAAGTGTTGCGTCGGGCCCCCTTGTTCGCAAATCTAGGCGATGACGTCTTTGCGGCAATCACCGAAGAGATGACCGAGGTAGACCTTTCCCGTGGCGCCTCCGTCTTCCGCGAAGGCGATCAGGGCGATCAGATGTACGTGATCGTGTCCGGCAAGATCAAGCTTGGTCGCACCTCCCCTGATGGTCGCGAAAACCTTTTGGCCGTTCTCGGCCCAGGCGAGCTCTTCGGTGAAATGGCTCTCTTCGATCCAAATCCGCGCAACGCGACGGCCACCGCCGTGTCTGAGACCCGTTTGGCTGGCTTGCGCCACGAGAACCTTCGTCGCGTGATTCGCACCAGCCCGGATGTTTCCGTACAGCTGTTGCAGGCTCTGGCACGCCGCTTGCGCCGCACCAACGAATCCCTCGCCGACCTCGTCTTCTCTGACGTTCCTGGCCGCGTAGCCAAGGCCCTCTTGGACCTCGCAGACCGCTTCGGCCGTCCAGCTACCGATGGCATCCTGGTTGCTCACGAACTGACTCAGGAAGAGTTGGCTCAGCTAGTGGGCGCTTCCCGCGAAACCGTGAACAAGGCTCTCGCCGAGTTCGTGCAGCGCGGCTGGTTGCGCCTCGAGGCTCGCGCCGTGGTGATCTTGGATATCCAGCGTTTGCGTCAGCGCTCCCGCTAAATCTTCACCGGAACGCACTAGCGCTCCACACAACGAAAGAGCGGTTCTTCGGTACACACCGAGGAACCGCTCTTTCGTTGTCTTTGTGAGGCCGTATTAGCGCCCGCGGGCGATCGCTCCACCCTCAGGCGCATTGGCCGTAGCAATATCCAGCAAGTACTCCCCGCCGACTTTAACAAGCTCCGGCGTGTACGTCTTGAGGTTTCGAGTGCAGCTCAAATAGGCCACGCACCCGCGAGTGGAAGAGATCTTTTCAAGGATGGCTTCCACGGCTGGCGTCGTGAGGTGGCTCAGCGGCCGGCCCACCGTTTCAGCCTGAGTGCTACTGGAACCGCCCAACACGCTGATGGCCTCGGCGACGTGATCGCCCAAGCTACTCGTGGCACGCTGTTCAATAATGTCCTTGGCGACTACCCATTCGCCCCACTGGCTCTTGCCTTCAAGCAAGGATGGGGACTGTCCTGGAGGAACCACAGCCACGAAAAACCGCGTATCAAAGCGGCGGTGCATAAAGTCCGGCGAGATCCACCGGGACAACGGCCGCAACAGATCGGTGCGAAGTCCCCACCCACGACGGGCCAGAACTTCGGAAAAACTCAGGTCCTGCGTGGCAACTGCTTGACGCGTTTCCCTCAGCTCGCCGCCGCGGATCTCCGCGGTAGACAAAGAATCGGGCCCCGCTAGCAAGACGCCCGTCTCTTCAAAGAGCTCGCGGATCGCACAGACAACCCACATTTTTGCGAGCCGATGATCATCAATCGACATCTTCTTGGCCCACTCGCCAACTGAGGGTCCGTGCCAGACGTAAGCTGCGTCGTCGTTCGCCTCAAAAGATCCGCCCGGGAACGCAACCTGCCCCAGCGGGGAATCAGGACCGCGGTACCCCAACCAGGTCTGCACGCCCACTCGCGAATCCTTCACCAGCACCACGGAGGACGCGCGACGGGTGGCGCGGGGCGTGCGGTCAGGAATGGACATCCACTGAGCGGCGGCCTCGCGCTGTTGCGGGGAAATAGGAAAGAGCCGGCGAACAACGCCCGTGGGGTCGTTTTTCTCCGGCGCAATGGCGATAGGCGCCGTCGCCGGGTGGGACATCTCCCCAGCCGGCGAGGCACTCATCGGATTATTCGAATTCTGCAATCAATTCAACTTCAACTGGAGCGTCCAGCGGAAGCACAGCAACACCCACGGCAGAACGCGCGTGCGTGCCAGCATCCCCAAACACCTGTCCCAATAGTTCCGAAGCGCCATTGATAACGCCCGGTTGTCCCGTGAATTCTGCATCAGAAGCAACGAAACCTACAACTTTAACGATGCGCTTCACACGGTCAAGATCGCCAATAACGCTCTTGACTGCGGCCAATGCGTTTAGGGCGCATGTTACGGCAAGTTCCTTGCCCTCTTCCGCGCTCACGCCAGCGCCGACCTTGCCGACGAGGGGAAGGGCGCCATTGACCATCGGCAACTGACCCGAGGTGTAGACGTAGTTGCCCGAAACGACGGCCGGCTGGTACGCGGCCACCGGGGCCACGACGTTAGGAAGCTCGCGGCCTAGTTCGAGGATGCGGCGTTCAATTGCCGACACAGCTTGTTGTTCCACATTTCTCCTTAGAGTTTGCTTAGCGTTTGGTAACGCTATGAAAGTGCTAAGCGTTACTGCTTAGGGCGCTTGAAATATGCCACCAAATTGCTGGAATTCGGGCCGGGGATCACCGTCACCAGCTCCCATCCCTCGCTTCCAAAGTTGTCCAGAATCATCTTGGTGTTATGAATAAGCACCGGTGCGGTGAGGTATTCCCATGTCGTCATAAATTCAGGCTAGTCCCTCCGAGTAAACTAGACCGCATGGCGCAGCGTAATTCACCTTTCTTTGACACTGCCACGACGCTCGGAAAGATCCTTTCTTTCTTCGGCATCGCTGGTTTGTGTGGAGTCCTTGCGGCCGGTTTGTTGATTCCTGGCGCGATGGTCGCCGGAAACGCGGCAACCGCTGGCATTGAGGCTTTCGAAAACCTCCCGGCTGAACTCAGTGAGTCACCGCTGGCCGAACCGTCTAAGGTCCTCGACAAGGACGGCACCGTACTTGCCACGTTCTATGCGGAAAACCGCGTACCGGTGACGATCGACAAGATCTCCCAGAACATGAAGGACGCGATCGTCTCCATTGAAGATGAGCGCTTCTTTGAGCACACGGGTGTTGACCCTCGAGGTATCGCCCGCGCACTCATCAACAACCTGACGTCCTCCAGCACCCAAGGTGCTTCCACGCTGACGCAGCAGTTCGTGAACAACGTCCTCATCAATGACGCCGCCTCCAAGGGTGTGGACCAGTCCCAGATCACGTTCTCCGGTAACAAGGACATTCAGGACAAGCTGCGCGAAGCAAAGCTCGCCATCGCTGTTGAGAAGAAGTACTCGAAGGATGAAATCCTCGAGGGCTACTTGAACATTGTGCTGTTCAACGGCACCACCTACGGTGTGGAAGCTGCTGCGCAGCGCTTCTTCTCGATCCCAGCCTCCAAGCTGAACATCCAGCAGTCCGCCATGCTCGCTGGAATGGTGCAGCGCCCCGCAGCTTTCAACCCCATCAAGAATCCTGAACTTACGCTGAAGCGCCGCAATTTGGTGCTCGCGAAGATGCTGGATAACAAGAAAATTACGCAGGCTGAATATAAGGCTGCGGTGAAGTCCCCGTTGGGACTGAAGGTCAAGGAAATTCGTTCCGGCTGCTACGCGGCTAAGTACGCCAACAACTTCTGTGGCTACATCACGCACTTGATCGTGAACGATTCGCAGTTCGGCGACACGGTGGCCGACCGTACCCGCAAGCTCTACCGCGGCGGCCTTGTCATCAAGACCACACTGGATTCCCGTCTCCAGAAGGAAGCTGAGAAGGAAGCTCGCGCTGCTATTCCAGCGAATGACTCCTCCAACCTCGGCACCTCGCTGATCTCGCTTGATCCCAAGACCGGCAACGTGCTGGCCATGGCGCAGAACAAGATCTACTCGCCGCAAGACGGTACGCAGTACACCGAGTACAACTTCAACACGGACCGCGCTACCGGCGGCTCCGGCGGCTTCCAGGGTGGTTCCACCATGAAGCCAATGACCACCCTCGCGTGGCTCGAATCCGGCAACAACATGTGGGATGAGATTGACGCGAGCCGCGACTTCTACGAGAACGAGTTCCAGTGGAAAGCATCCTGCTTGGCTCGCGGCTACACGAACTCCATCGATGAAGAGGATGGCGGCTGGAACGTCAACAACGCTTCTGATGGCTTCAAGCGCAACATGACCGTGGAGTACGGCCTGTACTGGTCCATCAACACCGCTACCGTTGCTGAGGCCTCGGAGATTGATCTCTGCAAGATTCAGGACGTCGCTGCACGCCTCAAGCTCATGTCCCCCACCTACACGAGCCCTGCCACGGGTGAAGAGATCCAGCGTGCGGCTAACCCGCCGTTCGTGCTGGGTACGGAAAACGTGACGCCTATGGCGACGGCGGCTGCGTTCGCGAGCTTCGCCAACAAGGGCACCCGCTGTGAACCACGCGCCATTGAATCCGTGACGGATGCCGAAGGCAACTCCTACAAGGCTCCCGAGGTTTCTTGCGAACAGGTCTTGGATGAGAACGTGGTCCGCAACTTGAACGGCACGCTGTCCAAGATCGCCGGTCAGCGCGTTGCTCGAAACACCATGGATGACACCCCAATCGCCGGTAAGACCGGTACTTCTAACGGTGCCGCTGCCACGTGGTTCGCCGGCTACTCCACGGGTATCGCAACGGTTGCTTGGGTGGGTCGTAACGACTCCAACGCTCCGATCTTCGGCATGGAGATCAACGGCCAGGTTTACGATTACGCCGACTCCGCTACCTTCGCTAGCCCCATGTGGCTCGCGTACATGAAGGACGTCATCGGCTACTACCCTTCTGAAGACTTCGGCGAGCCTGATGAGGCTCCGGGTCCAACGATCACCCCGATCCCGAACACCACTCCGGATAGCTCCAGTGGTGACGAGGCCGGAACCACTCAGGTTGACGACGGCACCACGGATGAGTCCACGGATAACAACGCTGACAACGGCTAAACCGTGACGATTCCTCTCGCTTCACGTCCACTCGCTAAAGCCCTCGTTCGTTCAACGGGGGCTTTAGCCCTTGGTGGCGCCGCTGGCCTCGCGTATGGGACGTGGGAAAAGAATCAGTTTGAGCTCCGTCAGGAGACCGTCGCGGTGCTCCCTCCGGGGTACCGGGACATCACGCTCCTGCACATCTCGGACATCCACTACATTCCGAACCAGCGGAAGAAGACGCGGTGGTTGGCGGAGCTCGCGGATCTGTCCCCGGATCTGGTGATCAACACGGGAGATAATCTTTCCCACCCCGAGGCCGTGCCCGGACTCTTGGCCGCACTGAAGCCGCTCATGGCGTTCCCCGGCGTTTTTGTGCCGGGATCGAATTGCTACTTCGCGCCGACGTTGCGGAACCCTTTGCGCTATTTCGCGGGACCGTCGTCGCGCGATGGCGTGCCCGAGAAGAAGCTTGAGCTGCCGTGGCGCGAGATGCATCATGGCTTCGAGGATGCCGGGTGGCTGAACGCCACGAACGCGAACTTCACGGCTGAGATTGCCGGGCAGCAGATCGATTTTTCCGGCGTGGATGACCCGCATTTGGGTTACGAGAAATACGCGGGTTGGCCGGAGAATTTTGGGAAGTACGACGACGCAGGCTTGCGTCCGGCAGTGCGGCCTCGGATTGCGTTGGCTCACGCGCCGTACCAGCGGGTGCTGGATTACTTCACGCTCTCCGGGGCGGACATGATCTTTGCGGGACACACCCATGGCGGACAAGTGTGCATCCCGGGGTATGGTGCTTTAGTTAGTAATTGCGATCTGCCAACCAGTCAGGCTCGAGGCTTGAGCACGTGGACGGCGGGCGCAGCTGCGGCTCGACGCACCATTCCTTTGGAAGTCTCCGCGGGCATCGGAACATCGCGGTTCGCACCGATCCGCGTGGCCTGCCGACCCGAGGCGATCTTGATGAGGATGACAGCACGAGCCGCTTGACCACCATGTAGCGTGCGGAATGTGCTCGAGTGAAACCTAAAACAAACGACACCGAAACAACGACCCTGTTCCAGACTCTTGGCAGGCTGGGCCCGTTCGTCAAACCCTATTCAGGGCGCTTGTTTGGCGGGTTCCTCTCTGCTCTCGCGGCGGGCATCGTATCCCTCGCAATCCCCCAGGTCATGGGCGAGCTCGTCAACAACGTGTTGCACCCGGGCACCCCGGTCTCGGCGTTGTGGTGGGTCACCGCGGTGGTTGCCGTGCTCGGCGTACTCGAAGCCGTCTTCATCTACTTGAGGCGCGTTTTCGTCATCACTCCGGCGTCACTGCTGGAAGCCGAAATGCGCATTGGGCTCTTCAAGCACTTGCAGCAGCTTCCCGTGAGCTTCCATGACAAATGGGCGTCGGGGCAGTTGCTCTCTCGCTCCATGGGCGACCTCAGCCATACGCGGCGCTGGTTGGCTTTTGGCGCCATCATGTTTGTGGTCTCCGGCGTCACCATTGTGGTGGGCCTGGTGGTGATGTTCTCCTCGAGCTGGATTCTGGGACTCGTCTACCTAGTGGGCGCGATTCCCATCATGATCCGCAGCTTTTACTTCCGTAACCGCTTCCGCCGCGTCAGCCGACTGTCGCAAGATCAGGCCGGCGACCTTGCTACGAACGTTGAAGAATCCGTTCAGGGTATCCGCGTGCTCAAAGCGTTCGGCCGCGGTCAAGAAGCCTTGGATGATTTCGAAGCTCGGGCCATGGACCTGCGGGAAACCGAAATCACCAAAGCCAAGACCATCGCGTCCTTCCTCGCGGTTATTGTGTCCGTCCCCGAGCTGGTGTTGGGTATCGGCTTGATCCTTGGCACCTGGCTGGTGCTTCAGGGCGAACTCACCGTTGGTGGGCTCGTAGCCTTCTTCGCTACGGCCGCTGTCCTCGCCCGGCCGGTGGAAAACGTCGGCATGCTCTTGGGCATGACCTTCGCGACCAAGACCGCGCTGGATCGCTACTTCGACGTCTTCGACGCCACCAACACCATCGTCTCCCCCGCGGCCATCACGGCTTCAACGGGGACCTCAACAACCAGGACCGCAACCAGAACCGCAACCACCCCAGCCGACTCAGCCACGGCCGCCTCAGCTGACCCCCAGCTCGGTGAGGCTGACCGCGGGACGGAAGCTGCGGCGTCGTCCTTGGAACTTGAAAATGTCACGTTCGCCTTCGCCGACGCCCCGGACGCGCCCATCTTGCGGTCCGTGAATCTGAGCCTGCGGCCGGGCGAAACCATGGCGCTCGTGGGGCCAACGGGCTCCGGAAAATCCGCGTTGTGCGAGCTCATCCCGCGCTTGTACGACGTCACCGGTGGCAGTGTGCTCCTCGATGGCGTGGACGTTCGCGAGCTGCCGCTAGATACCGTGCGCTCTCGAGTGGCGATCGCGTTCGAGGACTCCATTCTGTTCTCCAGCACCGTGCGCGACAACGTGCTGTTGGGTGCGCCCGAGCGAACCGATAAGGCACTTGAGGAAGCCCTGAACGTGGCCGAAGCGCACTTCGCGAAGGAACTGCCCGAGGGTGTGGACACCATGATCGGCGAGCAAGGACTTTCGCTCTCCGGCGGTCAGCGCCAGCGTCTCTCGCTCGCGCGAGCCATCGCCGCGAAACCATCCGTCCTAGTGCTCGACGATCCGCTCTCCGCGCTCGATGTGCGCACGGAAGAACAAGTCACGGAAAACCTGCGCGCCGCGCTCGAGGACACCACCACGCTGATTGTGGCGCACCGCCCCTCCACCGTGGTCCTTGCAGACCGCGTGGCGCTCCTGCAGGACGGCACCATTCAAGACGTGGGCACCCACGAGCAACTGCTCGCTCGCAGCGCCGCCTACCGCGACGTCATTTCAAGCTTTGAAGAAGCTCCCACCGTGGAGGAGATCCTGTAATGAGTGAAGTACGTGGCGTTGCCAACGAAGATCTCATCCGGCTGGACGCGGACGAACGCAAGCGAGTACGCCGTCGTTCTTGGAAGCTTTTGGTGTCCCTCGCGGCGCCCAACAAGGCGCTGCTGATTCTGGCCGCCGTCCTCATTGTGCTCTCGACGATCGCACGGACGTCCTTCCCGTTGCTCATCGCGTGGGCGATTGACTGGGCCCTGCCCGCGGCGCAACGAAACGACTGGGTGCCGCTCGCTGTCGTCGGCGGCCTGTACCTGCTTGCTTCCTGCGCGGCCGGACCGCTCCTGGGCTGGTACGAAGTCACGTCAAAGCGCGTGAGCCAAGAAATGCTGCTGGATCTTCGCTTGCGCGTCTTCAGGCACACGCAACGCCTCAGCCTCGAATTCCATGAGAACTACACCTCCGGTCGCATCATCTCCCGGCAAACCTCTGACGTGGAGACCCTGCGCGAATTCCTGGACCAGGGCCTCACGGCGCTGGTATCTGGCGTGCTCTTTGTGGTGTTCACGGGTGCGTCGATCCTGTTCTTGGATGGATGGAGCTTCCTGGTGGTCATCGTGGCGAGCATCCCGATTGCCATCATTTTCCGCTGGTACCAAAAGCGCTCCGAAGTGCTCTACCGCGAATCCCGCGTGGTCTCCGGGCGGCTGATCTCCACCTTCATGGAGACCATGACCGGCATCCGCGCCGTCAAGGCGTTCCGCCGCGAAGCCGAGAATGACCGCGCCTACGAGGACGTCGCCATGGAGTACCGCGCGAACTCCATCAAGTCCATCAACCTCTTCGGCGTCCTCCAACCGTCACTCGTAGTGATCGGCAACCTCACGGTGGCCGCTGTGCTGCTGTTTGGCGGGTTGCGGGTCATCAACGGAACCTTGCTGGTGGGCACCCTGGTGGCGTTGCTGCTGGCCTCCAAGCGGGTGTTCTCCCCCGTGGATGAAATCGCGAACTTCTACAGCTCGCTCCAGTCCGCCACCGCGGCGCTCGAGAAAGTCTCTGGGCTGCTTGAAGAAGAGCCCACCATTGTGGAAGACCCCGAGCCTATTGCGCTCAAGAACGCCAAGGGGCGCATCGAGTTCAAGAATGTGGAATTCGGGTACGGCGCCGGCCCCACGGTGATGGAGCAGTTTGATTTGACCATCCCGGCCGGCCAAACCGTCGCAGTGGTAGGACAGACAGGCGCAGGCAAGTCCACGCTCGCCAAGATGGTGGCGCGCTTCTACGACGTGCGCTCCGGCGAGCTAACTATCGACTCCGTTCCCATCAAAAAGCTCACCGCGAAGGATCTTCGCCGGGCCGTTGTCATGGTCACCCAAGAAGCATTCCTCTTCAGCGGCACCGTGGCGGACAACATTGCATTGGGCAAGCCGACTGCTTCGCGAGATGAAATCATCCTGGCCGCCCGCGCCGTGGGCGCCCACGAGTTCATCGAGAAACTGCCCGACGGCTATGACACGGACGTGAACAAGCGCGGAGGCCGCGTCTCCGCAGGCCAACGCCAGCTCATCTCCTTCGCCCGCGCGTTCCTCGCGGACCCGGCCATTCTGATTCTGGATGAGGCCACGTCCTCGCTGGATCTGCCGAGCGAACGCTTGGTCCAGCACGGACTCCAGCAGCTCTTGGGCAACCGCACCGCGATCATCATTGCGCACCGGCTGTCCACCGTCGAGATCGCCGACCGCGTACTGGTGGTGCACGACGGCAAGATCGTGGAGGACGGCTCCCCCGCCGAGCTCATCGCCCAAGGCGGTCGCTATGCCGCGCTCGATCAGGCCTGGCAGGACAGCCTGGGTCGGTAGGAAACTGTTTGGCTCACGCGTGAGCCACTCTGGTGTTCGTTGGTGACTCGTTGGATGGTGCTGGCGTCGACGGATACAACGTTCGCTACGGTTTCGCCTTGACACCACTGCTCTCATCTCAGTTATTCGTAGCAATTGTTGAGTTGGCGCTTCTGGCTGGCTGGCTGTCAGGCAACAATCGCTACGATCCGACCGGAATCCGACGCCGCCACGCTCTTCGAGGCGCAACATTGGCTACGAGTCAGCCCACCCAAACACGTCGCTCCAAGTCACACGTAGCTGGTGTTGCGTCTACGTAGTCTCTGAACGTACGATCACGCAACACCAGCTACATGTAGCCAAATCCCGGCGCGCTCGCGAAAAGAAAAGTGGCTAGCCCCGAAGAGCTAGCCACTGTGAAAGTGAAGGCGCGAGGCGCCAACCATGCATCGCGCCAGACACCAAACATGCGTCTTGACAAGCGAGAGGCGCGGAGACGCGAGGCGCGAAACGCTACACGCTAAACGTGCGCCCCGTGAGACGCTCGTATGCTTCCACATAACGGGAGCGCGTCTTCTCGATGATCTCCTCGGGAAGCACCGGCGGCTTCTCGCCCGAGTTTTTGTCCCACCCGGAGGCGGGCGAGGTCAGCCAGTCGCGCACAAACTGCTTGTCAAAGGAGTCCTGCGACTTACCTGGCGCGTAGGTGGCGCCGTCCCAGAAGCGCGAAGAGTCCGGGGTCAGCACTTCGTCGCCCAAGGTGATGCGTCCGGTGGCGCGGTCGCGGCCGAACTCCACCTTGGTGTCCGCCAGAATGATGCCACGGTCGCGGGCAATGCGCTCGGCGGTGCTGTAGACCTTCAATGTGAGTTCGCGTAGCTCTTCGGCCACAATCTCGCCGACGCGGTCGATGGTCTGTTCAAACGTGATGTTCTCGTCGTGTTCGCCCACTTCGGCCTTGGCGGACGGCGTGAAGATCGCCGGCTCCAAGCGGGACCCGTCCACGAGTCCGGTCGGCAGCGGCAAACCGGTCACGGTTCCGGAGGTGCGGTATTCGGCCAAGCCGGAACCGGTGAGGTACCCGCGGGCGATGCACTCGATCGGGAACATCTCCAGGTTCGCGCACACCATGGCGCGGCCGGCAACAGCGTCCGGCACGTCGGTGGACAGCACGTGGTTAGGAACAGATGAGAGTTGCCCGAACCACCACAGGCTTAGTTGCGTGAGGATCTTGCCCTTATCTGGGATCTGCGAATCCAGCACAAAGTCGTAGGCGGAGATCTTGTCGCTGGCCACTACCAGCACGCGGTCCGCTTCCTGCACAGACGTTCCTGCAGGAACGTAGAGGTCACGAATTTTGCCCGAGTAGATGTGCTCCCAGCCGTCCAATGCCACAACATCGCTCATGGTTAGCGCGTTCCTCCTGCTACCGAAATCTCGCCGTTGATGGCCTTGAGTGCAATGTCCGTGCGGTAGTGTCCGCCGTCCAAAGTGATCTTGGAGATGCCTTCGTACGCGGCATCACGTGCGGCTTCGAGCGATTCGCCGAGGGCCACCACGCTGAGCACGCGTCCGCCGGCGCTGACGACGTCACCGTTGTCTGCGAGCGCGGTTCCTGCGTGCAGGACGGAGGCGCCGTTGGCTTCCGCGGCTTCGAGCCCGCCGAGGGTTCCGCCGGTCGTGGGGGTTTCGGGGTACCCCGGGGAGGACAGTACGACGCCGACTGCTGGGTTTGCGTTCCAGCGGAGCGTCTCTGCCTGGTCGAGTTCGCCACGGGCTGCCGCAAGGAGCAGTCCGCCGAGAGGCGTTTCGAGTCGAACCAGCACGGCTTGAGTTTCGGGGTCACCGAAGCGGGCGTTGAACTCGATGACGCGAATGCCACGCTTGGTGACGGCAAGGCCGCAGTAGAGCACGCCCACGAAGGGGGTGCCGCGTTCGGCCATGGTGCTGATGACCGGCATAGCCACACGGTTGATCACTTCGTCAACGAATCCGTGCGGCAACCATGGCAACGGGGTGTAAGCACCCATGCCGCCGGTGTTTGCGCCTTCGTCGCCGTCGAAGATGCGCTTGAAGTCTTGGGCTGGTTCTAGCGGCACTACGTGGTGGCCGTCGCTGAGGACAAAGAGGGAGACTTCTGGGCCGTCGAGGTATTCCTCGATCACCACGGTGCCTCCGGCGGCGAAGCATGCCTTCGCGTGCTCGAGGGCTGCTTCTCGATCTTCGGTGACTACTACGCCCTTACCTGCGGCGAGGCCGTCATCTTTGACGACGTAGGGTGCGCCGAACACGTCGAGGGCTTCGGCTGCCTCGGATTCGGTTTCGGCGACGCGCGCCATGGCGGTGGGAACTTCGGCTTGAGCCATGATCTGCTTCGCGAAAGCTTTGGACGCTTCCAGCTGTGCGGCGGCCTTCGCGGGACCAAACACGGGAATCTTTGCCGCCACGAGTGCGTCAGCGACGCCTGCGGCAAGAGGTGCCTCTGGGCCTACCACTACCAAGTCGGCGCCCAGCTCTTGGGCTAGCGCTACCGCGGCTACCGGGTCATTCGCGTTGATCGCGTGGACGGTTACCTCTTGGGCAATGCCGGCGTTTCCCGGTGCGCAGTGCACCTCGGAGACGGCCGGGTCACGTAGGAGTGCTTTGACGATTGCATGCTCACGACCACCGGGGCCCAACACAAGTACTTTCACGCCCATAACCCTACCTGTAGGCCCGTAGACTCCTGTATATGTCTTACCCCCTGACTTCGCAGCGCTCTGAAGAATTGGCCATCGTCGAACGCAATGGGTGGGCGGAATCCCGGCACCTCGGCGCGGCCGTGGTGGTCAACGCGGACGGAACCGTGGTGACGGAGTTGGGCGACGCTCGTGCCTCGATTTTCCCGCGCTCCACGCTCAAGCCCTTCCAAACTCTTGCCGTCATGCGTGCTGGTGTTCCGTTGCGCGGCGCACACGTGGCGCTCGCGTCGGCGTCCCACGTGGGTTCTCTGGAGCACCAGAGCGCGGTCTTGGATATGTTGCACCTTGCTGGCTTGGACGAGTCCGCCCTCCAGTGCCCCACTGCGTGGCCCAAGCATTCCGAGTCCCGCATCGAGATGGCTCGTACTACGGGTGAGCCAAACCGTTTGGCGTTCAATTGCTCGGGCAAGCACGCCGCATTCCTGATGGCGTGCGTCGAGAACGATTGGCCCATCGAGAATTACCTGGACCCCAAGCACCCGCTTCAGCAGGCCATCTTGCAGACCATCGAAGAGGTCACTGGCTCCTCCCTCGCTAACGTCGCGGTGGACGGTTGCGGCGCCCCGGTCCCAGCGATCGAGCTGTTGGGCTTGGCCCGCGCGACGTCTATGCTGGCCGCAGCTCCTGGCAATAAGGCCTCTGATGCCCGCGCCGCCACGATTGCCACCGCAATGCTCGATTACCCGTGGGCCGTTCAGGGCCACGGCGAAGAGAACACTGTGGTCATGGAAGAGCTTGAAGTGATCGCGAAGCTCGGCGCCGAGGGCGTGCTGATCCTGGGCGCCCCGAACGGTACCGCGTGCGCCGTCAAGATGCTCGACGGCAACGGCCGCGCCGCCACCCTTGTGGGACTGACGCTCTTGGCCAACGCTGGTGCCGTGTCCGCGGATGCCGTCCGCGACGTCCTGCCCAAGGTGGTTCCGGAAGTCCTCGGCGGCGGCAAGCCTGAGGGCCGCTTGACGCTGGCCCGTCCGGTGCTGGAATTGTTGGAGGCTTAGTTCGTTGGCAGTACGACGCCGCATCTCACCTGAGGATGGTCAGTTCGCCGTAAGCCAGTGGTTGCGCGCGCGAGAAAGCGGCCAAACGCTTCCGCGTCCGGCCGTCGCCATGGCCGTGCGTTACTTGCTGGAAGAGCTCGCCGAGCGCGCGCCCGGGAACTCCGTGGAGGTTCGCGTCCCACCCTTTGGCGTCACGCAATGCATCGAAGGCCCGCGCCATACCCGCGGAACCCCACCCAACGTCGTCGAAATGGACGCCGAAACCTGGCTGGAACTGGCTACGGGGCACCAAGACTGGAGCGGCGCCGTCGTACTAGGAAAAGTGAGCGCCTCCGGGCTGCGAGCGGATCTGGCCGCCCTCCTACCCCTCTAATGCCGTCAAACTCACGTTTTTTGGCAGTCACTAAGGAGAGCTCGCGAAGTGGTTGCGGGTACCCTTATTGCATGTCTTCTCCCGCAAAGATCGATGTCAATGTTCGCTTGTCCCCCAAGTTCTGGCCGTTCCTCGTGGGCGGCGCACTGTTGGGCGTACTTGCTGCACTCATCGTGACCTTGGGATTCAACAGCACCACAGATGAGTTCACCGACCAATCCATCTTTGGCTACTTCGCAATCATCTTGGGAATGATCGGGGCCGGCCTCGGATCCATCATCTACCTCATCCTGGACCGCGTCTTGGCACGAAAGTCCACGCGACTCACAGCCGTCGAAATCGACGAAAACTAGTTCCCCCTTTTCCACCCAGTTATTGCGCGGGATTCATACCTGCGAAGAATGAGAGAATAGTCCCCATGGCACGCGGTGATGGCTTACTTTCGCACGATCTACTTCCCGGTGAAAAGGGACCACAGGATGAATGTGGTGTCTTCGGTGTTTGGGCTCCCGGAGAGGAAGTAGCCAAGCTCGCTTACTACGGCCTCTACTCGCTCCAGCACCGAGGCCAAGAATCCGCTGGTATTGCCACGAGCGACGGCCAGCGCATCAGTGTTTACAAGGACATGGGCCTGGTGTCTCAGGTCTTTGATGAGAACACTCTCAACGCTCTGACGGGCCACATGGCCGTGGGCCACTGCCGTTACTCCACTACCGGCGCAAGCCACTGGGCCAACGCGCAGCCGACGTTGGGCGCCACGATCGACGGCACCGTCGCCCTCGCACACAACGGCAACCTCATCAACACCGCCGAGCTCATGGGCATGGTCACCGACGAACAGGGCTCCAGCCCACGCGGTGAAATCGCTCAGGGCAACACCACGGACACCGCTCTGGTGACCGCGCTGCTCAAGGGTGAAGCCTCCAAGACCTTTGAAGAGACCGCGCTCGAGCTGCTTCCTAAGCTTCGCGGCGCATTCTGCTTTGTGTTCATGAATGAGACCACCCTGTACGCGGCGCGCGACACCTATGGCGTGCGCCCTTTGGTCCTGGGACGTCTTGAAAGCGGATGGGTAGTTGCCTCTGAGCAAGCCGGTCTCGCAACCGTGGGCGCAAGCTTCATCCGTGAGATCGAGCCGGGCGAAATGATCGCCATCGACGAAAACGGCGTTCGCTCCA
Organism: Neomicrococcus aestuarii; assembly: GCF_014201135.1. NCBI lineage: Bacteria > Bacillati > Actinomycetota > Actinomycetes > Micrococcales > Micrococcaceae > Neomicrococcus > Neomicrococcus aestuarii. The sequence continues at coordinate 2,174,655 of NZ_JACHDR010000001.1, read as the reverse complement.
CGCACTTCGGCGCTCCAACGCCTGCCGGTTGCGTCTTCGAGTACGTGTACCTGGCCCGCCCGGACGCCACCATCAACGCGCGCTCCGTCTACGAATCCCGTGTGGAGATGGGCCGCCAGCTGGCTCGCGAAAACTCCGCCGAAGGTGACATTGTCATCCCTGTTCCCGAGTCCGGAACCCCCGCCGCCATTGGCTACGCGGAAGAATCCGGCATCCCGTTTGCGCACGGCTTCGTCAAGAACGCCTACGTGGGACGCACGTTCATCCAGCCATCACAGACGCTGCGCCAGTTGGGTATTCGATTGAAGCTCAACGCTTTGGAGCCCGTAATTAAGGGCAAGCGCGTGATTGTGGTGGATGACTCGATTGTTCGCGGCAACACCCAGCGCGCCATTGTGCGCATGCTGCGGGAAGTTGGCGCAGCCGCGGTTCACGTCAAGATTTCCTCCCCACCTGTGAAGTGGCCTTGCTTCTACGGCATCGACTTCGCCTCGCGTGCGGAGCTCATCGCCAACGGCGCTACCATCGCCGAGATCACGCAGTCCATCGGCGCTGATTCCCTCGCGTATATCTCCGAGGACGGCATGATTGCCGCTACCCAGCAGCCGCGCGAACGCTTGTGCACCGCGTGCTTCACGGGTAAGTACCCCATCGAGTTGCCGAACAAGGACCGACTCGGCAAGGACTTGTTGGAGCGTTCCATCGCTTCCTCCGCAGCATCTTCCGCTGTTTCTTCCGCTCCGGCTGCTGGACCAGCGTCTGATGTAGCCGAAATCACCTCCATCATCTCCGCCGAAGAGTCGGCCAAGATGGACGCCTACGAAGGCGGTTGCGATCCCGGCCCAGACGCCGAGTTCGAAGCAGATCTCACCCCTCAAGACCGCGAGCCCATCAAGGCCGCAACCACCGCTCCGGAAGGATCCCAAGCATGACGTCAGAGGTACCACAGGGCATCACGTACGCCTCCGCCGGAGTTGACGTAGAAGCCGGCGATCGCGCCGTTGAACTCATGAAGGGCGCCATCAAGGCCACCCACAATTCCTCCGTCATTGGCGGAGTGGGCGGCTTCGCTGGCCTCTATGACGCTTCCGCGCTCTTGAAGTACCGTCGTCCGCTCTTGGTTACCTCCACTGATGGTGTGGGCACCAAGGTGGCGATTGCTCAGGCTTTGGACAAGCACGACACGATTGGCTTTGACCTCGTGGGAATGGTCGTCGATGACATCGTTGTGGTGGGTGCTGAGCCGCTCTTCATGACCGACTACATCGCTTGCGGCAAGGTTGTTCCCGAGCGCATCGCGGCTATCGTCAGCGGCATCGCAGCAGCTTGCCAAGAAGCCGGTACGGCTCTGGTGGGTGGCGAGACCGCTGAGCACCCTGGATTGTTGGGCGAGCACGAGTACGACGTCGCTGGCGCGGCTACCGGCCTCGTTGAAGCTGATCAGGTCCTTGGCCCGGACCGTGTCCGTCCAGGTGACGTAGTCATCGCCATGGCGTCTAGCGGTATCCACTCCAACGGTTACTCCCTGGTCCGTCGCGTCATCAACCACGCTGGTTGGGCGCTCGACCGTGAAGTCAGCGAACTCGGCCGTACCCTCGGCGAAGAGTTGCTTGAACCTACCAAGGTTTATGCAGGCGACTGCCTTGATCTGATCCGCCACCTCAACGGCGCGCAGCCTTCGCCGGATCCGGCATTGGCACCACTGCACGGTTTGAGCCACATCACCGGTGGCGGCCTTGCCGCTAACTTGGCACGTGTGCTTCCTGCCGGTTTGGTAGCCAACGTGGATCGCTCCACGTGGGCGTTGCCGCCTGTCTTCTCTTTGATCTCTCAGCTCGGCGCTGTGCCACTGCACGACCTCGAGCGCACGCTCAACTTGGGCGTGGGCATGGTTGCCATCGTTGACCCTGTAGCAGCTGACGCCACCATCGCGCGTTTGGCGGCCCGCGGCGTGACCGCGTGGGTCATGGGCTCCGTAGAGACCCTCGACGCCACGAAGGCTGCGTCCTTCGAGCACCTGCACCCACTTGACGTGGTCCAGGGCGCCAAGGGCGTAGACGGCGGCACCGTGGTCATGCAGAGCGCTTACGCTCTCGCATAAGGACTCTTCTAGAAACGCATTCGTCCCTGGACTTGCAGTTTCGTGGTTTTTTCACCCACGAAACTGCAAGTCCAGGGACGTTTCTTTTGTGCGCTGACGTTGATCGAAAATCCACCCACCCATGCGAGGCCACTTCGCTACAACTCGGCCTCTGTGAGAACACTTTGCGACGAGGAAACTCGAAAAAGTTGTAGAAATTTGGCCGCGCATGGGGGTGGAAACGCTTCGGGTGGAGCTAAGAGCATGGGGCGTCTGCGCCTTGTGGCCAGATGGATTCGAGAAGGCCAGCGGGACTAGCTCGTCGGGAGCTTGATGGAGAGGGCGTCCAGGACCTGTTGCATCGCGGGGGCTACCTGGGTTCGCCAGAGGTAGGTGGCTTTGACGTCGCCGCGGCCAGGGCCGCCGTTGATGATGCCGATCTTCCGCTCAGCCTTCTCAGCATCCAGCACAAATTTGTAGCCGCTCATCACGGCCAAGGATGAACCCACCACCAAGAGCGCGGTGCTTTGCTCTTCGAGTTCTTTGACTTGCTGCTTGCGGGCTTTGGGAACGGATTCGCCAAAGTAGACCACGTTGGGTTTGAGCTCCGTAGAGCCACACACCAAGCAAGAGATCATGTGGAACGCAGCAACGTGCTCATCAGAGAGAGCCACGTCGCCGTCAGGATTAACCGCCAACGGATCCAGATTGATGCGTTCGAGGTATCCCGGGTTGGCGCTTTCGAGTCGTTCATCGAAGGCTACGCGGTCCTCGACGGCGCCACAGTTCAGGCACTCCACCATGGAGAGATCGCCGTGCAGCGGAATGAGAGTTTTTGTTCCGGTATCGAGGTGCAGGCCGTCCACGTTCTGAGTTACGACGCCGCTCACGAAGCCGCGCTCTTCAAGGGCAGCGATGGCGTAGTGAACGAAGTTCGGTTGGGCTTTAGCCACATGCCGCCAGCCCACAAAGGATCGCGCCCAGTACCTGTGACGGGCAGCGGGATCATTCATGAACTCTTGGTACGTCATAGGACGGTGACGTTTGAGCGAACCGTTGGGTCCGCGATAGTCAGGAATTCCAGAGTCGGTGGAAACGCCGGCACCAGTTAGCACCAAAACGCGCTTTCGCTCGAGCATTTCAACAATTCCCTCCAAGGCCCACGATGGATCGTGTGCTGTGGTGGTCTCGTGAACTACTCGAGCGATTGAGCGTAATGCGGCTTGATGGCCGGAACCCAAGAATGGATCGTTGGGGTTACTAAAGGCGGACATCAGCCAATTCGACGGGTGTCATCCTCGTCGTCATAGTTGGCGTATTTGTCCTCATACGTCGAGTAGTCATCCTCGTCGTAATCGTCTTTTGCGACAGGAGTGACATTGCGGTTGCTCGTGGTGCGAGCTCCCCCAAGTTCACGCTCCAGTGCAGTCAGGTCAGTAGCCGGGGAGTAGTACTTAATGTCCCGGGCTTGACGCGTAGCTTTCGCCTTCTGACGGCCGCGCCCCATGGCGTGACCCCCTTTTTTTCTCGATCCGGAGGTGGTCCCCCGGCTGTGCGGGAGAGGCCCCGGAAGAACTGATCAATTCTTTCGTAGGTAAAGGTTAACACGTTTACCCCTTAATTGCCGCTTTTGACACCAGCAACGACCCTCGTCAGAGCCCATGCCACCAAGCCCACACACTGCCGCCTTGCCCCGTCACGTAAAGTGGAAGAGAAACCATTTCACTCGATTCCGGATGAAAAGTGAACAACGAATCTCCCGAACCACAGCAAACTCCTGCCAACGGTAAGCCAGAACTCAGCAACGAGATCTTCGATATCGCCAATCAACCCCATGAGGTAGAGCCCGAAACTTCGGACACTCCGCCAAGCAGCGGGTGGACTGGCAAGCGAATCGTTGCCCTTGTGGCAGCACTCGTGGTGGTCGCGCTCATTGCGATCGGCATCTTCAACGTCTGGAACAATTCAGCAAATACGACGGCGGAAGAGCCCACCGTCTCCCGCAGCGCCACCCCCGGAATTGATGGCATCATCGCCAAGAACGTTCCCGCCAATCAGCTCCGGCTGGGAGATTGTGTCCGCGGATTCACCGGACCCCTCGACAAAGCCACCGTGGTCACGTGCACCACGGACCACAACGCGCAGTTGATCGGCCTTCCGAAGCTTGAGAACCAGCCGGAAGAGTACCCCGGCAGTGAAAACGTCAGCGCCTCCGGACTCGATGCGTGCAAGGCCATCACCCTGAACGTCGCCTCACTAGGAACCGCCGACTGGCGCTACGAGTACAGCCGCCCTTCGAAAGACTCCTGGGCTGACGGCGACCGTGAGATCGTCTGCTTCTTGAAGTCCGAGGGATCAACCACCAAGACCTCTCTCTTGCCCCTCAACTCGTCCGCAGCTGCCAGCGTAACCGGGGCTGCGTCGTCGTCCTCTGCGAAGAAATCCGGAACGTCCAGCAGCAAAGCAAGTAGTAGTAAAGCAAGCAGCAGCGCGAAGGATTAAGCACCCCTAAGCGCAAGAAGAGCGTTTGCCCGGACAACATGCCGGACAAACGCTCTTCTTTTTTGCCTGCGCTGCTGAGCGCTACTGAGCAGCCTGCGTGGCCTGAACAGCCTGCGAGCCAGTGACGGTCAGCCCGTCGCCGTTCTCGTTGACGCCCACCAGAACCTTGTCGCCGTCGCGGATTTCGCCGGACAGCAAGGCCTTCGCCAAGCGGTCGCCGATCTCACGCTGCACCAAGCGGCGCAACGGCCGCGCGCCGTACGCGGGATCGTAGCCGGTGAACGCGAGCCAATCGGAGGCGCCACCTGTGACCTCGAGGGTCAAGCGGCGGCTCGCCAGGCGGTCACTCAAGAGCTTCACTTGCAGCGTCACGATGTGGCTCAAGTCCTCGAGGGAGAGCGGATCAAACATGATGACGTCGTCGAGTCGGTTCAAGAACTCCGGCTTGAAGGACGCGTTCACCACGGCCATGACCGCGTTCTTCTTAGCCTCACCATCCAGCGTCTGATCCACCAAGAACTGGCTGCCCAGGTTGGAGGTCAGCACCAGGATGACGTTGCGGAAGTCCACGGTGCGGCCTTGGCCATCGGTCAAGCGGCCGTCGTCGAGGACCTGTAAGAGGATGTCGAAGACCTCTGGGTGAGCCTTCTCCACTTCGTCTAGAAGCACTACAGAGTAGGGACGACGACGCACGGCTTCCGTCAGTTGGCCGCCCTCGTCATAGCCCACGTACCCCGGAGGGGCACCGACCAATCGCGAGACGCTGTGCTTTTCGCTGTACTCGGACATGTCGATGCGGACCATGGCACGGTCATCATCGAAGAGGAAGTCCGCGAGCGCTTTCGCGAGTTCCGTCTTACCCACGCCGGTGGGGCCGAGGAACAGGAAGGAACCGGTGGGACGGTTGGGGTCGCTGATGCCAGCGCGGGCGCGCCGGACGGCGTCGGAGACCGCCTCAACAGCGGCCTTCTGACCAATCAACCGCTCACCCAAGTGCTGTTCCATGGTCAGCAGCTTCTCGGACTCGCCCATGAGCATGCGGCCAGCCGGAATGCCGGTCCACGCCTGGATCACTTCGGCGATGTCGTCCGCGGTGACCTCTTCGGAGACCATGAGTTCGGTAGGAACATCGGAGGCCTCTTCGGCTTGAGCTGCAGCGAGTTGCTTCTCGAGCGTCGGGATTTCGCCGTAGAGCAAGCGCGAAGCCTTCTCCAGTTCTCCGTCGCGCTGGAACTTCTCCGCTTGGGAGCGTAGTTCGTCCAGCTGCACCTTGAGATCGCCCACCATGTTCAGGCCGGCCTTCTCAGATTCCCAACGGGCGTTGAGCGAATCCAGCTCTTCCTTCTTGTTGGCCATTTCTTCGCGAAGGGCCGCCAAGCGTTCCACGGAGGATGGGTCCGTTTCACCTTCGAGGGCGAGCTCTTCCATGGTCAGTCGGTCCACGGCACGGCGGAGCTGGTCGATTTCCTCCGGAGCGGAGTCAATCTCCATGCGCAGTCGAGACGCGGCCTCGTCCACGAGGTCAATGGCCTTATCCGGGAGCTGACGCCCCGAAATGTAACGGTCAGAAAGAGACGCTGCCGCCACCAGCGCGGAGTCCGCGATGGACACCTTGTGGTGTGCTTCGTAGCGTTCCTTGAGTCCACGCAGGATTGCGATGGTGTCATCCACGCTCGGCTCCCCCACGTACACCTGCTGGAAACGGCGCTCAAGCGCCGGATCCTTCTCGATGTTCTCTCGGTACTCGTCCAAAGTGGTGGCACCGATGAGTCGGAGCTCGCCGCGGGCCAGCATGGGCTTAAGCATGTTGCCCGCGTCCATGGCGCCTTCGGAAGCGCCTGCGCCCACCACGGTGTGGATCTCGTCGATGAACGTGACGATCTGCCCGTCGGAGGACTTGATCTCTTCAAGGACGGCCTTGAGGCGTTCCTCGAATTCGCCGCGGTACTTAGCACCGGCGATCATCGAACCCAGATCAAGGCTGATCAAGGTTTTGCCGCGCAGCGACTCGGGGACGTCGCCAGCGACCATGCGCTGGGCGAGTCCTTCCACCACCGCAGTCTTACCAACGCCGGGCTCACCGATGAGCACGGGGTTGTTCTTGGTGCGGCGCGAGAGCACTTGCACCACGCGGCGGATTTCCTGGTCGCGGCCAATGACCGGGTCCAGTTTGCCACCGCGGGCGATGGACGTCAGGTCGGTGCCGAACTTTTCGAGGGCTTGGAAGGTGTTTTCCGGGTCCGGGTTGTCTACTTTGCGGTCTCCGCGGATGCCGGGCAGCGCGGCGTTGAGCGCGTCGGCCGTGGCACCGGAGTTCCGGAGCGCTTCGCCGGCTTTGCCGTTGTCAGCGGCCAGTCCGATGATGAGGTGCTCGGTGGACACGTAGGTGTCCCCGTAGCGCTCGGCGGCTTGCTGCGCGGCCTGAACGACCTGCAGAAGTCCACGCGAGAATTGCGCTTGGGCCACGGACGTTCCCGAGGATGCGGGCAGCGACTTGATGGCGGCGCTGGCTTGCGAGGAAACCACGTCCGGTTCTACGCCGGCGGCCTTGAGGAGGGCGACGGCGACGGATTCGCGCTGGTCCATGAGTGCTTTGAGCAAGTGCGCGGGCTCCACTTGCGGATTTCCGGCGGTGGATGCATTCATCCCCGCCGCGGAAAGAGCTTCTTGGCTCTTGGTGGTGAATTTGGTGTCCACTAGTTTGGGTGTCCTTTCTGGTTGCGTTGCGTCAGTCAGTACGACGACGCCGCTCACCACACGTTCTAAACTTGAGTCTACTTCACTCAACTATGGAGCGGCTAGGTTTGTTCCCTGTGAGCGAAGGATTTTTTGGAAGGTTTTCGGGGAAAACAAAAGGTGGGGCCGATGCTCGCCCGAAAGCGTTCATATGCCCCACCTGATGTGGAAAAACCTAGAGTGCGATAGCTCTTGTCAGCTAGCCCTCTTTGACTGCGGAAAGTTCAAATTCCAGCGAGATGCGCTCGGAAACCAAGACGCCTCCCTGGTCCAGTGCCACGTTCCATTCGAGTCCGAAGTCGCGGCGATCAATGCGGCGCGAGCCTTCGAAGCCTGCGCGCAAGGATCCGTTCTGGTCCTTCTGAATGCCCGTGAGTTCGAGCGGTACGGTCACTGGCTTGGTGACGCCACGGATGGTCAGGTCACCGGAGACGATGAACGAGTTCTCATCCACCTGGTCAACGTTGGTGCTGACGAACGTGATGTAGGGGTGCGTCTGCGCATCGAAGAAGTCGTTGGTGCGCAGGTGGTTGTCGCGGTCGGCGTTACGCGTATCAATGCTCTCAACGCGAACTTTGAAGTCCACTTTGGTGTTGGAGATGTTCTGCGCGTCCAGTTCAATCCGCCCTTGGACGTCATTGAATGCGCCGCGAACCTTCGTCACCATGGCATGGCGAGCCTGAAAGCCCACACGGGAGTGGGAAGGGTCCAAGTTCCATACGCCACTGAGGCTTGAATCAAGATCCGTCATGTCTCTTGCCTTTCTGTTGGCGCGGGCGTCCCAACGGCAAGGTGCCAAGTAGTGCTCGCGACTTAATTACGGCTTTTCTCAGAATAGCCGTAATTGTTCGAGTGAAGATAACAATTTCTTGCTTTGTGTTTCGTTGGCTTACGACGACGCCGCAGCGGCTTCCTCAATAACGGCAATTTCCAGCTTCCTCATTTTCATGAACGCATCCATGATTCGTTGCTGGGACGCCAGATCGGAGGTAGTCATGAGTTCCTCCAACCGTTCGGGGACAATCTGCCACGAGAAGCCGTATTTGTCCTTGAGCCACCCGCACATGGACTCCGCGCCACCGTCGGCCGTCATGGCGTCCCAGTAGTAATCCACTTCCGCCTGATCCTTGCAGGACACCACAAAAGAGACCGCCTCGTTGGGCCTAAAGTGCGGGCCACCGTTGAGGGCCTGAAACGCTTGGCCGTTGATCGTGAAGTTGATCAGCAGCGGCTCGTTGCCGGCTTCCTTCGGAGCGTCCAGCGACGCCATGAGCGTGGAGGAAGAGGAATTCGGGAACAGCTCCGTGTAGAAGCGCACGGCTTCCGAGGCGTTGCCGTCAAACCAGAGGCAGGTTGCCAGTGCTTTCATGATGTCTTCCGTTCCGTACTGATTTTCAGGTACTTGGAGTGTGTTGCTCGGTCTGAGGCCAAACGGGTGTGGGGTTTAGCGGCTGTAGTGCTCGTAGCGCGGGTACAGCGAATCGCTCGGCACAATCACTTTGCCCAGCGGCACCAAGGACACGGGGATGAGCTTGAGGTTCGCGATGCCCAGCGGGATGCCAATAATGCTGACAAACATCGGGATGGCGGTCAGGATGTGGCCCAGTGCAATCCACCAGCCGGCCACGATGATCCACAGGACGTTGCCGATCGTGGAGAAAGGTGCCGGTGCGGGGCCACGATCAACGATGGTTTGCCCGAATGGCCACAGCGCGTACAGCCCAATGCGGAAGGAAGCAATGCCGAAGGGGATGGTCACAATCAGAATGCAGCAGATAATTCCGGCCACGAAATAGCCGAGTGCCAGCCACAATCCACCGAAGAGCAACCAGATGACGTTCAGGACAGTACTTAACAGGCCATTTCTCATATCTCCATCTAATCCCAAACAGCGCGCTCAAGATACCCCGCGAAACCCTGAAAGTTACCCTGAAATTCCCTCCGAGGAACGCGGCGTGGGAGACAACAGTTAGATAACAATTGATCCAAACCCCCTCGAAAGTGCCCTGAGTGGGAGCGCGCGCGGAGCAGACTAAGAAGTATGCGTCGCCCCGTCCAATGGTTCAGCCAAGCCCGAAAGCACTCCACCCGACCCGCCGCCTGGATGCTGGCAGGTGTCGCTTCAAGCGCCTTGATCCTGACCTCGTGCACGGCGCCAACCTCGACGGACAATACTGCTGACAGCAGCAGCAACAGCGACTCTGCCGCCATCACCACGCCGGTTCCCATTGCCACCGCGCCCGGCGCCCCGGAGACAACGCTGTCTTCCACCGCGAACGCCGAGCTGAACACAGAAAGCGCCTCCCTCAACGACGCGCGGGTGTTCTATCGGTGGTTCAGCATGGCCGGTCACGCCGAGCTCTCCGAAGCGCAGCTCAGGGTGATCGAAGAGTGGATTTCGGGGTACCAAGAAGCCCGCGGTGAGGGCGATGACTCCGGCGTCGCCACCGCTGAACTCAACGTCCAGCCCGTCCTCACGGCTTCCACCGAGGAAGCCATTGGCATTCGACTCGAAGCCTACGAATTCCTAGGGGCTTCCGGCGCCGCGAGCTATCACACGCTCTGGTACTTGCCGCAAGAACACCAGGCTCTAGAGACCAAAGACCTCTTCACGGATGACGCCGCGTGGGCCAAGCTTCTTGAACTCGCCAAGACCGCACTCTCCAAGCACCCCGATGTCTTTCCGGACGCTCTTGCCGACGTCGATGAGACCTACCTGGATTCGCTGAACTTCGACTCCGCCGGAAACGGCCTACTCGAGTTTGATGAATACACCGTGGCCGCGGGAGCCGTCGGTGCACCGGTCATCACTATCGCCGCCGCGGATCTTGAGCCGCTCTTGAATGAGGCGGGCAAAAAGGTGCGCACCGCGGGAATGAGCGCGGAAACCTCTACGCAAGCTGCGTCGTCGTCCTCTGTGGTCAGCAGTGAAGCCCCCGGAACCGTGACCGCTCCGCCGGACGCGGCCGCCCCGCCAAGCCAGTCCAGCGTGGATTGCGCGGTGACCAAGTGCATCGCGCTCACGTTTGACGACGGCCCGGGCCCGTACACGAAGCAACTGCTGGATACGCTGGGCGAATACAACGCGAAGGCCACGTTTTTCGTGGTGGGTTCCAACGTGGACCGGTACACCGAGACGCTGATGCGCGAGGCCGCCGAGGGGCATGAGATCGGCAATCACACATGGAGCCACCGATCCTTGCCCACGCTCAGCGAGGACGGGGTCAGCGATGAGCTGGAGAGCACCTCGGACGCCATTTCCAACGTGCTGGGCTACGCACCGCAGCTCGTGCGGCCGCCGTACGGCGCGACAAGTCCTACGGTCAACCAGCTCACACACAGCCCCGTGGTGTTGTGGGACGTGGACACGCTGGATTGGAAGTCGCGCAACGCGGCCGCCGTGGTGGATGAGGCGGTCACCGGCGCCCACGCGGGGGCGATTGTGCTGATGCATGACATTCACTCAAGCACCGTGAACGCCGTCCCCGAGATTCTCAAGCAACTGAGCGCGCAGGGCTACCAGTTCGTCACGGTCTCGCAGCTGCTTGCATCCAAAAATCCCGCCGCCGGCGTGGTGTACAGCACGGGGCCGGCACCAAAATAGCGCGCGGTTGCCGTCAGAAGTTCACTAAGCTTGACGCATGACTTTTGAGGGTGACGCAACTCCGTCGAGCAAGTTCGATTCCGATCTCTACCGTTCGGAGCCAGTGTCTTTCGTGCGCCGCGGCACGCGTCTGCAGGGCCGCCGCCTCAGCGCGTGGGAAAAATACGCGGACCAGTTCCTCATTGAGGTGCCGCGGCATATTGCGGACACTTCGGTCAGCAAGGATTTTGATTTCGACGACGCAGCTCACTTCGGGCGGACCGCTCCCCTCGTGATTGAGGTCGGGTCAGGGCTGGGCGAAGCGATGGTGGCTCGGGCTGCGGAAGAGCCGGAGCGGAACTTCTTGGCCGTCGAGGTGTACCGGCCAGGTCTTGCACAGCTCATGCTCAAGGCCGGGACGGCCGGGCTGACGAACGTGCGGTGCGTTCAGGCGAACGCACCCGAGGTGTTTGATGTGTTGGACGACGGCAGCGTGGACGAAGTCTGGGTGTTCTTCCCGGACCCGTGGCACAAGGCCCGCCACAACAAGCGCCGCCTGGTCAACGATGCCTTCGCGGCCCGCGTGGCCCGCGTGCTACGCCCCGGTGGGCTGTGGCGACTCGCCACGGACTGGGACGAATACGCCGATCAGATACTCGAGGTCCTGACGAACTCCCCCGATTTTGAGAACTTGCACGAGTCTTGGGCGCCTCGCTTCGAAGGCCGCATTGTCACGAGCTTCGAAACCAAGGCGCACAAGGCTGGGCGCACCATTCACGATCTAACGTTCCGGCGCGTGGAGGCTTAGCGTTCGATCGCTAGCGGGCCGTAGAACCAATCCGGACGACGCGGCGCGGGCCGGTAGGTGTTGGGCATCGTGACCACTTCGCCGGCCATTCCGGCGGCGAAAATGCGTGCGAGTTCCTCGGCGGGACGGCGGTCGATGCGCAGTTCTTGCACTTCCACCATGAGCTCGCGTACCCGTGAGCGCAGGGCGTCCACTTGGTTTTCTAGCTCCAAGATGCGGCGGATCCCTTCGAGGGAAACCCCGTCCTTGGACAGGCTCTGCACTTCGCGCAACGTCTCCACATCGTGGCGCGAGTAGCGCCGCTGCCGGCCGCCCTGCCTCGAGGGCGAGACCAAACCCATGCGGTCGTATTGCCGCAGGGTTTGGGGGTGCATGTCGGCTAGCTCGGCAGCAACGCTGATGACGTAGATCGGCGTGTGCTTATCCATCATGGCCGCCTCCTACAGTTTCGCTTTGTCAGAAAGTGACTCGCGAGGATTCGCATCCTTGGTTGCTTCTGCGAACGCTTCAATGGCTGCGCGAGCTTCATCGTTGAGGTTCTGTGGAACCGCAACATCGAGCACTACCAGCAAATCGCCGGTGACCTTGGACGTCTTCACGCCGCGGCCCTTCAAGCGAAGGACTCGGCCGGAGCTGGTGCCCGGAGCCACCTTCACCTTGACCACCTCACCGGTCAGCGTGGGTACCTCGATGGTTCCGCCGAGGGCTGCCTCGCTGAAAGTGATGGGCACGTGGATGCGCAGGTTGTTGTCTTCGCGCTTGAAGAACGGGTGAGGCGTGACGTTGACGGTGATGATGAGGTCACCATTGCCAGCAGCGCCGGACTCGCCCTTGCCTTGGCGGCGGACTTTCTGCCCGTCCTTGATTCCGGCGGGAATCTTCACATCGAAAGTTTCGCCGCTGTTCTCGCGGAAGGACACCGTGGTGCCGTTGATGGATCCTTCAAAGGAGATGGTGGTGGAGGCGGTGCGGTCGCGACCCTTGGTGGGGGCTTGCTGACCGAATCCGCCGCCGCCTCCGAAGAGATCCGCGAATTCTGGTGGGACGCCTCCGCCGGGGAAGCCGGTTCCGCCGGTGGAGTAGGAAGTACGACGACGCCCTCCCCCACCTCCGCCGAAGATGTCACCAAAGATGTCCTCAAATCCGCCGGTTCCTGCGGTTCCGCCGGCGCCCGGCGCTTGGAAGCGAGCGCCTGATCCCATGGCGCGGATGGCGTCATACTGTTGGCGCTCTTCCGGGTCTGAGAGCACGGCGTTGGCTTCGGTGATGTCCTTGAACTTCGCCTCTGCCTCCGCGTTACCTTCGTTGGTATCCGGGTGGTATTTGCGGGCGAGTTTTCGGTACGCCTTCTTGATGTCAGCTGCGCTGGCGTCCTTGGAGACGCCCAGCACCGCGTAGAAGTCCTTCTCTACCCAATCCTGGCTGGCCACAAGGCGCCTCCTTTCAAATCAATGTGTAAGTGTATGAGTTTTGTGTTTCAGGTATTTCTTGTGAAATAAGACTGCTCAAAAGAAGTGTGGTGGGGGCCGAGTATCTCAGCCCCCACCTCTTCATCATGCGTTATTCAGCCGGTCCCGTGGAGACGACCACCTGTGCGGCGCGAACCACGCGTTCCTTGAACTGGTAACCGCTCCGCAGCACCATGGCTACGTGATCGGCAGGAACCTCGTCATTGGGCTGCTGCATAAGAGCTTCATGAACGGTGGGGTCAAAAGCGACTCCCACTTCGTTGATGCGCTCAAATCCAGCGTTCGCAATGATCTGATCCAGCTTGTTGGCGATGGACGCAAACGGTCCCTCGGTCAAGTCGCCTGCTGCTCGGGCTGCGTCGAGGTCATCGAGCACGGGGAGCAACTGGGACAAGGTGGAGCGAGTGGCATCGTGGCGAGCTACGTCACGATCGCGCTCCACACGCTTGCGGTAGTTGACGTATTCGGCCTGCAACCGCAGAAGATCCGTCCGGAGCTCCGCTTCGCGGGTGTTGGCGTCTTCGTCAGAACCTGACTCGGCACCATCCGTGGAAGCGTTGTTGAGGATGTCTTCGGCCTGCTTGAGCGCATCATCGGTGTCATGCGCTTCGCCTGCCGGGGAGACCTCTTCGTGAGCGTTTCCGGACTGGGGGCTGTCCGCGGCGGATTCACCGCGGACAGCCCCGGTCTCGGGATCGATCTTGCGCTTATCCGTGAAGCGCACCGGCTCCTCGGCCTCGTGTTCGAACTCGTTGCCGTGGTGCGGCATCAGATCAACCCCTCTTACTTCTTCTCGTTGTCAGACTCTTCGTCGATGATTTCAGCATCCACTACGTCCTCTTCAGGTTCCGTCGAAGCAGAAGCGGACTCGCCGCCCTGAGCCGCGGAAGCCTGATCGGAAGCGTAGAGAGCCTCACCGATCTTGAGCTGCGAAGCCTGGAGCTTGTCGAAAGCTTCCTTCACTTCGTCGTCGTTGTCCTGCTTCTCAAGGGCTGCCTTCAAAGCGTCGACGTCGGCCTGAACCTCGGTCTTGACCTCTTCAGGAAGCTTCTCGTCGTTGTCCTTGAGGAGCTTGTCCACCGAGTATGCGGACTGCTCGGCAGCGTTGCGGGTTTCAGCGGCCTCGCGGCGCTTCTTGTCCTCGGCTGCGTGCTCTTCAGCTTCCTTGACCATGCGCTCGATGTCATCCTTCGAAAGCGAAGAACCACCGGTGATGGTCATGGACTGCTCGGTGCCGGTGCCCTTGTCCTTAGCGGAGACGTGCACAATGCCGTTGGCGTCGATGTCGAAAGTGACCTCGATCTGTGGCACACCGCGAGGAGCCGGAGCAATACCGGTCAGCTCGAAGGTACCCAGTGGCTTGTTGTCACGGGTGAACTCGCGCTCGCCCTGGAACACCTGGATGGACACGGATGGCTGGTTGTCATCAGCGGTCGTGAACGTCTCAGAACGCTTGGTAGGAATAGCGGTGTTGCGCTCGATCAACTTGGTCATCACGCCGCCCTTGGTTTCGATACCGAGGGACAGTGGGGTGACGTCGATCAAGAGAACGTCCTTGCGCTCACCCTTCAGGACGCCTGCCTGCAAAGCTGCACCAACGGCAACAACTTCGTCAGGGTTAACGCCCTTGTTAGGCTCCTTGCCGGCCAATTCCTTGACGAGCTCAACCACGGCTGGCATACGGGTGGAACCACCCACGAGGACCACGTGGTCAATGTCAGAAACCGTGATGCCGGCTTCCTTGATGACGTCGTTGAATGGCTTCTTGGTGCGGTCAAGCAAGTCAGCGGTCAGTTCCTGGAACTTTGCACGGGAAAGGTGCTCGTCCAAGTGAACCGGTCCCTCTGGGGTGACCGAGAGGTACTGGAGGGAAATGTTGGTGCTGGTTGCGGAGGAAAGTTCCTTCTTGGCCTGCTCAGCAGCTTCCTTCAAACGCTGAAGGGCGATCTTGTCCTTGGAGAGGTCTGCGCCCTTGGACTTAGCCTGAGCCAAGAGCCAGTCAACAACGCGCTGATCCCAGTCGTCGCCACCGAGGCGGTTGTCACCGGCGGTGGAGCGAACCTGAATGGTGGAGAAGCCGTCGTCGTCCTTGCCAACTTCCAAGAGGGAAACGTCGAACGTTCCGCCACCGAGGTCGAATACCAAGATGAGTTCGTCTTCCTTGCCCTTGTCCAGGCCGTAAGCCAAAGCGGCAGCGGTTGGCTCGTTCACAATACGGAGCACGTTGAGGCCAGCGATTTCGCCAGCTTCCTTCGTGGCCTGACGCTCAGCGTCATTGAAGTATGCAGGAACGGTGATCACAGCGTCCGTGACCTTTTCGCCCAAGTAAGATTCGGCGTCGTGCTTCAGCTTCATCAGCGTACGAGCGGAAATTTCCTGAGCCGTGTACTTCTTGTCATCGATAGCTACGGTCCAGTCAGTGCCCATGTGGCGCTTGACGGAAGCGATGGTGCGGTCGATGTTGTTGACGGCCTGGCGCTTGGCGATGTCGCCTACGAGGACTTCGCCGCCCTTGGAGAATGCAACAACGGAGGGGGTGGTGCGGTTGCCTTCAGCGTTTGCGATAACGGTAGGCTCGCCACCTTCGAGAACGGAAACAACGGAGTTCGTGGTTCCCAAGTCAATGCCAACTGCACGGGACATAGCATTCCTTCTTTCGAGATGTGTATACGGTCAATTTCACTCAGTTGAGCGATCTGGACTCAACTTTACTCAGTCCCAAAACAATGTCAAGTCAAAGTTGAGTGAAGTAGACTCAAGTTCACTTCCGGTGAACAACGGGGCGGAACCACCTATGATTTCTGGGTGCCCCTCTCCCTTTGGTTATCCCTGCTCGGCGCGAGCGTAGTCATCAGCTTCACCCCCGGCGCAGGCGCCATCAACACCATGACGAACGCCATCAACGAAGGCTTCCGGCGCTCCTTCTGGGGCATCCTGGGGCAGCAAGTTGCACTCCTCATCCACGTGCTGATCGTTGCCGCCGGCGTGGGTATCCTCGTGGCGAATTCCCTCGTCCTGTTCAACGTGGTGCGCTACGCGGGAGCTGCGTACTTGGTGTATCTGGGCATCCGTTCGATCCTCGCCAAACCCGTTTCAGAAGAAACTGCGCTCGATGTTCGCAAGAACGAACCCGCACTTTCGATGTTCCGGCGCGGCGTCTGGGTAAATCTGCTCAACCCGAAGGCGATCGTTTTCTTCCTCGCTTTCACACCTCAATTCATTCGCCCCAGCGAGCCACTACTCCCGCAATACCTCATCTATATAGGCACGATTGTGCTGGTCGATGTCCTGGTGATGTGGTTCTTCTTCGCGGCCGCAGCCAAAAGTTTCCGCCGTTTTACGCGCAGCGCCCGCGGTCAACGCATCATGAACACCACGTTCGGCGTGCTGTTCATCTTGGTGGCGGTTTTGCTGATCTTCATTCACTAAGCATTAGCCGCCGCACCCTTACTCTGTAGAGCCCCTTCACAAACCGCCCCAGAAAATTATCCAAATGGCTATTTCTGAAACTGTTGTTGAACGGTAGTTTCATCTCATCGAGGCCGAATCACTCCGCCCGATCAACGAAGGGTACAAAGATGAGAAAACTTCACTGGGGCGCAACCGTTACCGCCTCACTCTCTCTCGCAGTCACCGCTGCTTTCGTTCCCGCGGTAGCAAGCGCTGACACTACGACGGCGCAGCTCACCAAGGCGGGCAGCTCCGCTTCCGTCGAAACTCACCAGGTTTCCAGCGCCGAGGCGAAGAAGGCAGCCACCTATTGGACGGCCGCTCGCATGAAGTCCGCGATCCCTGGTGATGTGCTCACGCTCAAGGCAGGTTCCGCCGCCGTTCAGCGTAGCCTCAATGACATCGCACAGGCCCTCAACGCCAAGTCCGTCGATCAGCTCAACGCTTCCGGCTCACCTACCAAGCTCGCAGCTCCTGAGCGCAAGGCCGCTTCGAGTTCCGCGGTGAGTGAGAATCCTGTCAGCCACATCGGCAAGGTGTTCTTCACCCTCGGTGGCTCGAACTACGTGTGCTCCGGAAACTCTGTGACCTCCAGCAACGGCTCCACGGTTTCCACCGCCGGCCACTGCCTCAATGAAGGTCCCGGCGCTTTCGCCACGAACTTCGTCTTTGTCCCTGCTTATAAGAACGGTGCCGCACCGTACGGAAAGTTCACCGCCCGCACGCTCGTGGCTCCAACGCAGTGGAGCTCGCAGGGTTCCATGCAGTACGACACCGGCTTCGCCGTCATGAACACCTTGAGCGGAAAGACCCTCGCAGCAACGGTGGGAGCTTCCGGAGTCCAGTTCAACGCTGCTCGCGGTCAGACCTACAAAGCCTTCGGCTACCCAGCCGCACGCCCATTCAACGGCGAGACGCTGTACTCCTGCACCGGACCTTCGTCTAACGATCCTTACAACCCGGCCTTCAACAGCCAGGGCATCCCGTGCAACATGACCGGAGGTTCCTCCGGCGGCCCATGGTTCTTGGGCACCTCATCCAGCGGCTACCAGAACTCCGTGAACAGCTACGGCTACGGTTCTAAGTCAACTGTTATGTACGGCCCATACTGGGGCACCGTAATTCAGTCGGCGTATCAGGACGCTGCCGTTCGGTAACCCACAAAAACCCTCTTAGTAGAAAGAAAAGGTGTGGGGTTCGTCAGATCGATCTGACGAACCCCACACCTTTATCACTTGCGGATCTACCGAATCATTCGTTCAGCAACGCGGTAGAAAGAGCGACTTCACATGACATCAATGAGACTCAAAGGACCTGAGTTCAAAGGGTCACTTGTCAGACATTAATGTTTAAAATGACGCTACCGAGACCGAGCGGCAAGCAGACCTTAAGCCCCGTATTCACAAGCGCGCTCAACGTAGAGGCAACAAAAGTTGCAAGTTGAGTCAAGCTATCATCGGCAGCGCCACTTGGAATCGGGATACTCAAAATGCTTCCGGCACCACCACACCCTGTTGCCCCCGTCGCCGTAGCGGACGTCAACTGGATGGTGATTCCATTCCCTAACAGGCCACCAAGGCTTACGGCCGCGATGCTACTCAATGGAATTTTGAGCGTTAATACCAGCCATAGCGCAGAGTTGAAGGTGTAGTTGTTGTTAGCCGTAATAACGACTTGGAGTCGAGTTCCAGTGCCATTGTTGATGGAGGACGTTGTGACTGCAACATCAAGTTGGGTAACAGTGGGTTCGAGAACAGCAGTCGCCGTTAGCCCGGTTGTCACCCCACCAATATCGACGGTCAAAGTGATGGATTGCCCCGTCGTCAAAGTGGTACCAACAGGAAGAAGTACCTGAAGCCGCTGAGTGATTACTAGATACGGATCCTTGTTGTCCACCACATGCGTGTAGTCCACTTGCGTGTAAGCCTTGGCGTTCAGGCCACACGGATCGCCCGATCCACCCGGCGTCACGACTGGGCAACGGGCCGGCGAAGCCGCAGCAAATGGGGCGAGGGAAGCGGCTGCAATTACTGGGGCGCTCCAGGCAATTCCCTTGGCGACTGAGCGGCGCGTAGGCGCGCTAATGGTTTTTTCGGGCATGACTCAATCTCATTTTTGGGTGCGGCGAATGGATTGGTGTCGGGAAGAAATGGGGATTCATCCGTGCGCGCGGTCGAAACGGCCGACCCGTAGTGACGCGCACATTTTTGAGTTATCCCATGTCAACGATTTAAAACATAGATTGCGTCGCTTGTTACGCCACAATTTCATTCACGTTCACGAGAAGTTATTCGTTGCAATCGCCAGATTCTGGGCTACATTCATTGCATGACTCTGGTTGCGGTGGTGTGTACCGGCAATATTTGCCGCTCTCCTATGGCTGAATACATGATTCGCGCGGCTGCGGAAGAGGCCGGTCTCTTCAACGTGTTCGTCACCTCGGCCGGAACCGCTGGGTGGGAATTAGGCAATCCGATTGACTCCCGGGCCTCGGAAATCCTTCAAGCGCTCGGCCATGACGCGAGCGAGCACACAGCCCGCCAGTTTGAACTCCACGAATTCTCCAACGTGGACTTGGTGCTGGCCATGGAAGATGAACAT
Organism: Neomicrococcus aestuarii; assembly: GCF_014201135.1. Classification (NCBI taxonomy): domain Bacteria; kingdom Bacillati; phylum Actinomycetota; class Actinomycetes; order Micrococcales; family Micrococcaceae; genus Neomicrococcus; species Neomicrococcus aestuarii. Next base: position 2,155,426 of record NZ_JACHDR010000001.1, on the reverse strand, counting down.
TACGCACACCTTCGACACCTCGCACCCACGGCTCATGACCGCGCGAAGGTTCGCATGTTCCGCGCTTTTGACCCCAAAGTGGCGCATCGCGGCATCGAAGATCAGGGCATTTATGACCCCTGGTACGGCGAGGAAAGCGACTTCGAAGCCGTGCGAGATCTGATTGCAGCCTCTATACCGGGCATTATTGATTACCTACGGGAACTCGAAGAGGCCCCGTCAGGCAAACCATCGCCGCCCGGAGAGGACAAAGATCAGGACTAATGTCCCGAGGTTCAAGCACCATCATCGCCATTGACGGCCGCTCCGGCGCCGGCAAATCCACGCTCGCCCTCGAGCTCGCTACTTTGTTGCGGAAACACCGCCCGGTAGCCCTGTTCCACCTTGAAGACATTTACCCCGGGTGGGACGGCCTCGAAGAAGGCATCGACCTCTACACGAAACGAGTAGCCGAGCCGCTGTTTTGGGGCGAGACCGCCCACTGGTTCGCGTGGGATTGGTACCAGGACCGCGAAGGCGAGAAACGCTCTACTCCCCCGGCGCCGATTGTGATTATCGAAGGCGTGGGCGCCAACGCGCGCTCGGCCTCCCGCTTCATCGACGCTCATATTTGGGTTTCCTTGACGGATGAGGAACGCAAACGCCGCGCTCTTGAACGCGACGGCGAGACTTACGCTCCTCACTGGGACCGCTGGGCACAACAGGAACAACACTGGATGGACTCGGACAATGGACCCGTAGACGCGGATATCACCGTTAACGCGGCCCGCGGTAGCGCTACCGAAACCGAAGCAGTCCTGCGTGCACTCACCGAATTGCCCGCGATCCGCGAGGCGCTCCGCCCCGAAATCGAACAACAGCGCGCTTTGCCCGCGCATGCACGCACTTTCGAACTGCCGAAGAACCAAACGCAAGACTGCGCCGTCGTACTGTTTGAAAAGCTGTATGGGGAGTCAGCGGAGGCGTTCTTGTTGCATTCTTCCTCCGCCGGCAGCGAGGATCCGCTGGGGCGCAACCGGTATTCGATCCTCGCGGACGCCTCCGGCGCTCTCGGGGCCACGGCGCAGCACATGGACGGAGTCACGCGGATTCGGCATCAGGGCGCCGAAGCGGTAGTTCCTGGCCCGTTCTTTGGGTGGCTGGATGACGCGTGGGACCGTCGATTGACCACGTCCGCGCCGCCGCTTGCGCTCGAAGGACTCGACTTTGAGTTGGGGTGGCTCGGCTGGTTGGGCTACGAACTCAAGCGCGAGTTCGGCGGCGCCGACGTGAGCGGCTCCCCCACCGCGGATGCCGCGCTCATTCGTGCAGCGCGTGCAGTGATTGTGGATCACGAGACGCAGACGGCGCACGCGCTCGCGATTGAATCCGCGGACGCTGATGAATTTTTTGATTCGGTTGCCGCGGCGGTTGCGTCGCTAGAGGCGGGCTCGGTTGCAGTTGATACTAAAAAGATTGAGGACGACGACGCCGCGCTCACCTTGGCAGGGTCGTTCAGCATTCGCGATTCCCACGAAACGTACCTCGCGAAAATCAAGGAAGCGCAACGCGAGATTTTCGAGGGCAATACGTACGAGGTCTGCTTGACGTCCTCGGTTTCGGCTCGCGCGAGCACTGCGGATCCGTGGGCGATCTACTTGGCACTCAAGGACCGGTCGCCGGCGCCGTACGCGGCGTTTGGTCGCTTTGGCGCTACGAGTATTGCGAGTTCTTCCCCCGAACGATTCCTGTCTATCTCCCTTGATGGACTCATGCGAGCTGAGCCCATCAAGGGCACGCGGCGGCGGCTCGCGGATCCGGTGGAGGATGCGGCGCTCAAGCACGAGCTCGCGACAAGCCCCAAGGATCGCGCGGAGAACATCATGATTGTGGACTTGTTGCGCAACGACTTAGTGCGCTCGGCGTACCCGGCCACCTTGCGGGTGCCGCGGCTTTTGGCTGTGGAAAGCTACGCGACCGTGCACCAAATGGTCTCCACTATCGACGCGCAGTTGCGTCCGGAAATCTCCCGAGCAGAAGCCGTGCGAGCGGCGTTCCCTGCCGGTTCCATGACGGGGGCGCCGAAGATTTCCACCATGAACATCCTGGACCGGCTTGAGGACTGGCACCCGCGCGGCATCTACTCAGGTGCTATCGGGTACTTCTCCCGTAACGGCGGCATGAACCTCTCAGTGGTGATCCGCACGCTCTTGATGCAGCAAACCCAAGATGGCTCGTGGGATCTGTCCTTGGGAATCGGCGGCGCTATCACCGCGGACTCCGTGCCGGAAGAGGAATGGGACGAACTGCGCGCGAAGGCGTTCGGGGTGCTCGGCACACTGGGCGCCGAGTTCCCGGGCTAAAGGCACTTACTGCAGCGTTGCCGAAAGCCGTGCGACGTTGTCCTTCCACCGCTCGAACGGCGTCCGCGCATTCCACATGCCCAGCTTCACGCGCTTGGACTTGGATTCGTACTCGTCCATGACCTTGTCCAGACGCTCCACGATCTCCGGGCCCAGCAGCATCATGCTGATCTCGAAGTTCAAGGAGAAGGAACGCATGTCCATGTTGGAGGAGCCAAAAACGGCGACCTCGTTGTCTACGGTGAAGCACTTGGTGTGCAGCACGTGCGGGGCTTCGTAGAGGTAAATCTCCACGCCCGCGGTCAGCAAGGATCGGTAGTAGGACTGCTGCGCGTGGTGAGCTAGCGCCTGATCGCCGCGTTCGGACACGTAGAGCTTGACCTTGACGCCGCGCTGGGCCGCCGTGGTCACGGCGTACAGCAGGGAATCATCCGGAACAAAGTAGGGGCTGGTGATGCGGAGCTCGCGCGTCGCTGAATAGATCAACGTCGTGAAAAGGCGGAGGTTGTTCTCGGCGGAGAATCCAGGTCCAGATGGCACCAACTGCCCGGACACCGCACCGGGTTCGTTGAGCGGAGTGATAGAGCGGACGTCATCGAGCAGGTTCTCATCCGTCTCTTGGGACCAGTCGGTGGTGAACACCACGTCGAGGCTCGCCACCAGCGGACCACGCACGCGCGCCATGAGCTCCACCCATTCGCGACCCATCTGGCGGGACGCGGCACGCTTATACCCGGGCTCAATCAGGTTCTGAGAACCCGTGAAAGCCACGGTCCCATCCACCACCACGATCTTGCGGTGGTTGCGCAGATCCGGCCGACGCCACTGGCCGTGCACGGGCGCTAGCGGCAGCATGCGGCGGTAGCTGATCTTCGAATCATCCAGCCGCTTCAGCAGCTTCCGGTATCCCGAGACTCGCATGGTGCCCAGGTGGTCAAACAGGAACCGGACGTTCACGCCGCGATCCGCCGCGGCCACCAGAGCGTCCAAGAACGGGCCGACCACTTCGTCGTCATCGCCCACAATATAGAACTCAACGTGCACGTAGCTTCGGGCGGTGCGCACGGCTTCGGTCATCGCTTGAATGGATTCGCGGTAATCGGTCAGGAATTCCACGGAGTTTCCGCGTACCAGCGGCATTCCGCCGAGCCGGCGATTCATGGCCACGGCGGAGTGAACCCAGCCGGGAAGGTTTTGATCTTCGTCGTCCAAGTCCAGGTGCTTGGTTTCGGAGAGCACACGTTCGTTGATGACCGCTTGCCGCAGAGTACGACGCCGTGACATCCGGAAGTTGCCGAACAGCAAGAACAGCGCCAAACCCAGAATGGGGATGAAGAAGATGGCTAGCAGCCACGCCATCGCGGTGGTGGGGCGCCGATTGCCGGGCACTACACCGAGCATGACAATACGGATTCCCATATCAATAACGGTCCACATTACGGACAGCCAGCGTGGGATATCGCCCCACAGCCAGGAGAAATCAAGCACCGGTTCCCCTCCCCGGACAAATAATCATGCATGTCAGCTTATTCTGTTCCGCGGGCGCACCCTAGCGGTTATAGGCTGGACGCCATGACTGCTCTCGTTTTCATCGAATCTGCTCATCCTGCCGGCCGCATTGCGGATCCGAACACCCCGCAATTGTCCGTTCTGGATCAGGGCGTCACGCGCGGCGATGGCATCTTCGAGACGGCGCACTACCGCGATGGTGCGGTACGCAAATTGGACGCTCACTTGGCCCGCATGCGATCTTCCGCAGCATCCGTGGAGATCACGATTCCTACTGAGGAAGCCTTCCGCACTGCCGTTAATACCGCGGTGACAGAATTTTTGAAGGAGTACGACGACGCAGCTTCCGTCACGCTGGAAGCGGCCGTGAAGATTGTGGTCACGCGAGGCGCCGAGGGTGCCGAACACGGCACCGCTTGGGTGATGGTTTCGCCGGTGTCCAAGTCCATTCTTGAACAGCGCGAGAACGGCATCGACGTGATGCTGCTTGAGCGCGGCTACGACTCCACCGTGGCGGATCGTGCCCCGTGGCTTCTCATGGGAGCGAAGACGCTCAGCTACGCCGTGAATATGGCAGCCCTTCGCCACGCGCACCATCACGGTGCGGACGACGTGATCTTCGTTGCGAGCGACGGACTGGTCCTTGAAGGCCCCACGTCCTCGGTGCTGATCGCAAGCGAAGTCGACGGAGTCAAGAAGCTCACGACGCCCATCTTGGAGACCGGCATCCTTCCGGGCACCACGCAGGGCGCGATCTTTGCCGCCGCCGAGAAGGCCGGCTGGGAGCTCGGCTACGGCCCGCTCGAGCCGCACCACTTGCATGAAGCGGACGCCGTGTGGCTGGTGTCTTCGGTGCGTTTGTTGGCGCCAGTAAACAAGATCGACGGCACTGAGGTGTCCCGCAACGAGGCGTTGCACCGCGAGCTTCAAGGGCTTGTGGATCAGATTATGTAGTTCAGGTTCCGCGCCTCAGAGCACGTGGTACCCGATCTAGTTGTTCATCCAAACCACATTCCAGGTGCCAGCGCTTAACGCGGCCCACACTGCGAGCGCGCCGAGCGCTAGGCCTCCCAGGAGTACCCAGAGGTCAAGCAGGGAGAACGTGGACGGTCGCGCCCAGGTCCGGTGGTGACCGCCAAAGCCTTTTGCTTCCATGCTGAGGGCGAGTCTGGAAGCGCGTCGGATGGCTTGGACCATGAGTCCGAACGCTTGTCCGGTGTTGGCTTTGATGCGGTCCAACGGCGATCCGAAGGATCCGACTCCGCGCGCGCGGCGGGCCATGCCGAGGGTTTTCCATTCCTCCGCGAGCAAGCCGAGTAGCCTCATGGCTGCGAGCGCGCCTAGGACAAAGCGGTGCGGCAACTTGGCGCGCTGAGCGAGTGCATCGGCGAGGTCCGTGGGATCGGTGGACGCCATGACCAGCACTGCGGGTACCGCGATGCCAATAGCGCGCAGTCCCGTGGCCGCTCCTAAGGACAGCGATCCTTCCGAGATGCTGTAGGTCCCTAGATCGAGCAGAGTACGTCCTGAGTCTTCGGCGATGATCGCGGTTCCCCACACGGTGAGAAGGGACGCCACCACCAGGATCCATGCGCGCTGGAAGAACAGCACGGGCGAGACTCCCGAGAGCGGCAACAGTGCGAGCGTTCCCACCAGCACTACGGCAGCGCTCACAAAGTCCATCGTGACCACCAGCGGCAGCGTGGCCGCCAGAACTGCCACTAGTTTGGACAGCGGGTTGGCCCGCAAGAGAACGGCCCGGCGTTGGAGCTTGGCGTCTGCGGAGATGTCGAAATTCGTCACGCTCACAGGGAACCCCCACTCGGATGTTCCTCGTTGGGTTGTTCCCCAGTTGGTCGTTCACCGGCTGATTGTTCCCCGACGCGGAACGTGGTGGCACCCAACGCTCGCGTGAAGGCGTCGTCGTGGGTTACGGCAACCAAGCTCGTTCCTGCGGCAAGCTGCTCTCTCAACAGAGCCACCAGCTCGGCCCACGTGTTGGCGTCCTGTCCAAAGGTGGGTTCGTCCAGCAACAGCACGCGTGGCCCAGCCGCAAGCACGGTGGCCACGGACAAGCGACGCTTCTCCCCACCCGACAGCGTAAACGGATTGGCGTCAGCGAGGTGGCTCAAGTGCAATCGCGCAAGGAGCTGATTCACGCGCTCTTGCGCTTCCTCCTCGGTAAAGAGCGGCTGACCCGTTTCCGGGTGCACCGCGTGCCGGGGGCCGAACGCGAGTTCTTCGCGGACGCTCGGGGTGACGAACTGGTGCTCGGGTTCTTGAAACACCGTGCCCACGCGGGTTACGAGTTCCGGCGCACGCCACGAGAACGGGTCTGGACTCTTGAGGTGTCCGCGCAGTTCCGTGCTGGCTTCGAGCTCGCCCCCATGCTTTTCCAGTAGTCCGGCGAGGGTGAGCAACAGCGTGGATTTTCCGGCGCCGTTCTTGCCGATCACGCTGACGGCTTCACCTTCGCGAAGTTCAAGGTCTATCCCCGTCAGAACCGGCGACGGGGCGCTCTTTCGCGATCCTTCGCCCCCGGAGCGTCGTGCCCAAAAGGTCCGACGATGTGGCGCTTCCTTCGATACCGCAAGCCCACGAGCGCTCAACAAGACCCGCGAATCCTCAGCGGTGCCCACACGAGGCGAGCGGGCGTCGTCGTACTCAAAATCAGGAACCCACACGCCTGCCGCAGCCAGCTCGCAGCGTAAATCCGCATCCGACCAGAGCCGCTCGGGGTGAACGTCGTGGGAGATCCCGCCGTGGGGCTGCAGCACCAGCACGCGATCCATGTGGCGCGCCCACTCCGCGATCCGGTGCTCCACCACAATCGCGGTGGCGCCGGAGTCGGCGATGCTGGCCAGGACGGCGTCGCGGACCTCTAGCACCCCGTCCGGGTCCAGGTTGGCGGTGGGCTCATCAAGCAGGAGAAGACCGGGGCGCATCGCCAGAATTCCCGCGAGCGCCAAGCGCTGCTTCTGACCTCCGGACAAGCGCGCGGTGGAATGGTCCAAGGAAACGTCCAAGCCTACCGCTTCAAGCGCAGCGCTGACCCGGGGCCATATCTCCTCGCGCGGGACTGCGAGGTTCTCTGCGCCGAATGCGACGTCATCGCCCACGCGGGAGAGAATCACTTGCGTCTCGGGATCCTGTTGCATGAGCCCGGCGACCCCGCGCTGCCCGTAGGCCGGGATGCCGTTGATCTCGAGGGAACCGGTGGAGGCATTGTCCTCATCCGGGTGCAAGACACCGGCCATCGCGTGTAAGAGCGTTGACTTGCCCGCGCCCGAAGGCCCAATCAGCAGCACCTTCTGGCCGGGTTCAATCTCCACGTTCAAGCCGTGTACTGCCGGCAACTCACGGCCCGCGTGACGCCAGCTCCAGTCACGAGCGTGGACGCGCGCGGGAATCACGCGGGCTGAGAGTTGAGTAGTCATGCTTAGCGGGCGACCGGCTCGTTAGCGGCGTTACGCGAACGCAGGGCCGACAGCGCACCCGTTCGGGCCAGCGCGCGAGTCAGCACCCACGCCACCACGCCGGCAACTGCTCCGGAAACCACGGTGCCCAGCACGTAGATGAGCTTCCAGGTATCGGAGTATTCGGGGTACCAGTTGAAGATGTACGCGTCGTTGATACCGCCGAAGAGGCCGGTCGCGGCACCAGCGAGCAGAGCCACGACGACGTTGAACTTGCGGTACATGAAGAACGCGAAGATCAGCTCCGCACCCAAACCCTGAATCAGGCCGGAGGCAATGACGGTCATGCCGAAGCTAGAGCCCAAAAACGCGGAAATGATGGCCGCGACAAGCTCCACGAAAAGAGCGGCTCCGGGCTTCCGAATGATGAGTCCGCCCAGCACAGCCGGGAAAAGCCACATGCCGTTGATGAGAGATGAGGACGGCGGGAACGCTACCCACAAGGGTGCTAGTACTTGGTAGGACGAGTTCCAGGCCCAGAAAATCACACCGCACGCGACGGCGAGAACGGCAGCCACCACGATGTCGGTGGGGCGCCACGCAAGAGAGACTTTCGGCGTGGGCGTGGTTGTAGACGTGCTCAAGGTTTCCTCCTTAGAAAAGGAGGGGAGGGTGCATCGACGCACCCCGAGAAACTCGACTCCCTAGCGCCGGTACTAACCGGATCAGGTTCGAGGGTCTGCGATGTATCGCACTCTCAGCGCCCTGTAGTCCTGCCCCGTTGCCGGTGCCGGAAAACGTGCGCTCCCCTGTCGTTAATCAGTTGAACCAGTGTAGCTCCCTATATGCTGAGAGACGACATTACGACGACGATGCCTCGCGTCGTCACCCGTAACGAACCATCAGGAGAAAACTCGTGAACGTTGTTTTGAAGGTCGGCGCATCGTTGGCTTCGATCGCCGCTGGTTTCTTGGGCAAGAAGATCGTGGACATTGTCTGGAAGAAGTCCACGGGCAAGGAATCCCCCAACATGATGGACGCTGACGCGCAGCGCGAGCAGTCCCTCAAGCAGGTCCTTGCTTTCACCGTGTTCTCATCCATCGTCATGGGCGTCATCCAGGTGCTCACCAACCGCGGCACCCAGCGCGCGCTCCAGAAGTACAACCGCAACCTCGACGAGGTCTAAAGGGTCTCTAGAAGTTTTTAGGGCGGCGTCCGAATCCACTTACCGTGGTTCGGGCGCCGCCCCTTTTGTGTCTTTTTTGAGGGATTTACTTCTTGGCGGAATCGTTTCTGATGGCGCGATCCACAACGCCTTTGAGCTCATCCTTAATCAGGATGTCTTGGCGCAAGTGCTTGGTGCGGTACGCGGCGCGTCCCACCATGTGCGCGCTCACGGGTGAGGTCAGCAACTGCAAACCCCACGCCAACGCGAACACCGGTAACCACACCCACTGGTTCAGTTGCACCACCACGGCCAGCAACAAGCAGAACAAGCCCAAGACTTGAGGCTTGGTAGCGGCGTGCATGCGCGAAAGCAGGTCCGGGTACCGCCACAGGCCCACGCCAGCTGCCATGGACATGAGAGCGCCAATCAGCAACAGCACGGCGGTCACGATATCCCGTGCGGGAGCCCAATCTTCAGGAGTGATCACTTCATACCGTCCCGGTGGTAGACGTAACGGGACACCGTCACGGAGCCAATGAATCCGGCGATGCACGCAATCAGCACGAACGCCATGTGATTGGTGTGTTTGTTGATAGCCATGTCCAGGGCGAGCGCGCTAGCGATGATGATCAACAAGACGTCCGTGGCCAGAACGCGCTGCAAGATGGAGGGTCCTTTCGCCACGCGATAGATGGCGCCGATAGCGCCGATGGACATGAGGATGCCGCAGATCCACACCACGATGGTCATCATGAGTTGACCTCCTTGCCGGCTGCTGGCTTGTTTTCCTGGGTGTTCTTGTTTTCGAGAGTCTTTTTGGCCGAGGCCTTCATGGCTTCGTATTCCTCTTTAGTGCCCATGATCGAGAGCACTTGGCGCTCGGTGCGCCAGACCTTGCGTCGCATCTTCTCGAGGTCTTCCTCAGTGCGAACATCGAAGACGTGCAAGTACAAGGTGGAGGTGCGACGGTCAACGTCGATCACGAGGGAGCCGGGGATCAAGGTGGTCACGTGGCCCACGAACGTCACAATCAAATCTTGCCGCGTCTGCAAGGGCACGCCGATCACGGCGTTCCGGACAGTGGTGGGTCGGACGAGTGCAACCCACGCGAGCTGGAAGGACGCCACAAAAATGTCCTTGATGAAGTCAAAGACAAAGAGAATCGCGAACCACACATTGAAGCGGCCGGAGAGCTCTACGGGCGGCAATCGGAAGTAGTTCACGATGATGAGCGCCAGCACCAGACCGAAAGCGATGTTGCCCAGCGAGTAGTTCTGCCACAGCACCACCCACACGAACACCAGCCACACCAACAGTGGAAGTTCGTTGATGAGGGTGAGCTTGGAGCGGTCGCGCGCTTTCTTCATCTTCCGAAGAGTCACTTGGTGCCTCCCATCTCCACGGGAACCTGATCCGCGCCACCCATCACGGCCTCAATATACGGGGCACGCTCGAGCATCTGGGCGGCCGCTTGATCTGAGAATGCGAAGAGCGGCCCAGCAAAGATGGTGAGCGCTACTCCGATCGCAACTAGAGCCGCGGTCGGCGCAACCATGGGCGCCGGCAGAAGCTGCGCCGTCGTAATTTCGGGCTCATCCCCCACATCACTGTTGACGGCAGCGGCCGCCGGGCTCTCCGTGGCAGCCGCAAGGACGGCAGCTTCGCGAGCCTTCGAGCGGTTCTGCGCGGCCTCGCGACGGGAGGGAATGTGGGTGGTCAGCAGCGGATCGGGGTTCTCCGCTTCTTCGGCCTTACGCCAGAACGCACGGTTCCAGACGCGGGCAATCGCATGCAGGGTCAGCAGGCTCGTGATGATGGAACCCGCCACCAGAACCCACGCCACGGTCGAGCCGTTCTCCACGCCGCCCTGAATCAGGCCCAGTTTGCCGAGGAATCCGGAGAACGGTGGGATGCCCGCCAGGTTGATCGCCGGGATGAAGAACAGCACCGCCAACAGCGGGGACAGCTTCGCGAGCGATCCCAAGCGGTCCACGTTGGAGCTACCGGCCCGGCGCTCAATCAGAGCGGTCACCAAGAACAAGGAGGTCTGCACAATAATGTGGTGCGCCACGTAATAGACGGTGGCCGCGAGACCCTGATGGTTGCCGAGCGCCAGGCCAAAGAGCATGTATCCAATGTGGCTGGTCAGAGTAAAGGACAGCACACGTTTAATCTCCGACTGCGCGATGGCGCCCAAGATTCCCACGATCATGGTCAGCAGCGCCGCGATCATGAGCATGGTGTTCAGGCTGTCCCCGGGGAATAGGAGGGTCTCGGTGCGCACGATCGCGTACACGCCCACCTTGGTGAGCAAGCCCGCGAACACCGCGGTAACCGGAGCCGGGGCCGTCGGGTAGGAGTCCGGGAGCCAGAAGGACAGCGGGAAGACCGCCGCCTTCACACCGAAGGCCACCAACAGCATGATGTGGAGCATCATTTGGGTTTCGAGAGGTAGCTCGCCGAGCTTGATGGCCAGATCCGCCATGTTCACGGTGCCGGTGGCCGAATAGATCATGGCGATCGCCAGCAAGAACAGCATCGAGGAGATCACGGAGACCACCACATAGGTGATGCCGGCGCGGATACGCGGGCCCGTGCCGCCCATGGTGAGCAGCACGTAGGACGCCGTCAAGAGCATTTCGAAGCCCACGTACAGGTTGAACAAGTCCCCCGCCAAGAAGGCGTTGGAGACGCCCGCCATCAGAATCAAATACGTGGGGTGGAAGATGGACATGGGCCCATCCTGATCCGAGTCCGTATCCCCCTGACCGGTGGAGAACAGCAACACCGCGAGGCTCACCACGCTCGAGACCACCAGCATGAGGCCAGAGAACTCATCCACCACTAGCGCGATGCCAAAAGGCGGCGCCCAGTTGGCGATCAAGACCGCTTGCGCGCCGTTTTGGTAGGCGCCAATCAGGAGCCAGATCTCCAGCATGAGCGTGAGTGTCAAAGCTGAGATGGTCAGCGCCCGCTGTGCATGACGGCGCCGCCGGAACGCGAACGCGAGGGCAGCACCCAGCAACGGCAAGATGACGGCCAGGGGTGCAAAGGCAATAGCTTGAACAGTCATCGCTTGTCCCCTCCGTGAGTTTGGTTCGCTGATTCGTTCTCTGATTCGTTTGCTGACTCAGTGGACACGTCCGATTTCACGCGGGCGATGCCCGGTGTTTCCTCGGCTTCGGCCGGGTGGTTGATGATGGTCTCCGATAGCTTGGCGAATTCCGTGGTTTCGATCGGCACTTCGGCGTCTTCCTCATAGTCGAAGTGCGGCTGCTCGGCCACGCGAATATCTTCGGGGTCATCCGCCACGTCATCTTGGCGAGCGAGCACCCAGCCGCGGTAGATGAGCGCCAGTACAAAAGCCGTCACGGCGAACGTGATCACGATGGCAGTCAGCACCAGCGCCTGCGGTAAGGGATCCGAGTACTCGGTACTGTCCACGCCGCTTTCGTAAATCGGAGCGAGGCCAGGGGCGCCGCCCGTGGTCAACAACAGCAAGTTAGCGCCGTTGCCTGCGAGCACAATTCCCAAGAGCACGCGCGTCAGGCTTCGTTCCAAGAGCAAGTACACGCCGCACGCCATGAGAATGGCGGAGACGATCAGGAGGGTGATGTTGATACTCACTTGTTTCCTCCTACCGGGTGAAGGGCCGCTTTTGAGTGCGAGTGATTTTCATCCACGCTTTCCATGCGCTGATCGATCTCTGAACCGAGGCTCGTCAGCACGTCCATCACCAGGCCGAGCACCACGATGTACACACCGATGTCGAAGAAGGTCGAGGTCACGAATTTGTGATCCCCCAAGATGCCCAGCGAATACTCGATGGCCGCGCTCTCAAAGATCTGACCGCCGAAGAACAAAGGAGCGATTCCTGAGAATGCCGCGATGGCAATGCCCACACCCAGCAAGGTACCTGCGCTGACGCGGCTAGCTTCTGCGAGTTCGAAGCGACCACCGGCGAGGTAGCGCACCGTCAGCGCGAGGCCAGCCAACAAGCCGCCGGCGAAGCCGCCACCCGGGGCGTTGTGCCCGGCCAGAAGCAAGTAGATAGACACCAAAATCATGGTGTGGAAGATCAAGCGGGTGACCACTTCGAAGATGATGGAGCGGCGCTCCGGCGCGAGCGTGCGGCCGGCAAGGAGCCACTCATCCGTAGTGGAACTCATGAAGCGCCGAGCCACGGAGAGCGCGGCCACCTGCTCGGTGGTCTTGCCGGTTCGTCTCGTCCGTCCGATGGTTCCCGGGGCCACGTCGGTGGCACGACGGCGACGATCGCCGCGGCTCATCACGAAGATCAGGCTAGCCACACCCGTGGCAGCCGCCGCAAGCACCGTGATTTCGCCGAAGGTATCCCAGACTCGCAGGTCCACGAGCGCCACGTTCACGACGTTCTTACCGTTGCCGCCCTCGTAGGCCAAGTGTGGGAACTCCAGCGAGATCGGCGTGTGAATGCGCGCTGACATAGAAGCGATCGCGGCAATCACAATGATGATCGGGAAGAGAACGGCCACCAAAATGCGGATTGGCTTGGGGATCGCGGACTTGGATGGTCCCAGCTCGGGCGGAAGAACGCGCAATGCCAGCACGAACGCCACCAGCGTGATGGTCTCCACCAACAGCTGCGTCAGCGCAAGATCCGGGGCGCCTTGAACGGCGAAGAAGATCGCCATGCCGTACCCGGTGACGGACACCATGAGGACGGAGAGGAATCGTTTGTCCGCGAAGATGGTGGCGATGGCACCCACAGCAACGCACGCGCCGATGATGAGCTGCACCGGCGAATCGAACGCCGTCAGATTCCCCGGTTCTGGAATGCCGTACAACAGCATCACGGTGCCCGGCGCCAAGCACGCCACCAGCAAAATGATCACCAGGTAGAAGGACAACTGACCACGCTGCGTGCGGCCCGTGACCCATACGGCCACTTGGTCGAGTCCGCCGATAGTGAGGCGGTAAAAACGTTCTGCGTCTAGCAACGGGTAGAGGCGATCTTGAAGCGAGGCCACGCCGTCGCGCGTCACGAACAGCAGCGCACCCACCAGCAGCGTGAGCACGGACAGCCCCAGCGCCAGCGTGAAGCCGTGCCACAGTCCCAAGTGGACGGGTTCCTCGGCCGCGGGGAACAGCCCGGCATACGGCTTGATGATGGTCTCGAAGACGCCCGGGATGAACGCCATGACCACGGTGAAGACGGTCAGGATGGCCGGGGACAGCAAGAAGAGCCATGGGACGGGCTTAAACTTGGTGTCTGGAACGTCCTTCTTGGAGGCGAATCCGCCCCAGAAGAACCGCGCCGAGTACGCCACGGTGAGCATGGATCCGGCCACGATGCCGATCAGCATGAACAGTTCTAGCGGTCCTTCGCTCGCTTGCTGCACGAACGTCTCATAGACCGCTTCCTTGGCCACAAAACCGTAGAGCGGAGGCACGGCCGCCATAGATGCGGCGCTCAGAGCCGCCACCACGAACAGCTTCGGCGCGGACTTCCACAAGCCCGAGAGCTGGCGCAGATCGCGGGTTCCGGCCTGATGGTCGATGATGCCCACCACCAAGAAGAGCGCGGCTTTGAACAGTCCGTGCGCCAGCATGAGCGCGATGCCTGCCATTGCAGCATTCGCTGTGCCAGAGCCCACCACCAGAATCAGGAAACCCAGTTGGGAGACGGTTCCATACGCGAGGACCAGCTTGATATCGGTTTGCCGCAATGCGCGCCATCCGCCCACGAGCATGGTCCAGAGTCCCAGCCCCAGCACGGTGATTTCCCAATACGCGGTTTCAGAGAACGACGGCGCGAGTCGGGCCACGAGGTACACACCGGCTTTGACCATCGCGGCAGCGTGAAGGTATGCGGACACGGGGGTGGGGGCTGCCATGGCACCGGGCAGCCAGAAGTGGAACGGCACCAGCGCTGACTTGCTGACAGCTCCTACGAGGATCAGCAGGATGGCAATGTCGACAAGCACGCCGTTGGCAACGATTTCTTCGGCACGGCTGAGCAATGTGGAGATGCGGTAGGTCTCCGCCGTTTCGCCCAGAATGATCAGGCCCACGAGCATCACGAGCCCACCGAACGTGGTGACAATCAACGCTTGGTGGGCGGAGCGTCGAGCGAAGATGCGCTCGCGGGCGTACCCGATCAGCAGGTAGGACAGGATGGTGGTAATTTCCCAGAAGATGAACAGCACAATGAGGTCATCGGAGGTGACCAAGCCGAACATGGCGCCGGCGAAGGCTAGGAGCTGCGCCCCGAAGGAGCCGAGGTAGGGGTCGTCGTTTTTGAAGTACCGCGCGCAATAGAACAGGACCAGGGCACCCACGCCAAGAATGAGCAAGCACAGGATGGCTGCGAGCGCGTCCATGCGGAACGCGAGCTCAAGGTGAAGGACGGGGACCCATTCGTACACTTCGAACGGTGGCGCGTTGGGGGCTTCGTTGAGCGCTGATTGATCCGCGTGAATGAAGCGTGGGAAGTTGGCGATGAGCCAAACGAAGGCCAGCGCTGGGACGGCTGCGAGGACGTAGAAGGCGGCTCGGCGCATCACCCTAAATATCAGCGGAGCCAGCATGGCAACCGCAAACAGGGAAATGAGCACTAAGAGCACGTGTCCTCCGATGGTGAGTCTGGGCAGCGGCAGGTAGCAACAAGAAATCCCGAATGGGAAAAGAAGCGGGATAGAAAGAGCCTCTTTTACCTTAACACTTTTAGCCCAATCACTTGAACGTTCAGCCACATTTTGTTGATCCTCTGGACATTCTGACTAGTGTGATGGGTATGAGTTTCTCTGCGGCGAATGAGCCGGATTTCTCACGCACAGCGCTTCCAACGAAGCGCACCATTTCGAAGCAAGTGTGGGCCTGGGCCGCGTGGGATTGGGGCTCTGCAGCCTTCAACGCCGTCATGACCACCTTTGTGTTCACGGTGTATTTGACCAGTTCCCTCTTCGGTAACGAGGATCAGAATTCGGCGCTGCTGAGCGCGGGCATTTCGATTGCTGGCGTGCTGATTGCTCTTCTTGCCCCGGTGACCGGACTGAGGTCTGATTCCAGTGGTCGACGTCGCTTTTGGCTCGGCGTGAACACGTTCCTGATCGCAGGACTCACGGCGCTGTGCTTCTTTGTGTATCCACACCCCAATTTCTTGCTCTTAGGCGTGGTGCTCATTGCTGCCGGCAATATTTTCAACGAGTTTGCCGCGATCAACTACAACGCGATGCTCTCCCAAATCTCCACACCAAAAACCATTGGCCAGGTCTCCGGCTTCGGTTGGGGCATGGGCTACTTGGGCGGCATCGTGGCACTCGCGATTGTGCTGTTTGGATTCGTGCAACCAGTAGTGGACTGGTGGGGCTCCTCAAGCGAAGACGCGCTCAACCTCAGACTCGTAGCGCTCTTCAGCGCCCTCTGGATCTTCGTGTTTGGCCTTCCCGTGCTTTTTGCAGTCCCTGAGAACAAAGGCGTGCGGGCCCAAAAGGTGGGCTTCTTCGAGTCCTACCGATTGCTCTTTCGCCGCATCGCCGGACTCTGGAAGACGGATCGCCACACGGTGTACTTCCTCATTGCCTCGGCCATCTTCCGCGATGGCCTGGCCTCCGTCTTCACGTTCGGCGGCGTGATTGCCTCCGTGACGTTCGGGTTCACACTCTCCCAAGTGATCGTGTTTGCGATCGCCGGAAACGTCGTGGCCGCCCTCGGTGCCATGTTCGGCGGATGGTTGGATGACCGAATTGGACCCAAGAAGGTCATCCTCGGATCCCTGATAGGCCTGCTCCTTGCCGGGTTCGGAGTGTTCTTCTCCCCCGGTGCCGGTGGCTTCTGGATCTTCGGGTTGTTCTTGTGCCTGTTCGTTGGACCGGCACAATCTTCGTCCCGCGCGTTCGTTGCTCGCCTGGCCGAGTCAGGCCGTGAAGGCGAACTCTTTGGCCTCTACGCCACCACGGGGCGCGCGGTCAGCTTCTTGGCGCCCACGCTTTTCACCGCTGCCGTGGTTATCGCCTTGAACTACTTCCCGGATGGCGGCGCACAACGCTACGGCATCTTGGGCATCATGCTGGTACTTGCGATCGGCTTCTTGCTCTTGCTTCCCGTCAAGGCACCTGTGCACGCCCGTTCGGCGGAAAGCTCGCAGGCCTAGACTGCGAGCGCCCCGGCCGTTGGGACCAGGCAGCTGAGACCAACTATCCCTTAGGACTCAATGACAGTCCGGTGGAAGTTCAAGTGCGATCGTGATGCCGTTGGCCCGCGCTGACCTTGGTAACGGTTCTTGTTATCGCCGGCACCATACGGGTTCTCTGCCTCGGACGAGAGTCGGAAGAAGCACAATTGCCCAATCTTGGAGCCTGGCCACAGCTTGATCGGCAACGTGGCCACGTTGGACAACTCCAAGGTGATGTGGCCGGAGAAGCCAGGGTCAATGAACCCGGCGGTGGAGTGCGTCAGCAACCCCAAGCGCCCCAGAGAGGACTTTCCCTCAAGGCGAGCTGCGACGTCGTTCGGAAGCGTGACCTTCTCATACGTCGCCCCGAGCACGAACTCACCGGGGTGCAGAATAAACGGCTCTTCCGGATCCACTTCCACTAAGTGCGTGAGATCCGGCTGCTCTTCGGACGGATCAATGTAGGCGTACTTATGGTTATCGAAGAGTCGGAACCAGCGGTCAATGCGCACATCAACGCTTGATGGCTGAATCATCGAAGGATCGTAGGGATCTAGCTGGACGCGTCCGGAATCGAGTTCGGTACGAATGTCGCGGTCTGAGAGAAGCACCTAACCAAAATACCGCCAACACTTGACTTCATAGCAAGCCACCTTCGTGACGGCACCCCACATGACTCTCTAGACTTACCCCGATGGCTAGCAAACGGCGGGCACGATACCGCAAAGACGCCCCGCCCTCGTTGCCGCTGAAGCTGACGCAACGAGGTCTCGTAGTGATCGCTGTGCTCGTGCTCGTAGTGGGCGGAGCGCTGACCGCAGCCATCACGATGGCCCGCAACAACGCCGTCAACACCGCCGTTTCGCAAGCCGCGTCATCCTCAGCCGCGTCCCCCACCACTAAGGCTGCCACTGAAACCGCAGCTGCGTCGTCGTCCTCTCAAAAGGCTGACCTGGATCCTGCGACGATGCCCGAAAGCGAGGATCCGCTTTTGATGCTGGTGCGTAAGGATCGCCCGCTCAAGCCGCTGGATTTCACCCCGAAAAATCTCGTCTCCCTCGCGCCGGGCAAAACCCTCATCGCGGAGGCCGCCACACAGTTTGAGGAGCTGCTCGCGGGAGGCGCCGCGGCCGGACATTCGCTGCGCATCGAGAGCGGCTACCGGTCCTACACCGCGCAAGAGAACCTGTTCAACCGGTACGTCCAGAAATACGGGACGGCGTACGCGGAGAAAATTTCCGCCCGCCCTGGCACCAGCGAACACCAAACCGGGCTCGCCGCAGATATTGGTTTGAGCAACGGCGAGTGCAGTTTGCACCGGTGCTTCGGTGACACGACAGCCGGTCAATGGGTGGCACAAAACGCCACTGACTATGGGTTCATCATCCGGTACCCGGACAATCAAGCCGCCGCAACCGGCTACAACTACGAGCCTTGGCACTTGCGCTACATCGGCGTGAATCAAGCGAAAGCGTTCGCGAAGAGCGGCGCAAAAACCTTGGAAGAATTCTTGACCAAACCTTGACCGCCCTGGCCTTTCTCCGCGCGATGCACCAGCCTAGACTGGCTTCATGGGGGAAAACACCAGTAAACGTTCCGTCCTATCCCGATTCTCAGCTATCACCGCCTGCGCCGCCCTTGCACTAGGCCTCGCGGGACCCGCGAGCGCGGCAACCATCATTCGCGATCCCGAGAACGTCGAAGTTCTTGTGAACAAGGTGTATCCCCTCTCCCCACTCAACTACGTTCCTAGCGACCTTGTCACGGTCCCCGGCACCAGCCGTCAATTGCGTGCCGCCACCAGTTCCCAGCTCATGAAGCTCTTCTACGGCGCGCGCTCTGCCGGGCATTCGCTACGCGTCACCTCCGCCTACCGCTCCTACTCGTATCAGGTCTCGCTCTATAACTCCTACGTGCGCCAGTACGGCACGGCGTACGCGAATCGCATTTCGGCGAAACCCGGATACTCGGAGCATCAGACCGGCTTGGCCGTGGATGTTGGGCTCGCGAGCGGTTCGTGCGGCTTCCAAGCCTGCTTCGGCAGCACGGCCGCCGGTAAGTGGGTGGCCGCGAACGCGTACCGTTACGGCTTCGTGATCCGTTACCCGAAAGGTTACGAATCCACCACGGGGTACACCTACGAGCCATGGCACTTGCGGTACGTCGGCACCCAGCGGGCCCTCGAATTGCGCTCGCTCTCAGTTCCTACGTTGGAGCATTATTACGACGGCGTAAGTCGGGCCATCCCGAATGCTGCGGCTCTCGTGACGGTTGATTCGCTCAACGTAAATGCTGCCGCTGCGAAGTTCAACGGCACCTGGGCAGCACCTTCCACCAAGACCACGCTGCACACCACCAGCCAGACGACGCAATCCATCGACTGGAACGCGGACGGGGTTTTGGACGTCCTCTGGTTGAGCCCCGGCAGTCGCGTCTACGTGCGGCTGGGCAACAAAACCGGCGGCTTCACGTCGCCGATTATCGTGGCGCGCGGCTTCAGCGGTTCAGATGTGGTGGCCGCGAAGTTCGTGTCCTCGCGGAAGCTTCCAGAGCTTGCTGTTCGTGACGCGAACGGCGTGGTGCGCAAATACGCCCGCAGCGGCAATGGGGTTTTGACTACTTCGTACACCGTGATGCGTGAGATTTCTCCGACGGCCCGCATCGGTGCCGCAGATTGGAACCACGACGGCGCACAGGACCTTCTGGCGCTCACCGGCACCTCAACGGTGGCTTACTTGGGCAACGGGTACGGTTCAGTCAACGTGTCACCGTCGGCAACGCATTACCGGTTCGCCAAAGCAACCACCATTCGCCGCGTCGACGGCGCTTTCGGCCCGGGAACCCGTGGCTACTTCGCGGAGATCGCCGGAAACGTGTACTACTTCAAGCGAGGGACCAGCTCCGTGGCGTCCGGCTTCTGGGTGGGCGAGGGCCAGCTCGCGAAGTAGTTCCTAGGCTCTATATCTCCTCTGACGGGTGACGCTGAGCGCGGACAAGTAAGTTCTTCATGTTGCGCTCAGCGTCAACTCGTGATCGGCTGGAGATATGAGCGAAACGCCACAGCAACCCAACCCTGCCGCATTGCCACCGGAGTTCTTCGGCGGCAATCAGGCTTCCGCACCCGCTGCCGCCGGTTCCCCGGAAGGCAACGCCAATCAGCCTTTGACTCCGTTGGAGTCCTTGTTGGATCGTAGCCAGCATGACGAGTCCCTCGCCGGGCAGGTCATTGGCACGTTCTTGCAGTCTGAAGTCTTCTTCCTCTCCCGTGACGAAGTCACGCCGGAAACGGAAAACGTCACCCCGTTGATGCTGGAAAACGCATCCGGCAAGCACGTCATCGCCTTGTTCTCCCACCCCACCCGCATTCCACCGACGTACATTGAGCAGGCTCCGTACGCCGTCAAGGTCGTGGGCGCAGCCGTGGTGGATAACCTGCAGAACGCTGGCATGGTCCTGAACCCAGGCTTCGAGCTGGGCTTTGAGATCAGCGAAGAAGGCGTCGCCGGCATCCGCCAGGACTTCCAACCAGACGGAACTCAGAACCCCAACAACGCTTAACGTGAACCGGTCAGCATAAACTGGCCGCATGAACGTAGAAGAAACACGCCTGCCCGGGATCGGAACGCGCCGTGAAATCACGGTGGCAAACGGTCGCCGGGTAGGGGTTATTCAATTTCGAGACGGCGAAATGAACCTTCTGGTGTCCCAACAGGAAGATCCAGACTGTTCACTCGCAGAAATCCCGCTCACCACCGAAGAAGCGGCCGCGCTCGGTTCCATGCTGGGAGCGCCACAGCTCGTCCAGCACCTGTCCAACCAGCAGGGCGGGCTCGCCGGGCTGAGCACCGAGCAGATCGTGCTGCCGCGCGAGAGCCCCTACGCTTCGCAGGATCTCGGAGCAACCCGCTTGCGCACCCGCACCGGCGTCTCCATCGTGGCGCTAGTCCGCGGCACCAACGTTATTCCCTCCCCCGGACCGGAAACTGACCTCCTAGCCGGGGACGTCGTCGTCGTAGTGGGAACCCCACGCGGCATCAAATCCGCAGCCCAAATCTTGCACGAAGGCTGAACCGGTGGACCCAACCGCGCTCGTTCTAATTGAACTCGGAGCCATTTTTCTGGGGCTTGGCGTGTTGGGGCGCCTTGCCGCGCGCATGGGCATCTCACCCGTCCCGCTGTATTTGGTAGGCGGACTGTTCTTCGGGCACGGCGGTTTCATCCCCGTCACGGGCATCGAAGAGTTCGGGCACATCGCGAGCGAGCTCGGCGTGGTGCTGCTCTTGCTGATGCTGGGGCTCGAATACACCGCAAAGGAACTCGTCACTGGTCTGCGGCAAACCTGGGCCGCCGGAATCATGGACTTCGTCCTGAACTTCACGCCCGGCGCCGCACTGGCCCTCATCTTGGGCTGGGGCGTGGTGCCCGCGGTGGTCATGGGTGGTGTCACCTGGATTTCGTCCTCCGGCATCATCGCCAAAGTGCTCAGTGACTTGGGGCGTCTGGGTAACCGCGAAACCCCCACGGTCCTGTCCATCCTGGTGATCGAGGACCTTGCGATGGCGGTGTATCTGCCCATCCTCACCACCGTGTTGGCTGGCGCGAGCTTCTGGGGCGGGCTGCGCGCGGTGGGCATTGCGCTGCTGACGGTGTCCTTGGTGCTAGTGATTGCGCTGCGATACGGCGCTTTCATTTCCCGCATGCTGCACTCCGAGGATCGCGAAAACTTCCTCCTCAAACTCATCGGCGCGGCCCTCTTGGTGGCCGGCATCTCGGCGAGTCTGCAGGTCTCCGCGGCCGTCGGCGCATTCTTGCTGGGCATCGCGATTTCCGGGGCCACCGCGCACTCGGCCACGCGCGTCCTCGAGCCGCTGCGCGATTTGTTCGCGGCGATGTTCTTTGTGCTCTTTGGTATCAATACGGATCCGACGGCGATGCCTCCAGTCCTGATTCCAGCGATCCTACTGGCTGTGGTTACCACCCTGACGAAGGTGTTTACGGGCGGCTGGGCAGCGAAGCGGGCCGGTGTTGCCCGCCTGGGCCGGATACGTGCTGGCGCCGCCTTGGTGGCGCGCGGCGAGTTCTCGATCATCATCGCCGGACTGGGTGTTTCCTCAGGAGCGGTTCCGGCCGAGCTCGCGGCCCTAGCCACGGCTTACGTCATGATTTTGGCGATCTTAGGCCCGATCATCGCCAAGTACGCGGAGCCGCTGGGCAAGAAGTTTGGGTACGGGCACCCGCGCGCCCAAGCCTCTCAGACCCCCGGCTAGGCTATTCTGGACAAGCTCGCCGGCGCGAACGGGCGGCGAGCAATTGCGGGCGTAGCTCAATGGTAGAGCGCCAGCTTCCCAAGCTGGACACGCGGGTTCGATTCCCGTCGCCTGCTCGTTAATCTCCCTTGGCGTGCATTCGCCATTCATCACATGGTGCGTTGGGAAGAGGCGATACACATGCTCGGAGTGCTCTCCGGCTTTTCCGTGGTGTGGGCCGTCATCCTCGTGGGATATTTCGTTGGCAAAAAGGGCATCCTCGGCGAGGACGGCCGCAGCACGCTGAACCGGCTCACCTTCTTCATCGCCAGCCCCGCACTGTTGTTTCAAACCCTCGCAGCTTCTGACCCTCTCTCCGTGTTGGGGCCACTCCTGTGGGTTGCGCTCATCAGCGCACTCTTGATCATGTTCGGCTACATGCTGGTCACCAAGTGGTGGCTCAAGCGGAATCCTGCAGAGCGCATGGTGGGCGCAATGTCCGCCGCCACCGTGAACTCGGCAAACCTGGGTATGCCCATCGCCATCTATGTCCTGGGGGACATTGGGCACGCCGCTCCCGTGATCCTGTTCCAGCTGGCCATCCTGACCCCGCTCAACCTCGCCATGCTGGAAGCTGCCACCAGCAAGTACCCCACCACCGTGCGCTCCATCATCACGCAGTCGCTGCGCAACCCGATGATCGCGAGCTCGTTCTTGGGTTTGATCGTGGCGTTTACGGGTATCCAGATCCCCGCCCTCATTGCGGACCCGATTGCTTTGCTGGCCGGGGCGTCCATCCCCGCGATGCTGCTAGCTTTCGGTATTTCCCTCGTGGATTCGCGTCCGCTCGCCAAAACCGCCTTATACAACAAGGACGTGGTGGTGGCCAGCTTGTTCAAGCTCATCCTGCACCCGGTGTTGGCGTGGGCTATTGCGGCCTTCATCTTCCGCCTCGAGGGACCGCTTCTGCTCTCGGCCATTGTTATGGCCTCGCTTCCCACCGCGCAGAACGTTTACGTGAACGCATCCCGCTACGGTTCGGCCGTCCAGCTCTCGAAAGACACCGTTTTGATCACCACGTTGGGAGCAATTCCCGCCATGATCGTGGTCGCCGTACTTTTCCAGTGACGAAAAAGTAAGCTAGTGGCATGGCTACGAGCAATGCTTCAGATCACCTTGACCAGATTCGCACCGGCTACACCTTTACGGAGCCGTCCATTGTTTTGGGCGCCGCCAAGGTAGAGGGCGAGGTCCATGCGGACTGCCTCGTTCGATTGCCGCTGGGCATGATGAACCGCCACGGACTCGTAGCTGGTGCCACCGGCACCGGTAAGACCATCACGTTGCAGGTTCTCACAGAGCAGCTCTCCGAGGCCGGCGTCCCCGTCTTCGTCTCAGACGTCAAGGGCGACCTCACCGGCTTGTCCACTCCGGGCACCAGCAGCGAAAAGCTCTTGGCCCGCACGCAGAGCGTGGGCATGCAGTGGGAAGCGAAGAACTACCCGGTGGAGTACTTTGCGCTCGGCGGCGACGGTTCCGGCGTGCCGATCCGCGCCACCATCACAAGCTTTGGCCCCATCCTTCTCTCCCGCATCCTCGAACTCAACGAGACTCAGGAATCCAGCCTTCAGCTGATTTTCCACTACGCGGATCAGAAGGGCCTCGAGCTCATTGACCTGAAGGACTTGCGCTCGGTTATCTCCCACCTGACCAGCGATGAAGGCAAGGATGAGCTCAAGGATTTGGGCGGCCTGTCCAAGGCGACGGCCGGCGTGATCTTGCGCGAGCTCATCACGCTGGAATCTCAGGGCATGGAGAAGTTCTTCGGCGAGCCCGAGTTCAACACGTCAGAGCTTTTGCGCACCGCCCCGGATGGTCGCGGCGTGATCTCCAGCTTGGAACTCTCCACGCTATTGCAGAAGCCGTTGTTGTTCTCGACGTTCTTGATGTGGCTGCTTGCGGATCTTTTCCAGGAGCTTCCCGAGGTGGGCGACGTTGAGAAGCCCAAGCTGGTGTTCTTCCTCGATGAAGCGCACTTACTCTTCCGCGATGCGTCCAAGGCGTTCATGGAGTCCATCATGACCACTGTGCGTTTGATCCGTTCTAAGGGCGTGGGCATTTTCTTCGTGACGCAGACCCCGAAGGACGTTCCCGCAGACGTGTTGGGTCAGCTCGCGAACCGTGTCCAGCACGCGTTGCGCGCTTTCACCCCGGACGATGCTAAGGCCCTCAAGCAGACCATCTCCACGTTCCCCACGTCCCCGTATGACCTCGAAGAGGCCTTGACTCAGGCGGGCACGGGCGAGGCCATTGTGACAGTCATGAACGAGTCCGGCGCACCTACCCCGGTGGCTTGGACCAAGATGTGGACTCCACGTTCCAACATGGGCGCGTCCGAATCCGGCGTGGTCACGGCCGCTGTGCAGGCCTCGCCGCTGCTGAACGAGTACGGCACCGCTGTGGATCGCGAGTCCGCTTTCGAAAAGCTCAGTGGCGCTCCCGCGGCTGGCGTGCCGTCGACGGGCGGTTCGGCTCAGGGTTCTTCTGACGGTACGACGACGCAGGGTTCCGTCCCGCAGGGATCCCCGGCGGGTGCCGAGCAGGATATTCACGCCGAGGCACGCCGCATTGAAGAGGAAATCTTGGGACGTCCCGCGAACGTTCCAGCTAACGGTTCCTCAGCCCCTGAGTCCGCTCCACAGTCGGCTCCTCAAGAAGCGCCGGAGCCCGTCAAGGAAGCTCCGAAGTCTCGTCCGAAGCCGAAGGACAACGTGGTGATGGACGTGGCGCTGGATGTGGCGAACCAGCTGGGTCGCGAGTTCTTGCGCGGTATCTTTGGCACTCGCCGTCGTCGTCGCTAGGCCTGCATGACTGACGAAACCAACAAGTCATTTGAGAACACCGCGTCCTCGGATGCATCAACCGATACCTCCGAGGTAGCCGTTGCGTCAGGCTCGGAGACTAAACGCTCCGGGAGCTTGCTCAAGAGTCCGTGGTTGTGGGCTGGACTGTGCGCGCTGTCCATCGCCGGGTCCGGCATTGCCATCGCGACGGTGAGCGCAACGCACTTCAGCCCCGAACGGGAAGTCAAGCAGTACTTCGACCTGCTTGAGCAGGGCAAGAGCGATCGCGCCTTGGGTCTATTGCACGCCACAGTTCCTCAAGGCGACGCTGTGTTGCTGAGCGGAGACGGGCTGAAGGCGTCTCTGGACGGCTTTGAGGCGTCTTCTCTCGAGCTTGAGACGGACACCGTGGAGTCCGATCCCAATCAGCGAACCGTGACCGCCAGCTACACGTTCTCCGGCAGCGAGCACCAAACGGTGTTTACGTTGCGCAAGGCGCGCACGGACTGGCTCTTCTTTGATAAGTGGGAGTTCGTCCCCGTCACGCTTCCGGTGGCGACCGTTCAGGCGCAGTACTCCCCCACGGCCACGGTGAACGATTCGCCGTCGCCGCTGTCAACCAAGAAATCCGCGGCGAAGGGCTCAGAATCCAACGAGCCCGCGTGGAACGTGCAGACGTATCCCGTGCTCCCGCCGGCGCTCGTAAAAGCCAGCTACCAGACGGAGTTCATCAAGGGCTCCGAGCAGCAACAAGTGCTCACCGATTTCACGGCCAAGTCGCCGACCATCTCTTTGGGCGCAGAGGCCAGTGACAAGCTCACGGACTACGTGGACGCCCAGCTCAAGGACTACTTGGATAAGTGTGCTGACCAGCAGGTTCTCAAACCTGCCGGTTGCCCCATGGACTACGCCACGAGCGCTCGCGTGCGTTCGTCCACCATTAACTGGGACATCCTCGAGTATCCGGAGGCGAAAGTGACGCTGACGTCTCAGGGTTGGAGCATTGAACCCTTGCGCGGCCGGGCGAAGATTGCCCTTCAGGAGCAGGATCTGGACTCGGGCGAGCTCTATACCGCTCAAGAGCAAGACACATTCGAGTTCCGGGCGACGCTCAAGGTCAACGGCAACCGCGTCACCGTCACGCCAGATGCCTTCGACTACGACCCCAACAACCAGGCCTAGCTAAGAACTAGCTAAAAACACATGTAGCTAGTGTTGCGAAATCACTGTCTCAGTCGAGACGATCACGCAACACTAGCTACGAGTTGCAGGTGCCTTGTCCACCCTCAGGCGGGCGACGCAACACTAGCTACGAGTTTTGCGGCGCTAGGCGGCGCTGGGCTTAGTTAACTCCGCGCAGGTCCAGCGTGAGTTCGGTGCTGCCGTCCTCGGCCAAGAGCACTGGGATGCCCCAGTCCTGCTGGTACAAGTGGCACGCGGCGTGGTCGGGGATCTCTCCGCCAGGCTCGCCGTCGCACGCTGCAGCGCGAGCGGTGATGTGCAAAACGCCTTCGGTGACCTCAGGGTTCAGGACCAGCTTGCGGGTTAGGCCCACGGACGTGCCGGCGCCTTCCACCAAGAGGTTCTCCGGCGACGAGGAGATCTTCAACTGCGTTGGATCGCCCCAACGGTCATCGAGCTTCTGTCCCTTAGGAGCTGCGAAGCGCACCACGAGATCGTGCTGGCCAGCGGCAACCGGAGTGCGCGGACGGGTCACCTGAGCGGAGCCTTCATCCACGCGCAACGCTTCCTTCGGCAAAGGAATGCGCACGAGTTCGTGGCGGTTGGTCTCAACGATCAAGAGCACGGGTTCGCCCTCAACAGAGGAATCCAACAGGACGTCAGAAGGCTCAGCGAGGCCACGAGCCAACGTGGAAACTTCGCCGCTGGCGAGGTCGAAGCGTCGCACGGCACCGTTGTAGGTGTCGGCAACAGCAACGGATCCATCGGGAAGCACGGTCACGCCGAGCGGGTGCTGGAAGCGCGCGTCCGCGGCTGCTCCGTCCTGGAAGCCGAAGTCGTACAAGCCCTGACCTACGAGCGATTCCACGCGATCCACCGAACCGTCTTCGGCCAAGCGCAGCACGCGCAAAGCGGAGGTTTCGGCGTCAGCCAACCAGATGTCACCGGCGGCGTCAGCTGCCAAGCCGGACGTCTGAGCGAACCAAGCGCCCTCGGGAGCGCCATCCTCGAGACCTTCAAGGCCGGTGCCCGCGAACACCGAAACGGCGCCGGAGACGGGATCGAAGGAGAAGATCTGGTGCGTTCCAGCCATCGCCACGATCACGCGCTGCGCCTTCTCAGACCACACCACGTCCCATGGCGAGGACAAGGAAACATCAAGCGCGCCGTTTTCGAGGCCCTCAGCCAAGTTCACGCCGATCGCTGGAGCTTCCTTGCGAGCCTGCTCGGTGTCGAGCAATCGCTGCACTCCGTTGCCGGCCAGGGTGCGCACGTCCCCGGTGGTGAGGTTGATGCCGCGCAGGCGGTGATTGACGGTGTCAGCTACTACGACGTCGTAGCCCACCTCGGTTGCCACCGCTTCAGGAAGCAGGACCAAACCTTGAGGTTCGTTGAACTGAGCCCCGCGAGAAATATCCGAGCCTGCCTCCGAGACGGAAGCTGCGTCGTCGTGCTTCGAAGAATCCGCGTAACCCTTCACGCCGGTGCCGAAGACGCGACGCACGGTCTGCAGATCCTGCTCGAGTTCCACGATGCGGTGGTGACCGGAGTCGCCCACCAGGAAGCCGCCATCGCGCAATGCCACGACCTTGCCCGGGAAGCGAAGGTTGCCTTCGCGAGCGGGAGGAGCCACGTAGGGGCCGTCGCCGCGGTGCAAGGTGCCCTTGGCGTCGTGCTCGGCGATGAGTTCCTCCACGAGGACCTCGATACCGTTCGAGTGGCCCTCGCCGGACAAGTGCGCCACGATGGTGCCCTCCGGGTCAACCACCACGAGGGTTGGCCAGGCACGAGCGGTGTAGGACTGCCAGGTCTGGAGCTCGGGATCGTCCAACACTGGGTGGTGGATCTCGTAGCGCTCCACGGCAGCTGCGAGAGCTACAGGATCGGCTTCGTGTTCAAACTTTGGAGAGTGCACGCCTACGGTGACAAGGACATCTTTGTATTTTTCCTCGAGCGGGCGAAGTTCATCCAGTACGTGCAAGCAGTTGATGCAGCAGAACGTCCA
The DNA here is from genome assembly GCF_014201135.1 of Neomicrococcus aestuarii. Lineage (NCBI taxonomy): Bacteria > Bacillati > Actinomycetota > Actinomycetes > Micrococcales > Micrococcaceae > Neomicrococcus > Neomicrococcus aestuarii. The sequence continues at coordinate 2,127,560 of NZ_JACHDR010000001.1, read as the reverse complement.
GAAGTCCAAGATGACGATCTTGCCGCGCAGGTCTTCGAGGCTGAGCTGTTTGCCACCGGTGTTGAGCCAGTTGCGGCCTTCTAGCGCTGAGGCGCGCACTCGGGAGGTGCTGCGCAGGGATTCTGTCGTCGTCATGATGCTCCTAGCTGTCGGCTGACGTCTGCTGTCCGTCCATTATGTGCGAGAACCATCCAGAAGCGGAGTTCTCGTGACGATTCACTACTCACTAACAAGAAAGCGCCGGTAATTCTTCCGGGAACTTCTACTCGAGCCCAGCGAGCGTGGCCTTGAGGATGGCTTGGGCCATCTCGGTGAACTGGGCGTCCGTGAGCTTCGAAGTGGCCACGAAGGACACCATGGCCGCGTAACCGTCCTTCTCCGCGACCAGCACCAACGACTGCTGGCGCAAGTCCTGGCTACTAGTGCCGCGGGTCCACAGGATCTTGGAGTCAATGACACCGTCCACCGACTTGTCCGCAGTGGTCTTCGGCGCAACGCTCTTGAACGGGTAGGTGTCCGCGGCCGAGTCCGTGCCGATCGACAGCGCAATGGACTTGCACTCCCCCAGCAGCGACTTCACTGCAGCTTTGTAATCCGTGTAGGACTGCTGATCCTGGATCTTGGCGACTTCCACGGATCCCGTCACGGCAACGCCGTCCTGGGTGAAGTCCGTGCGGGCCGCCTCGCTGCTGCTTTGAGCCGGGGACCAGTTCAGGTTCTCCACGGCCGTGGTGCACGAGTTAGGAATCACCGCGACGCCCTCCAGCGCATCTGCAGCCGGTTCGCGCAACTGATCCAGCTCCGCGGCCGTCGCGCCGCGAGCCGTATTGAAGCCGAAGCTCGCAGCCTGCGAAATGCCTGTAGACACCGCGATGCCCGCCCGAGAGTTCAACACCGCTTGATTGCTAGCGCTAGCCGCCGCCTGCGAAGCCGAGGCGGAAGCGTGAGCCGAGGCTGCGGCGTCGTTCTCAGAAGTAGTCCCAGAATCACCGCACGCCGCCAATCCTGCAGTCAGCGCGATCACTGCGGCGATCTGTACCGTGGCGTTGCGAGCCGTGGTTTTGCGTGCCGTGGCGTTGCTGGCCGTCTTGAAGCGGCGGCGCTGGAATGGGTGGTGCATGCGGTTAGCGTCCTCGACGTTGATCAATGGGGTTGTCCTGCTCGGCGAGCTGCTCAAACATCTTGTTGTAAGCGTCCAAGTCAGCGTCATGGTTTGCGTCCGCGCGGCGGTCCTCACGCTTCGCGGTCTTCGTATCCGACCGCAACCAAGCGAGCGCGGCCCCGAGCGCCAGAATCAGCGTGGGGACCTCGCCAATGCCCCACATGGCACCAGCTCCCAGCTCCTGATCCTGCATCGGAGGATCGCCCCACGTGCGGCCCATAGACCCGAACCAGTCCGCCTCGATGAGCGTGTTGTTGTTCATGAGGGAAACCGCGAAGAACGCGTGGAACACCATGGTGCCCAGCAACAGGACGAGTCGGAACGGGTGCGGCAAGCGCAAAGGCAGCGGATCGATGCCGATCATGTTCAACGCAAAAATGTAGCCCGTGAGCAGGAAGTGCACGGTCATGAGCTCGTGGCCCACGTGCTCGCGCAGCGCGAAGCCGAACAGCTCCGTGTTGTAGAAAATGATGATGGACCCGGCGAAGTTCACGGCCGCGAAAATCGGGTGCGTGATGACCTTCGAGTACGTCGAGTGAATGAACGCGAGCATCCATTCGCGCGGGCCACGGGTGCCATCCTGACGCGGAGACATCGCGCGCAAAGCCAGGGTCATCGGCGCTCCGATCACCAAGAACAGCGGCACCACCATGGTCAGCGCCATATGGCCCACCATGTGCATCGAGAACAGCACCATGCCATAGACGGCCGGCGGTCCGCTCGTGACGTACGTGAGCGCAATCAGGCCCACATACCAAGAGATGGCGCGCCACAGGTTCCAGCGGTCCCCGCGCTGGGCGAGGGTGCGCATCCAGCGTGCGTAGGCCACACCAAGGAAAATTACGACGGCGACCCACAGCCAGTCCCAGCGCCACACGGTGAACCACTCATCAAATCCAAGATCAGGTGGCAGATCGTATCCGGTCAGAATGCGAGCCGGTGTGGCAGCGTCGGGGAGCTCTTCGGGGATGGGCGTGGCCGTGCGGCCAAGAACAGCCGCGACGCCAATGACCGCAGCCATGAGCATGACCTCAGCGAAGACCAGACGCCATGCGGCTTTCAGCGCGCTGGACTGGCCGGTGTTGAGCTTGTCGATGACGCGAATCCGGTGCATCAGGCCCAAAACGCCCAAGGCAATCGTGAGAACGGCCTTCGTGATGACCAATGCGCCGTAAGGCGTCAACAGGTCAGCTGGCTTCTCCATGCGGATCGCGGCGCTGATGATGCCGGACGCCGAGACCACCAAGATGCACACGAACGCCAGGTCAGAGAAGCGCTTGAGCACTACGCCGGCGGCGAGCGGTCGTGGCTGCGCGCCCTTCTCCATGGCCGTCTTTCGTGAGCCGATAGACGTGAACCGTCCGGGCGCACCCGTTTCAAGCGTCTTCGCAATGAACGCGAGCGTACCGATTCCGCCAGCCCACAAGTACACGCCGAGCAAGTGAAGACCCAGCGCGTTGACCGCGCCCCAGTGGTCGTCTCCACCTTGAGTGTGGCCCGTGAGCGCGAGAGGCAGAATGCCGGCCGTGCCCAGAACTGCCGTGATGGCGAGCATGGCGGGTGAACGGACCGCAAACGCGAGCGAAGTCACCACAGCCGCGATCAACACCATCCAGGCCCAGGCTTGGCCCAGTGAAATGTTCAGAACGTAATCCGTGAGTGCCGCCGTAAACGCGCTGTCTCCAGAGAGCGGGAGGCCCGAAACGCTCGAGAACATGAGGACCAAGGTTGCCGCAGCAGCCACCGTCCACACGATGCCCGCGTACGCGGCGACCGTCAGCGTGGCTTCGAACGCTGGGTGGACTGATCCACCGTCCGTGGACTTCGCAGGGATCTCTTCCGTACGGTTCTCCGTGCGGTCATCAGTGCCAGCTTCGCTGTTGCTGGCCTGCGTGCCGGACAACTTTCCCGTGGCTTTGCCGGTCTTCGAGAGAACCTGCGCGCTCGCTCTCGCGCGGATGGGCTTCGTGGAGCGCGGCACTATCGCCGCCGCAAACGCGAGCGCCCCAATGGTCAACGCCATTGCCGCGTGGTTCAGCCCCGTGGCGATCGGCAAGCCCCAGCGCGTCACCGCACCTGGATCGCCGAGCGTCGAAGGCACCGAGCCTCCGCTGGCCACGAGCGCAATGATGGTTGCGATAATTCCTGCGACGACAGCGGCGATCGCCACCATCCACGTTTTGCGAGGCACTAGTTCCGCTTTCGATTCTTAGCAATGACGACGACGGCCGCTCCAATCGCAGCAATCCCCACAATGATTCCAATCAGCCACGGGCTCAAGCCTGAATTCTGTGCGGCTTCCTGAACTGGGTTCGGGGTGCTCATCGAATCCGTGGCAACAGTCGGCGCTGCCGCCGACGTGCTGGCGGACGTTGCCGCTTCAGAGGTCTCTGCTGCTGATGCGGAGGATGCTGAGCTGGAGGACGTCGATCCGGTTGAAGCAGATGCCGTAGCCGAAGAGCCCTTCACCGTGAACGTCAGCGCCTGACCATTAGCGGAAGTCCCCTCAATCGGGTGCCCATCGCTAGATACGACGCGCCACTCAAGCGTGTACTCACCATCGCTCAACGTATCCCGCACCCCAACCGTCAGGTTCTGGCCGGAAACTGTAGCTGCGGCGTCGTACTTATTGCCATCTGAATCCGTCAGCACCACCGTGGTGCCAATGTTCTTCAGCTCCGCGCTGTACATGAGAACCAGGGCCGTGGGAGACGCCTTCACGGTGGCGCCGGTCGCGGGATCGCTGCCGACCATCTGATCGTGGGCGAATGCTCCGGGCGCCATCACCATGCCCGCAACCGCAATGCTCACGAGAGCAGCGAACCGCCGAAGAACTCCCGAGAACCGCTCACCAGACTTGGCCTGACGCATGAAAACTCCTCAACACCACAAAAGATTGCACTACGCGCGAACCGCGCGATCGTCCGTCAATTCTACGCGAGGTCGAAAATGCGGGGCGAACCGGCGGAACCTTGGGGCCGCCCGTCATCGACGCGGCCCGCGCCTGATTGGCAGGGCTTGCGCGTCATCGGCACGAGGACTCCGCGCATGATCGACATCAAGAAAGGGGCGCCGCGGTGAACGCGACGCCCCTCACTCATCCCGAAACTCGGGATAACTGACTTACTTACCGGAAACGGCAGCCTTCAGCTTGGAACCAGCGGTCAGCTTGACCGAGTGGCCAGCTGGGATCTGGATGGTTTCGCCGGTCTGTGGGTTACGGCCGGTGCGAGCTGCACGCTCGGTGCGCTCAACAGCGAGCCAACCTGGGATCGAAACCTTTTCGCCCTGCGAGATCTGCTCAACGAAAACGTCGAATACAGCGTCAAGCACAGCCTTGACTGCGGTCTGGCTGTTTTCCGTCTTCTTAGCGACGGCTGCCTCAAGTTCGCTACGATTCATAGCCACTATGTGTCCTCCTGGACTGTATCCTTCCCGCCCTGCTGGCCGGGATGCCCCGCGATTGCGGGGACTTCTGAGTGAGAAACTACCAGCAGAATGACTCAGACACGCCCGGTTTTCGCGTGATTCCGCGATTTTCTCGGGTTTTCAGCAGGTTCGAGGCGTTTTTCTCGTCACTTTTGGGCCTAAATGAGTGCGATTCTCATTTAGCTGGTAGTTGCGGAGGCGTTGTTTAGGGTCGCGCTTCGTCGGTGGTTCGTCGGTGCTTCGAGGACGTTTATGGACTGTTGAACCGGCGGCGGCGTCACTTGATGCCGACTGACCGCGAGTTCGGCGCCTGACTCGTAGCTATAGTTGCGTGGCCCAGAATTACGAGACAGTGATGATGCAACTGTGGCTACGATTTGAAGATTTTCGGGCGGCCGCCGACCCTCTGAAGCGCCTGGAAACGCAACTATCCCTACGAGTCATCGGGCTGTTTGAGGCGCCTTGGAAGCACTCGTAGCTGGTGTTGCGTACACGTAGTCTCTGAACGTACGATCACGCAACACCAGCTACATGCGGTCTGTAGCGACACTCAAGTCACCGCCTCCCGCACACCCATGAGCGACTAAAGCCCCACCAGACAAACTCACCCGGGAACAATGGCAACAACGGGCACAAAAGACTCCAGATACAACGAAAGGCCCCTCCCGAAGGAGGAGCCTTTCGAAGTGGTTAGCCTAAGGGCTTACCAAGAAGACTTCGTGATGCCCGGAAGCTCACCGCGGTGAGCCATATCGCGGAAGCGAACACGGGAGATGCCGAACTTCTGGAAGGTTCCGCGTGGGCGGCCGTCGATGACGTCGCGGTTGCGGAGGCGAACTGGAGAAGCGTTGCGTGGAAGCTTCTGGAGGCCCAAACGAGCCTCTTCGCGCTGCTCATCGGTCGAGTTTGGATCGATAAGAGCCTTCTTGAGGGCGAGACGCTTTTCGGCGTAGCGCTCAACGATGACCTTGCGCTGCTCGTTACGAGCAATCTTGGACTTCTTAGCCATTGTTCTTAGCGCTCCTCTCGGAATTCGACGTGCTTACGGATCACGGGATCGAACTTCTTCAAGACCATACGGTCAGGGTCGTTACGACGGTTCTTGCGCGTGACGTAGGTGTAGCCCGTGCCCGCAGTGGACTTGAGCTTGATGATGGGACGTACGTCCTTATCCTTTGCCATTAGAGCTTCACACCCTTCGCGAGAAGATCTGCAACAACAGCGTCGATGCCACGAGCATCGATGGTCTTGATGCCCTTGGCGGACAAGGTCAACGTCACGTTACGGCGCAAAGATGGCACGAAGTAACGCTTCTTCTGAATATTTGGGTCGAACCGACGCTTGTTACGGCGGTGCGAGTGGGAGATGCTGTGCCCGAAGTTTGGGACGGCACCGGTCACCTGGCATACAGCTGCCATGATCACTCCTCCAAGTTGTAGTAAATATTGGCGGGTATTCCCGCCAATCCAGTTGTGACACCGTTTACTGCGACTTCGTTGAAGGAAACCAGGCTGGGTGAGAACCAACCGAAGCGCCTCTTGCGCGAAAACACGGTGAACTCGTCGGCAGTTCGGGCATTTTTCCCTACCCAGGGAGCTGACGATTTCGGATGCACGGGCCGCCGCATCGTTTGCTGTACCGACGCAAGGGATTAACCCTCGCAGGACACGGCAAGGCGACGCGACTTAATGCCTTACTATCTTAGAGCATTAAGCCCTGAGACCTCAAACTGAGCTATCCCGGAAAATCCAGTGATCCGGCGCGAGCGCTTGTGTGATCTTGCGCCCAATGCGTGCGAGCTCTTTAACTTCGTCCGCGGTGAGCGGGTCTAGGAGCGCTTCTCGCACGGCTTCCACGTGGCCCGGAGCGAGTTCAGCAAGCTTCGCGAAGCCGTCCTGCGTCAGGTGCGCCATGGTGACGCGAGCGTCGAGTTCGGATTGGCTGCGATCCAGCCAGCCGCGCTTCTCAAGCTTTTTGACAACGTGGGAGAGCCGCGAGAGCGACGCGTTGGTGCGGATGGCCAGCTCGCTCATGGGCAGTGAGAACTCTTCGGCTTCGGACAGCATCGCCATGACGTTGTAGTCAAAGAGCGTGATGCGCGCTTCGGAGTGCAGTTCTGAATCGAGGCGGCTGGGCAAGTGCATGGTCAGCGCAAGAACAGCTAGCCACGCTTCACGTTCTTGCGGGGTGAGCCACCGGGGTTCAGTCATGTCGCAATATTCTCATAAGTTCGGTAAATCCTTGGAAATTTTAGTACGACGACGCAGTGTGATTTCCGTAATCGTCGTGGGGTGGCGCTGTGGTGGCGTTAAGCGACGAGCGCCCGAAGCTCTGAAACGTACTCAGAGAATCGGGCACAACGTCACTTATGGACTGAGCAGAATTGCCTCGCGGAGAGCGCTTATTTTGAGGTGAGCGCTTCTTTGCGGCGAGTGTGTACTACTTGGCGGAGAGTGCTTTCTCGCGGCGGTAGCGCAGTACTTCGCCGATCACCACTACCAACAGGGCCAGGATGAACATGGCCGAGCCGATCACGTTGGCTTGAGCCGGGATGCCTCGGGCTGCTGCCACGTAGATGAACTTCGGGAACGTGTCGAAGTTGCCGGAGTTGAAGTTGGTGATGATGAAGTCGTCGAAGCTCATAGCAAAGCTCAGCAGGGCTGCGGAGACGATGCCTGGCAGGAGCAACGGGAACGTCACTTTCCAGAAGGTCTGGAAAGGCGAGGCGTAGAGGTCGCCGGCAGCTTCCTCGAGTCGAGAGTCTAGCCCGGAGACTCGAGCGCGGACCGTCACCACCACAAACGCCATGCAGAACACGATGTGCGCGATAACGACGGTGACGAAGCCTAGGTCCCAGCCAAGGTTCAAGAACTGCGCCAGCAAGGATGCGCCCAACACCACTTCAGGAGTGGCGAGCGGCAAGATGATGAGCAGGTCCGCGGTATTGCGGAACTTGAACTTGTAGCGGACCAGTCCCAACGCGATGCACGTGCCCAAGATGGTGGCCACGATGGTGGCGATCACGCCGACTTGGAGCGAGTTACCGAGGGCTTCACAGATCTGTGGCGCCCCGCAGGGGTTTTGCCAGTTCTCTAGTGTGAAGCCTCGCCACGTCAGGTTGGTGCGGCCGGCGTCGTTGAAGGAGAAGGCGAAGATGTAGACGATCGGCACCAACAAGTACACGAACGCGAGCCCACCGAGAACCGGGATGATCCACCGGCCAATTTTCTGTCTCATCGTTCCTCCTGGAGGAAGTCGTTGGGTGCTGGCCTGAGCCATCGCGAAGAAGGATGCGTGCTCGCCACAGTTGTAAAGATCCCAGCCACGTTAGAAGAGGTCCTTCGTTCCGAAGCGGCGGATGTAGATCATCACGAGGATCAAGATGGCGATCATCAAGATGGCCGAGAGCGCCGAAGCAGCCGGGTAGTCCACCACGCGGAAGAAGCGGGAGTCGATGACCTGACCAATCATGGTGGTGTCCCTGTTGTTACCCAGGATCGCCGCGTTGACGTAGTCACCGGAGGCCGGGATGAACGTCAGCAGCGTGCCGGCGAAAACACCAGGCATAGATAGCGGCAAGGTCACTTTGCGGAACGTGGTGAACGGAGACGCATACAAATCGCCGGAGGCTTCCAGCATTCGAGTGTCCAATCGTTCAAGGCTCGCATAGATAGGCAGGGTCATGAACGGCAGGAAGTTATAGGTCAAACCGGCAATCACGGCCACCACCGAGGCGGTCAGGCGGCCATCTTCCGGAAGGATCGCTACGGCTCGAAGAACCGAAACCACGGGCCCTTCATCCGCGAGGATCTGCTTCCACGCTTGCGTACGCAGGATGAACGAAGAGAAGAACGGTGCAATCAAGAGCACCAAGAGAATGCCGGCGAGAAGGCGATGCTGCCGAAGTCGAACCGCCACCAGATATGCCATCGGGTAACCGATCAACAACGCCAGCACGGTAGCTACCGCCGCGAACGCGAACGAACGGATGAGCGGCTCCCAATATAAGGAGAACACTTCGGCGTAGTTGCTGAACTGGAGAGCGGGAACGAATTCGCCGATCTCCGCCCCTGGAGGCTTCGCGTACAAAGACATCGCCAAGAGCACCAATACGGGCGCTGCGAAGAACAGCAACAAGAAGATGAAGCCCGGCAGCACGAGTGCCAGACCGATTCGTCCACGCTTCTTCTCCGCGGCGATCTCCCCGGGGCTGCGGAACTCTACCGGCCCGGACTTGCGGCCGCTTGGCTTCACATCGAGTTGTGTGCCGTTTGATCCTGCTGGAGTGCCGTTAGATCCTGCTGAGGTGTCAAGGCTGCTCATTAGTGGGCCTCGATACCTGCGGTGGGGTCATCGTCGCCATCGAGCCCAAACGTGAACGCCGGATCCCACGTCATTTCAACGGTGTCGCCGGGAACGCCGGTGTCTTGACCCAAGTTCTGAGTGAACGTTCCAAACGTTCCAACGCCCGGGATGTCCACCAAGTACTCGGTGGAGACACCAGTAAAGGACGCATCAATGATGGTGCCGGTAAGCGAGTTGAAGCCTGCCGGAATGTCGAACTCGCCAACGTGCCCAATCCGCATTTTCTCCGGACGTACGCCGATGACGATATCGCCACCCTGCGTCGTCGTACGGGAAGCGGGAACCCACAACCGTGAGCCAGCAACGTCCACGCCCAACAAATCACCGCTCTGCTCTTGAACGCGGCCCTTCATGAGGTTGGATTTGCCCAAGAAGTTCGCGACGAACGCGGTCTTGGGAAGCTCGTAGAGCTCGCGAGGCGCGCCCATCTGCTCCACTTTGCCCTTGTTCATAACGGCAACAATATCTGCCATGGTCATGGCTTCTTCTTGGTCGTGGGTAACGTGAACGAACGTCAAACCCACCTCCGTTTGAATGGCCTTGAGCTCCACTTGCATCTGGCGGCGAAGCTTCATATCCAACGCGCCCAGCGGCTCGTCAAGCAAGAGGACGGCCGGACGGTTCACCAGGGCGCGCGCCAACGCGACGCGCTGCTGCTGACCGCCCGAAAGCTGCACCGGCTTGCGGGACGCTAGGTGCCCCAGCTCCACAAGCTCAAGGCCCTGCTTTGCGAGCTCCACTGCGTTCTTGACCTTGCGCTGCTTCAACCCGAACGCCACATTCTCCAGAATGTTCATGTGCGGGAACAACGCGTAGGACTGGAACACCGTGTTGACGTGGCGTTTATGGGACGGCAGCTCCGTGACATCCTCGCCACCGATAGAAATCGTTCCCTCGGTGGGATGCTCGAGGCCGGCGACCATGCGCAAGGTCGTGGTCTTACCGCAACCGGACGGACCCAGCAATGCAAAGAATGAACCAGCAGGAATGGTCAGGGTGAGATCATCCACCGCGGTGAATTCGGTGAACCGCTTGGACACGTTCTGCAAGTGCAGATCCGCGCCGCCGTCCTTGCCCGGATCCTTCACGATGGACACTGCTCCCGTAGCGGGATATGAAACGCTCATCTATCAGACACCAATCGCGGTCTGGAACTTGTTGCCGTAGTTCGTTTCCTCATCCGAAGACAAGCTGCGGAACACACTGACAGCCTTGAGATCTTCATCCGTGGGGAAAATGAGCTTGTTGTCCACCAACGAAGGGTCCACCTTTTCCATGGCTTCCTTCGCTCCCTCAACTGGGGACACATAGTTCACGTACGCAGCCACGGTTGCTGCAACCTCGGGGTCGTAGTAGTAGTTCATGAGCGCCTCGGCGTTCGCCTTATGCTGGGAGCCAATCGGCACCAGCATGTTGTCGCTCCACAGCGTGCCTCCGGATTCAGGGATGGCGAACTCCCACTTGTCGCCGTTCTCGAAGTTCAACTGCGTGATGTCACCAGACCAGCAGATCACCGCAAGTGCGTCGCCGGACACGAGGTCCTCCTTGTAGGAGTTGCCCTTGACCTGGCGGATCTGGCCGGAGTCGATCTGCTGCGTGAGCGTCTCGAGGGCCTTATCAAACTCGTCATCACCCCAGTCGCCGGTGATGTCCACGCCCTGAGCCATCATGAGCAAGCCCATGGTGTCTCGCATTTCGTCGAGCACCTCGACGCGGCCCTTGAGCTCTGGCTTCCACAAGTCATCCACGGACTTGAGTCCGCCCGGAATCTTTTCCTTGTTCCACGCGATGCCGCCGAAACCTGACTGCCACGTGAGCGAGTGGGCGCGGCCCTTGTCAAAGTCCACATCCTTGAGTGCGGCGCGCAGGTTCTTGATGTTCGGGATGTTCGCGTGATCGAGCGCTTGCGTGTAGCCCTGGCGGATGAGTCGTCCGGCCATCCAGTCGGTGGGCGTGATGATGTCCTGCCCAATGTCCTGACCGGCGGCCAACTGCGCCTGGATCTTGCCGTAGTAGGAGTCGTTGCCGTCAATATCTTCGGCGTACGTGGCCTTGATTCCTGAAGTCTTCTCAAAATCAAGCAGGGAAGGGTAAGTCTTGGAGGCGTCGTCGTAATCCAAGTACAGCGTCCAGTTAGCCCAGGCAACCGTCTTTTCCTCAGCGGATTTATCCACTGCAGCGGTAGGGCCGGCCGCGGCGGAGGAACCGCTGGCAGAACCGGACGTACCGGACGTGCCGCAAGCGCTCAGCAGACCGGCCATGCCCAGACCGCCCGCGCCGAGTAAGAGGGAGCGGCGGTTGAGTTGGGCCTTAACGAGGGCACGAACTCGTGGATCAGGGTGCTGATCAATGGGTCGTCGCGTGGTCATGTGGGACTCCTTGTGTGTGGACCGAATCCTGAACTCGAGCGTTCTCTCGCGAGTGAATTGCTTGAACGGTGCAAGCCAAACGCGTAACGCGGGAATGAAAAGATCATGCCAGTGCCAGCGGGTGGTGACAATAGTTTGCGTGTTAATTTTTTGTTACGGCAACGAAATTAGTTGCGAAATTATCTGAGGACTGACGTTTTCCTCTTTCCAACTTCCTGATTACCGGCTACGCTCGGTACACATTCCAGTTTCCCGCTCTCTCACTTTCGGCGATTTCGCCCAGATTGCAGAGAGCACTAGACACCTTTTTCAGGAGGTTGATACTTCGTGGCAACCGAGGCCGGAGACCGGACTGGATCCGGATCCCGCGCGGAGCATGGTGATCCATCAGCGCCGGAGCGATTCCCGCTCGATGAGATCAGCAAGAACATCATTGGCCATCTTCAAGAAGATGGGCGACGCTCCTATGCATCCATTGGCAAGGCTGTGGGCCTTTCCGAGGCGGCCGTGCGCCAACGAGTGCAGAAACTTCTTGATTCCAAAGTGATTCAAATCGTCGCCGTGACGGATCCCCTGCAGTTGGGGTTCCCGCGCAACGCCATGATTGGCGTGCGGTGCGCCGGCGACATGATCAAGACAGCTGACGAGATCGCGAAGCTCGCAGCCGTCGATTATTGCGTGGTGACTGCCGGCAAGTTCGATGTTCTCGCGGAAGTTGTCTGTGAGAACGACGAAGACCTGCTGGACATCATCCACACCATTCGCGCTATCAAAAGTGTTCGAGAGACTGAAACGTTCATGTATCTCTCGCTCCGCAAGCAAATCTATAACTGGGGTACTCCATGACAACCACACCAAGCACCACTCCCAAGGGCACGGACCGCCAACAAGCTGCCCGCGATCACTTGTGGATGCATATGGCCCGCCACAGCGGCATCGTCAAGGGCGGCACCGTCCCCGTGATCACGCGCGGCGAAGGCCACATGATTTATGACGACAAAGGCAAGGGCTACATCGACGGCCTCTCCGGGTTGTTCGTGGTCCAGGTGGGTCACGGCCGCGAAGAGCTTGCCGCCGTTGCGCAAGAGCAGGCCAAGAAGTTGTCCTTCTTCCCGTTGTGGTCCTACGCGCATGAGCCCGCCATTGATTTGGCCGAGCGCCTCGCTGACTACGCTCCGGGTGATTTGAACCGCGTGTTCTTCACGACCGGCGGCGGCGAAGCGGTGGAATCCGCGTTCAAACTCGCGAAGCAGTATTGGAAACTTCAGGGCCAGCCGGGCAAGACTAAGGTCATCTCCCGTGCGCTCGCTTACCACGGCACGCCTCAAGGCGCCCTGGCCATCACTAGCTTGCCGAGCATGAAGACCCCGTTTGAGCCGTTGGTTCCGGGCACGTTCCGCGTCCCGAACACCAACTTCTACCGCGCTCCTGAGCAGTTCGAGGATAACGAGAAGGACTTCGGTATCTGGGCTGCCGAGCGTATCCGCGAAGCCATCGAGTTTGAAGGCGCCGAGTCCGTTGCGGCCGTGTTCCTTGAGCCAGTTCAGAACTCCGGCGGCTGCTTCCCGCCACCACCGGGATACTTCCAGCGCGTGCGCGAGATCTGCGACGAGTATGACGTCCTTTTGGTCTCTGACGAGGTCATTTGCGCGTTTGGTCGCATCGGTTCCATGTTCGCGTGTGTTGATTTTGGCTACACGCCGGACATCATCACGTGCGCCAAGGGCCTGACCTCGGGCTACTCCCCTATCGGCGCGATGATCGCGTCCGAGAAGCTCTTTGAGCCGTTCACCAAGGGCGACACCACGTTCTACCACGGCTACACCTTCGGCGGACACCCTGTTTCTGCCGCGGTTGCCATGGCCAACCTGGACATCATGGAGCGCGAGGGCCTGAACCAGAACGTCAAGGACAACGCGGACGCTTTCAAGGCCACGCTGTCCAAGTTGTTGGATCTGCCGATTGTGGGCGACGTGCGCGGCGCCGGCTATTTCTACGGAATCGAGCTGGTCAAGGACAAGACCACGAAGGAGACATTCAACGATGATGAGTCTGAGCGTCTGCTGCGCGGGTTCCTTTCCACGGCGCTTTATGACGCCGGGTTGTACTGCCGCGCGGATGACCGTGGCGACCCAGTCATTCAGTTGGCGCCACCGCTCACGATCGGTCAGAAAGAGTTTGATGACATCGAGAGCATTCTGCGTAGCGTATTGACCGAAGCAAGTACTAAGATCTAGTAACTAATATTTTTTTAGTACCCACGACTTCCGGCGCGTGTTCGGGCGAGACCCTGCGCGAGTCGGACGTTCGCAGCGTGACCACAACCATTCTGCGGGCAAACGGCGACGGCTATCCGGGTGACCTCCGAGGTCCCTGATAGCCGTCGTTGCTTTGTCTGGGCGCATTTTGGCCGGGTTCTCCCGGGCGCCCCGGTTCACATGTAGCTGCTGTTGCGTGATCGTCGGCGCAGAGACAGCGTTTACGCAACGCCAGCTACATGTAACTGCGGCCGCGCAATAATCGCTACGAACCGTCCAGTCCCATATGCAACATTCAGTACGACGACGCAGCTCACCTCCGCAACAATCGTTACGGATGGTTCCAGTCCAGGAGCGTTACGGCGCCATCGCGTGCCTACGCGAACAAGCGCGCACAACTTTGGCTACGACTAGAGGCGGGCTGTGACAACTCGCGGCTCGCAGACCACGCGCATTACTCGGCGGCTCTAGCCAACCGGGGTGGACTCAGCGTCCTGTTCGCTCGCGCGCTTTGCGATCTGCTTTTCGGTGGCGGCCGCAATGAACGCCGTGACGAGAGCCTCGAACTGTCCGGGCTGCGTCCCAGCTTCTTCGGGGTGCCACTGCACTCCAACAGCCCAAGGTGTGGTGCCATCGGGGTGGCTCTTGGCCTCGATGCCTTCTACAACACCGTCCGGCGCCCACGCGCTGACCTGCAACGTATTGGCCAAGCGCTGAATGGCTTGGTGGTGGGACGAGCGCACGGTGATGTCGCCGACTCCCAGAATCGTGGACAGCAAGGTCTCTTCCACCACTTGCACGGAGTGATCGGCCATGGCTGCATCAGCGGTGGCAGTTCCGTGAATGGTGCCTTCGCCGAGATCCTCAATGAGGCTTCCGCCCAAAGCCACGTTCATGATCTGCAGTCCTCGGCAAATGCCCAAGACTGGCGTGTAGCTCTCTACAGCTCGCCGAACCAGCGATGATTCAAAGCGGTCCGCCGCGGAGTCCACGAAAGAAATGGAAGGGTGGCCTTCTGAGTGGTACAAAAACGGGTCTACGTCGCCGCCACCCATGACCACTACGCCGTCGAGTCGGTGCATGTCCGGCACGCCGTCAACGCTTGCGTCGAGCATGATCACATCGGCGCCGGCAGCCAAGAGGTAGCTCTCGGCACGTTCCGCGAGGCCAATGATCTCGGCCCGGTATCCCTCTGAGTACGACTCCGCCGACCGTGCATAGGACAGGCCAATGACGGGGTGAGCCTCGAGAGGCGATCGGTTCTCATCCATGCCGGATAGATTACTCTCTCAATCCCCGTTCCACATGGGCTCTTACCGTGATGTTCGTCCCCCGCGAACCTCGCGTGCTAGCAAAGCAATATGTAATGAGGCCCGGGATTCCGCGTCATCGAGGGACACTCCAAGCCGTTTTTCGAGCCGTTCCAAGCGCGCATATACGGCTGGCCTGGAGAGGAATTGTTCGCGCGCCACCACGGATCGGTTCCCGCCCGCGCGCACGAAACTTCCTAAGAGGTCCAAAGCGGATTCGTCCACGGGATGAAGCAGCGGACCTAGCTCGGCTTCAATGAAGTTCTCTAGCCGATCATCTGTACTGAACTGGGATAGCAGTCCGTGCAGGCGAAGGTCCTGAGTCCGGTAGAACGGCCGATCTGGGTCGGCGAGCGCGGCGGCAGTTTGCGCCACGCGGGTTGCTGCACCGATGCTCGCGGCGGCGTCCACCGCTTCGATCACGCTTGGCACCACTCCCACGGCCACACCCGCTGGGTCGAGTTCTTTGAGCAGCGCGTTCAGGGCGGCGTCTTCGGCTTCCCGCCAATCCGCTGATGGCGACGCTTGCTGCAGTCCCACGACCATGCCCACGTTTCCACCCGCCGTGCTCGCGGCCAGCAACGGGATGCGCGCGGCCGCGGCGCTACGGTACAGGTGCTCAATGAGCTCTATTTCTTGGTTTTGCCGCCCAGCACCGTGCGGATACTTATTTTTGAGTACGACGACGCCTGGTACGTACCGCTGTGCACTTCCGAGCCCGAGGGCTTGAGCGCGCACATTGAGTTCGCGGCGTCGCACGGCGCTTGGTCCCGCACCGAGCGCAGGGCGATGTTCTGAACCGTGCGCTGAACTGTTTGTTGAACTGTTTGTTGAAGCGTTCGCTGCGTCTTCGAAAAAGGTCGAGCGGGCTCGCTGGACGATCGCGCGCTCGTCACGTCCGGCCAGCCTGTTGATGGTCAGCGCTTGGGCGGCGCGTTCCAGGACTAGTCGCGCATCGGTTCGCCAAGCGTCGTCGGTGTCCATGTCGGGATGGGGCGCGTCATTGAATGGAATGACCAGGTGGCCCCACGCGTGGCCACCCACTCCGACCTCGACGTGCACCCAACCGCGTTCGGCCGCAACGTCCTCAAGAGACTCGTGCTGAGTCCACGGTTCCAGCGCCGCGTCCGATTCGGCAGACCACGAGAGCACGCGGTGCTGCCGGTCTTCCAGAACTACAGGAGCCCCAACGAGACGCGCGGCGGCGGCCACAATCTCTTCTTGGCTCGCCCCGTTGACGCTGAGGCTCACGAACTCTTCGTGCAGGTGCCGAGCACGTTCCACTTGGGCCAGCTGTTCGACCACAATCATGCGGTGCACGCTCTGGGTGATTTCCACGAAGCGCAACGCGCGGCGCAGCCGCACCACGGGGAAGCTGACCCCGACGGCCGTGGCAGCTTCGCGCAAGAAGTGAGCTGCGTCGTCGTACTGAATAGTGAGCTGCTCCGGCACAGGATCTTCAACGAAGAGCGCAACTGCGCCTTCGGAAGCGAGCACTTCGAGGAAGTGGCGGGCCGCAACCGCGGAGGGCGCAGCGATGGCCGCCGTGGCCAGCACCAGCTCCCCGCCTGTGAGCAGACCGGTGAGGTTTTGGGTGCCGGCGACGTGAACCCATCGGACGGGCTGGGCGAGTGAATCGGCGCCCAAAAGGATCTCGGGATCGCCCCGGGTGACCTCCGGAAGACTCAGAATCGAAGCAATACTTTGCACTTTGTAAATTCTAGCGCTTATTCATTGACAGAGTGCATATGTTCAGGCAGTTCGCGTGACGGAACAATCGAGGAAAGACAGCTTTCTGAGAGGAACACCATGAACACGTTGACGCACTGGATTAACGGCGAACTGACCGCCCCTGTGAATGAAGCCCGATTGGGCGATATTCATAACCCGGCTACTGGCGAGGTCATTGGCAAAGTCGAGTTGGCCAGCAAGTCCGTGGTGGAGAAGGCCATCGACGCCGCGGCTGCCGCGTTCCCGGCCTGGCGCGATACCTCGTTGGCCCGCCGCACCCAAGTGTTGTTCTCTTTCCGCGAGCTCTTGAACGCTCGCAAGGGCGAACTTGCCGAGATCCTGACTCGCGAGCACGGCAAGGTGCTCTCCGATGCATTGGGTGAAGTGTCCCGTGGTCAGGAAGTAGTGGAGCTGGCCTGCGGCATCCCGCACCTTCTCAAGGGCGCGTACACGGAGAATGCCTCGACGAAGATTGACGTGCACTCAATCCGTCAACCTTTGGGCCCTGTTGCCATCATTTCTCCGTTCAACTTCCCGGCCATGGTGCCCATGTGGTTCTTCCCGCTGGCGATCGCCACCGGGAACACCGTAGTCATCAAACCCTCCGAGAAGGACCCATCTGCGCTGAACTGGATGGCGAAGCTGTGGGAAGAGGCTGGCCTTCCGGCAGGTGTCTTCAATGTGGTGCACGGTGACAAGGAAGCCGTGGACACCCTCTTGGAGAGCCCTAAGATTCAGTCGGTCTCGTTTGTGGGATCCACCCCGATTGCGAAGTACGTCTACGAGCGCGGCACCGCGCACGGCAAGCGTGTGCAGGCTTTGGGTGGCGCGAAGAACCACATGTTGGTGCTTCCAGATGCCGATCTTGACCTCGCCGCCGATGCGGCCGTCAACGCCGGTTATGGTGCAGCCGGCGAGCGCTGCATGGCGATCTCCGCCATTGTTGCTGTGGAATCTATCGCCGATGAACTGGTGGCGAAGATTGCCGAGCGCACCAAGACGCTCAAGGTGGGCGACGGTACGCGCGGCTGCGACATGGGACCGCTCATTACTGCGCAGCACCGGGACAAGGTTTCCGGCTACATCGACGCAGGCGAGGCTGCTGGCGCCACAGTGGTTCTGGACGGCCGTACTTCCACTCCCGATGCGGACGGAGAAGGATTCTTCTTGAACCCCACGCTGTTTGACCACGTCACTCCGGACATGAGCATCTACACGGATGAGATTTTTGGCCCTGTGCTTTCCGTGGTCCGCGTCCCGAGCTATGACGAGGGCCTAGAGCTCATCAATTCCAACCAGTACGGCAACGGCACCGCGATCTTCACAAACGACGGCGGCGCGGCTCGCCGTTTCGAAAACGAAGTCCAGGTGGGCATGGTGGGCATCAACGTGCCTATTCCGGTGCCGATGGCGTACTACTCCTTTGGTGGCTGGAAGAACTCGCTCTTCGGCGACTCCCACGCGCACGGCATGGAGGGTGTCAACTTCTTCACGCGTGGCAAGGTGGTCACCACCAAGTGGCTGGATCCAAGCCACGGCGGAATCAACCTCGGCTTCCCGCAGAACGATTAATGAGGACTGAACAGATGACAACTAATCTCACCCCAGACACTTTGACGGACACCAAGGTGTCCGCAGAGCTCATCGAGGCCGGCAAGCGCGCCTACGAGTTGGACCGCGAGCACGTGTTCCACTCCTGGCAGGCCCAGGGCCCGTTTAAGCCGATGACGATTCTCAAGGCCGAGGGGTCCTACGTGTGGGACGGCGACGGCAACCGGCTCATCGACATGTCCGGCCAGCTGGTCAACACCAACATTGGACACCAGCACCCGGCCGTTGTGGCTGCGATCCAGGAGCAGGCTGGCCAGCTCTGCACCATCGCACCGCAACACGTAAACATTGCACGTTCCGAGGCCGCGCGGTTGATTGCAGAGCGCACGCCGGGAGACCTGAACCACGTGTTCTTTACGAACGGTGGAGCGGACGCCGTAGAGCACGCCATCCGCATGGCGCGCCTTCACACCGGTCGCTACAAGGTGCTTTCGGCATACCGCAGCTACCACGGCGGCACGCAGTTGGCCGTCAATGTCACGGGCGATCCGCGCCGCATTGCCAACGATTATGGCGATGCCGGAGTGGTTCACTTCATGCCGGCGTACACGTACCGTTCCTACTTTGGTACGACGACGGAAGCCGACGAAGCTGAGCGCGCGTTGCGCCATCTCGAGGACATGATTGTGCTGGAGGGCGCGCAGAATATCGCAGCGCTCATCCTCGAATCGATCCCTGGCACGGCAGGTATTTACATGCCACCGGCTGGCTACCTCGAGGGCGTCCGGGAGCTCACCAAGAAGTACGGCATCATGTACATCGCGGATGAGGTCATGGCAGGTTTCGGCCGTTCCGGAAAGTGGTTCTCCGTGAACCATTGGAACGTCATTCCGGATCTCTTGACCTTCGCGAAGGGCGTGAACTCAGGCTACGTTCCTCTCGGCGGCGTGGCCATCTCGGATGCCATCTTCGAGACCTTCCGCGACCGTGTCTACCCAGGCGGACTCACCTACTCGGGTCACCCGCTAGCGTGCGCTGCGGCGGTGGCTGCTATCAACACCATGGCGGACGAGGGCATGATCGAGAACGCCGAGCGTTTGGGCCGGGACATTATTGGTCCTCGTTTGGCTCAAATGATGGAACGCCATCCATCCATTGGCGACGTGCGCGGCGCGGGTGTGTTCTGGGCTATAGAGCTTGTGAAGAACCGTGAGACCAAGGAACCCATGGCCGCTTACGGTGGCTCCAGCCCGGAAATGAACGAACTCATTGGTGCTCTCAAAGCCAAGGGCATCTTGCCGTTCGCGAACTTCAACCGCATTCACGTGGTGCCAGCACTGAACATTCCGGACGAAGTTCTGGAACAAGCGCTCGACGCCATCGACGAAGCTCTCGAAGTCACGGACAAGTACGCGAACTAGTTCGTCTCATGCAAGCTGGAGGTTGATTGAAGGCGCGGACCGAATTATCGCGGGCCGCGCCTTCACGAGTTAATAAGTATTGAGCAGGGTCCTCGACGGATGCTGCATGCGGCCGTTACATTGAATCTCGAGACTTCGGGGGATGAGGGGAAAATGAGTCTGAGTTCGTGGCACGTGATCGAAATTGTCACCGTAATCGCAGCAATCGCTGTTGCTGTTTTGCTGGTATTTGTCATCAAGTCGTTCATCGCCGGCTATATGAAGCGCCCCAAAGCGGCGGATGAAGAGATTGACCGGACTGAGCAAGATCAGTGAAAACAATCGCAAGCATGGCATGAGTGTCTACCAAACCCAGTACGGTTCAATCCTCGCGCTTATGCTCCGCATCACAAGAGCTAGTCTTTAGTGATGAAGTTTCAGCCAGATTCACAGGGGTCAAATGTCAGGGAAACCTCATTTGACCGCGCCGAACGCACTGTCCCTGACGCGCTTGCACAGCGAAACCTCCAAGACACCCGGCGCGCTGTGTATTGGTTGGACAATCCGGACAAACCTGCAGCACAAGCCCCACTTCATGAGGACATCACCGCGGACCTCGCAATTGTGGGCGGCGGATACACGGGACTCTGGACCGCGCTCATCGCGAAAGAGCGAGATCCAGAACGGGACGTCGTCCTCCTGGAAGGGTCAGAGTGCGGTTGGGCAGCATCAGGTCGAAATGGCGGTTTTTGCGAAGCCTCGCTCACACACGGAGAATCGAACGGCGAAAAGCACTTGCCCGCCGAGAACGAGAAGCTCACGCGCCTCGGCGACGAAAACCTCGAAGAGCTCATCGCCACCATCGAGCGCTACAACATCGACTGCGATCTAACCCGTTCAGGAATGATCGAGATCGCCACTGAGGAACACCAAGTGGCCTGGCTAGCTGAATCCGCGGAAGCAGACGGTGACAGCGAACTGTTGAAAGCACCTGACGTACGGCAGCGCATCAACACTCCCCTGGCACACGCGGGCCTTGCGCACCGCACCGGCACTGTTCTGGTTCACCCGGCCAAACTCGCGTGGGGACTCAAGCGCGTCTGCTTGGAGCTCGGCGTGCGAATCTATGAGCACACACCGGTCCGCTCCCTCCGCAAGATCAGCACAATTCAAGGCCCTAGCGAGAAGCCGAGCGGCGTCGTCGTCCTGGAAACTGACAATGGTACGGTGCATGCAAACCTAGTTGCATTGGCTACTAATATATTTCCCAACCTCATTCGCCGTAATCGCCTCTACACGGTCCCCGTGTATGACTACGCGCTTATGACGGAGCCGCTCACAGCCGCGCAACGGTCAGCCGTGGGCTGGGCTGGCATGGAGGGCCTTGCCGATCTCAATAACCGCTTCCACTATGTGCGCCCCACTGTGGACGCGGGCGGCAAGTTCCGCATCCTGATAGGCGGGTACGACGCCGTCTATCACTTCGGGCGGGCCATGCGGAGCGAATACTTGAATTCAGAAGAGACGTACGTGAAATTGGCGAAGCACTTCGCGGCACTCTTCCCCGATCTCGATGACGTGCGCTTTTCGCACGCATGGGGCGGCGCGATCGATACGTGCAGCCGCTTCTTCTCCTTCTTTGACCTCTCTCACGACGGAAAAGTAGTACACGCCGCCGGGTTCACCGGACTCGGCGTGGGCGCCACGCGCTTTGCCGCGAAAGTCATGCTGGATCTGCTCTCCGGAGAGCGCACTGAGCTGACAGAGCTAGAGATGGTGAAGAAGAAGCCCATCCCCTTCCCGCCAGAACCAATCGCTTGGACCGGCGTGAAAATCACTACCGCAGCTATGGTGAGAGCAGATCGGCGCGAGGGCAAACGCGGGCCGTGGCTTCGCGTGATGGATGCGGTGGGCATGGGGTTTGATTCCTAAGCGTCGTCCGAAATTCACCTGAGCTTTACGCTCCGGCCACCCTGAAGGCGTGGACTAAAGCGGTGAACAATCTCTCTGGAATCAACCGCCGCACCGTCGTTAAATCCGCTCTGATCACTTCGGCAGCAGCCGCCACCGGCGCACTTGCCGCCTCTGCACCGGCTTCTGCCTTCGCGTCCCCTGCGCTGGTCACTCGCCGCTTGGCACTCCCCTCTGGCGTTGCCACCGGCGATGTCACCTCCGAATCCGCCGTCTTGTGGGCCCGTTCTTCCGGAACCGGCCGCTTGCACGCAACCCTCCGCGCTCTCGACGCTGACGGATCCGCACTTCGCGGCCGCTTCGCCCGATCCATCCGCTTGACCTCCGGTTGGGTCACGGACGCCACGGACGGAACCGCCAAGATTATGGCCAAGGATCTCCCATCCAACACCCGCTTCGAGGTGACGTTCTCCTTCGAAGATGAGAACGGCAACATGGGCGAAGTGAAGAAGGGCTCCTTCACCACCGCCCCAGGCGCTGGTGTTGGAAACGGCCGATCTAAAGGTCGCGCCAAGGGTATCCCGGTAGAGACCGCCTCCCAGTCCTTTGTGTGGACGGCAGATACTGCTGGCCAGGGCTACGGCATCAACCCCGAAATCGGGGGCATGCGCGGCTACGGGGCCATGCACGCTGTGAAGCCTGATTTCTTCTTGCACTCCGGTGACACCGTCTACGCTGACGGCCCGATCTCCGCCACCATGAAGGAACCGAACGGCGACATCTGGCACAACCTCGTGACGGAGGAAGTCTCCAAGGTGGCGGAAACCCTCAATGAGTTCCGCGGCCGCCACCGCTACAACATGATGGATGAGAACCTGCGCGCCATGTATGCCGAAGTTCCGGTCATCGCACAGTGGGATGACCATGAGACCACCAACAATTGGTGGGCCGGCGAAGTCCTTGAGGATCCTCGCTACACCGTTCGCGATGTCAACACGCTGGCTGCTCGTGGCCGCCGCGCATGGCAGGAATACATGCCAATTGCGGATACCAAGGCGTTGACCCGCGGCACGGGCTTCGAGCCTGACCGTATCTACCGCAAAATTGAGCGCGGCGCGCACTTGGATATCTTCGCGTTGGACATGCGTACGTTCAAGGGTGAGAACACCGATGGTTTGGAAACGCACGAGACGGATATCCTCGGCGAGACTCAGCTGCAGTGGCTCATCAAGGGTCTGCGTCAGTCCAAGGCAACGTGGAAGGTGATCGGCAACGATCTTCCGCTCGGCTTGATTGTTCCTGATGGCAAGGGCCAAGAGTCCATCTCCAATGCCGAGAACGGCAAGCCGCTAGGCCGCGAACTCCAGTTGGCTCGCTTGCTCAAGGCCATTAAGGACTACGACATCAAGAACGTGGTGTTCTTGACGGGTGACGTGCACTACTGCGCGGCTCACCACTACTCCCCTGAGCGCGCAGCATTCAAGGACTTCAAGCCGTTCTGGGAGTTCGTCGCTGGCCCCATCAACGCTGGAGCATTCGGCCCCAACAAGCTCGATGGCACCTTCGGCCCGAAGGCTGTCTTCGAAAAGGCTGGCCCAGTCATGGGTTCACCGCGTAACGGCGAATGGCAGTTCTTCGGCCAGGTTGACGTAGCCGGAGACGGCTCCACGTTCACCGTGAAGCTCGTCAACGCCAACGGCGACGTGCAGTACACGAACGTGTTGCCACGCGAGCGCTAAGCATGAGAGCGTGCGCGGTGTAGGGCCGCGCACGCTTCCCCCTCAAACTCCCTGTTCACTGTGACATGCACTGTGGCACGCACTGCGGCACTCAGTGCCCGCGTCCGGATACCGCGTCCGCGACTCGGGCAAGGAGTGCCGTTTGCGCATGTCCGCTCTTCTTTTCTGCCGCGTCTGCACGGTAATACATGGCATACATGGCTTGCACCGCCACCCATCGCAACGGCTCCACTTCCCACTTGCGGACCTTTCGGTTAACCCAGGGAAGCGTAGTGATCTCCGTCTGTTCGCCCAGCACGAGGTCTCGGAGCGTCCGACCGGCCAGATTGGTCGCCGTAACGCCCGTGCCTACATAGCCGCCAGCCCAGCCCAGCCCAGTTTCCGGGTCATACGAGACCGTTGATTTCCAGTCGCGCGGAACACCCAGAACGCCGGACCACGCGTGATCAATCCGGGTGCCAGCCACCGCCGGGAACATGTCCACCAAAATTCCGTTGAGCAGCTCAATGGTGCTGTCTTGAGTGGTGCCGTCCGTGTCCGTTTTGGAACCGAACCGGTACGGAACGCCGCGTCCGCCAATGGCAATCCGCCCATCCTCGGTGCGCTGAAGGTACACGTACGCGTGTGCCATGTCCTCGAGGGTTTCCTTGCCGTTCCACCCAATCTGGTCCCACATCTGCGCCGTCAGCGGCTCCGTGACGATCATTGAGGAGTTCATGGGCAGCCACTCCCGGTGCAGCCCTTTCAGGTTGGCAGTGAAACCTTCGGTGGCTCGCAAGATGCGCGGCGCACGCACCGTCCCACGATCCGTGACGGCCTCGCCGGGCTTGATTTCAAGCACGGTGGTGTTTTCATGAAGGTTGACGCCAAGCTCGCGTACTTTTCGCGCCAAACCCACCACGAGTTTCGCCGGGTGGATCCGCGCGCAATGCGGAATGTGCATGCCGCCCACGGCGCCTGCCACGTTGACGCGCGCCGTCGTCTGCAAAGCATCCAAAAGCACCGCGTCCTCTGGCCAGCGCTGAGCCTCGGCAAAATAGCTCTCGAGCCGCGCAAGCTGCGCCGGATTGCGCGCCACGAGGAGTTCGCCGCCCTTGACGATGTCCGCGTCGACGCCTTCGCGCTGCGTCACCGCGATGACCTCGTCAATGGACTCATTCAGGATTTCTTGAAAGCGCGCCACCTTCTCATGACCATACTGCTTCTCATAGTCCAAGCGCCCGCCGGTAATCGTGTTAGCCAGCCAGCCACCGTTGCGCCCTGAAGCACCAAATCCGGCGAAGCGGGACTCGAGGATCCGGATCGTCAAATCCGGCCGCGCTTTCTTGAGGTAGTAGGCGGTCCACAAGCCCGTGTATCCGGCTCCCACAATCACTACATCCGCGGTCTCATCACCCGCGAGCTCGTTGGCGGCGACGGGCAGACCCGTCTGCGTGAACCAAAATGAAACATTGCCATTGACCGGCACGGTGACTCCTTGGGGAAAGGAAAGAGCCTAAACCTGAGCGGTTCAGACCACGCTTGCTGAAAACAATATTCTCACTGTTCACCCGGTCGTAACCGATACGTGCCAAGCTGGGGACTATGACGCAGATCGAAAACTCCACGCTTGGCATTGTGGGCGCCGGAAGTGTGGGCGCCTCATTGGCCTACGCCGCCTTGATCAGAGGCTCCGCTCGCCACGTGCGGCTCCTTGATATCAACGCCCCCAAAGTGACATCTGAGGTGCTTGATCTCGCGCACGGAACGCAGTTCACTGGCTCGAGTGACATCACTGGCGGCACGGACATTGACGTCCTCACCGGCGCAAACGTGGTGGTCATTACCGCCGGCGCCAAGCAAAAGCCCGGTCAAACGCGCTTGGACCTAGCGGCCACCAACGCCGCGATGCTCCGGTCCTTGATGCCCCAGCTGATTGAACGCGCACCGGATGCCATCTATGTGCTCGTGACAAACCCGTGTGATGTCCTCACCATGGTGGCCCAAGAAGCCACGGGGCTACCGGCGCAACGTGTCCTCTCTTCCGGCACGGTTTTGGACACTTCGCGCTTGCGCTGGCTGCTTGCGAAGAAGGCGGGCGTTTCCACGTCGAGCGTTCACGCGCTGATTGTGGGCGAACACGGAGACAGCGAGTTTCCGCTCTGGGGATCCGCCACCATCGGCCAGTCGCCCATCCTGGACTGGGTCAACCCTGACGGGAGCCGCTTCTCCCCTGCGGAACTGGACCACATTGCCACTGACGTCCGCGACGCCGCTTACCAAGTCATTCGTGGCAAGGGAGCTACCAACTATGCGATTGGACTGTCCGGCGCGCGGATCGTCGAAGCCATCCTGAGCGATGAAGGATCCATCCTGCCCGTCTCTACAGTTCTCACTGACTATCACGGCGTCAGTGGCGCGGCGCTCTCTGTCCCGTGCCGTGTGGGTTCAGCGGGCGCCATTCCGGTTGCGGGAACGCCGTGGGGTGATGAAGAACGACGACGCTTGCTCGCTTCCGCGGTTGCGGTCACGGACGCGTATGGGAAAGTTGCGGTTGGCTAGCGTGCGCTCGCTTCAGCACTTGCAATACGACGACGCCGCGAGCGAATAAGCGCCAACGCCACCACACCACAGAGGACGTAGCATCCCGCCACGGCAAGCCACCCCACCGTGAAATTGGATGTGGATTGCAACAGGAGTCCCATGAGGAACGGGCCCGTAGCAAAGCCCGTGTACATGCCCATGGAGACAATGCCAGTTGCAGCGCCCACGCGTTCGGTCGGGACGTACTTCATGACGCCGGACATCACCACCACATTGGCGCCGAGGACGGTAACACCATGCAAGGCAACGCCCAGCCACAACAGCGCGGGAAGACGGAATTCGCTCGCCGCCCAGAAACTCGCGCCACCTGCAATGGCCCCAAGTGCAATGAACAACAGCAACACTCCGGCGGTTCCGCCGGTAGCCATGCGCCGGCCCCACCACACTCGGGAAGCCACACCGATAAGTCCGGACAATCGTGCAGCCAGTCCACCCATCACCAGCGAGAAGTTCAGCTCACGCACGGCAAACAATGGCAAGTAAATATTCGTCGCTTGCATGCCCAATCCGGACAACATGGAAAATGCCGCAAACAACCACACAAAGGAAGGCAAGCGTCCGGAAGTGCTGGTGGCGAGAGGCGAGGCAGCGTCGTCGTGCTTCACGGAAATCTCAGGAACCGCGAACGGCAACTGCCGCAACCCAAACCACAACATCCACGCCACCACCACAGCCCCCAGGACCATGGCGCCTTGCCAGCCCGCATAAATTGCCGCCAGCGGGAAAACAACACCCGCGAAGAGCTGGCTAGCTTGAACACCGGATTGCTTGACGCCTATCCAGCCGGGCCGCTTCGCCGCGGGGACGTATTGGGAAATGATCTTGTTCGTCGTCGGGTTGGAAATCGCCTGAGTTGGACCGGCAATGACCGCCGCCGCTAGCAAGAACCAGTACGAATGAGACAGCGCCGCACAGACCATGGCAAGCATCGTGCCGCCGAAAATCAGCCAGAACTGACGGCGCAACGTCATGTGGTCGGCGACTTTGCCCAACCATGCGCTCGAGAGCGCGGCCGTTGAGAACACGATGCTCGCGAGCAAACCGAACTGAGACTCGCTGATCTGCAGATCATCAATGATGAGCGAGGACGTGGTGCTGAGCCCGTAATTAAGAAGCGGGCCTGCCCCCATGAGGCACAAAAGGGTCAGGAGCAACCCCCGCGAGGCTGCTCCTGACCTGGAAGTATTCATGTATTCGAGAACGCCTAGCGAACCGCTAGCACTCCACCACGTTGACGGCGAGGCCACCCATGGCGGTCTCCTTGTACTTATCGCTCATGTCCTTGCCGGTTTCACGCATGGTGATGATGACTTCGTCGAGGGACACGCGGTGTTCGCCATCTCCCATGAGCGCCATCTTCGCGGCGTTGATGGCCTTGGATGCGGCGATCGCGTTGCGCTCGATGCACGGCACCTGAACCAGGCCGCCGATGGGATCGCACGTGAGGCCAAGGTTGTGTTCCATGGCGATTTCCGCGGCGTTCTCGACCTGGGCTGGGGTGCCGCCGAGGACTTCGGCGAGTCCGCCGGCAGCCATGGAAGAAGCGGATCCCACTTCGCCTTGGCAACCCACTTCAGCGCCAGAAATGGACGCTTGCTCCTTATAGAGCACGCCGATGGCGGCTGACGCCAGCAAGTACTTGACCACAACGTCTTGCTTGTCTTCCTTGGTGGCCCAGCTAATGCCCGGCGAGTAATGGGTGGCATAGAAGCCCACGGCCGGAATGATTCCCGCGGCACCGTTGGTGGGCGCGGTGACTACGCGGCCGCCGGTGGCGTTCTCCTCATTCACGGCGAGCGCTACGAGGTTCACCCACTCTTGCCAATACTTGGGGTCCCGGTCCTTGTCTTCCTTGCGCAATTTTTCGTGCCATTCGGGAGCACGACGACGCACCTTGAGTCCTCCGGGCAAGAGCCCTTCGCGCTTCAGTGCGGAATCCTTACAGTCCTCCATGACCTGCCAAATGTGCAGCAAGCCTGCGCGGATCTCTTCCTTGGTGCGGAACGTTTCCTCGTTGGCCATCATGATTTCAGAGATGGACAAACCGGTGTCCCGGCAGTGGCCAAGCAGTTCCACGGCGGTGCGGAACGGGTACGGGACCTGCTTGAGGTCCTCTTCGATTTCATTGGCAGGGGCGTCTTCTTCGCCCTCTTTGACAATGAAACCTCCGCCAATGGAGAAGTATGTTTCTTCCAAGAGCACATCGCCGTTTTCAGCGAGGGCCTGGAATTTCATGCCGTTGGTGTGGCGTGCCAGCACCGTGAGCGGGTGCTGGATCATATCTGGGACTCCGTACTGGATGTCCTTGCGGTGCCCCAGTTCAGCGCAGACACGCAACGGTTTGCCCGCTTCGATATCTGCAATGCGCTCATCCACCTGTTCAGGAAGGATGAGGTGCGGCTGGAAGCCTTCAAGACCCAACAGCACGGCCGTGAAGGTTCCATGACCGCGGCCGGTGGCTGCGAGCGAACCATACAGATCCACTCGCAGTCCAGCCAGCCGATCAATATGGCGCGCTCCAGCCTCTTCCGCAACTAACGCGGTAGCGAACTGGTAGGCGGCCCGCATTGGGCCCACGGTATGTGAGCTCGATGGACCGATACCCACCGTGAAGAGGTCGAAAACGCTAATTGCCATGGTGGTTACTCAACATCTCCGCCGTTTGCAGAAGCGTATTCTGCAGCGGACATCAGTGGGCCTTCTTCGGTGACGTCAACCGTGAACAACCAGCCAGCGCCGTACGGGTCCTCGTTGAGGATGCCTGGGTTGTCGATTGCTTCCTGGTTGATCTCCACGACCGTGCCGGTCACTGGGGAGTACAAGTCAGAAACGGACTTGGTGGACTCGACTTCACCGCAAGTCTCGCCAGCGGTGAGCTGTGCTCCAACCTCTGGAAGGTCAACGTACACAACGTCGCCCAAAGCGTCTGCAGCAACCTGCGAGATGCCGACCTTGGCTGGAGTGGAGTTGTCCAACCACTCGTGCTCAGCGGAGTAGCGGAGGGAAGAAAGAACCTTGCTCATATTTGCTCCTGAAGGAATTGTTGGTTGGGTACTTAATCTTTGCGGCTGTAGAACGGAAGCTCAATAACCTCGAACTTCTCTGCTTTGCCACGAAGGTCCACGTCAAGGACGGTTCCCAGCTCGGCTGCAGCAACGTCAACATAGGCCATGGCCACAGGGTATCCCAGAGTAGGGCTGGGCTGTCCAGAGGTGACGGCGCCAACTTCTTGGCCATCCAGCGAAATTGCGTAGCCGCCACGAGCAGCGCGACGGCCCTGGCCCTTGAGGCCCACGAGCGTGCGACCTGAGGTGGTTCCCACGCCAGCTTCCTTGGCAGCTTCGAGTGCTTCACGGCCCGGGAAGTTTTCTGCCTTCTTGAAGGAGATGACCGGTCCCAAACCAGCTTCGAACGGTGAGCCTGTTGCGGACAGCTCGTTGCCATACAGCGGCATGCCGGCTTCGAGGCGCAGCGAGTCTCGAGCAGCCAAACCACAAGGGATCAAGCCCTGTTCCTCGCCAGCTTCCAAGACGGCGTTCCACAGCTCAGCGGCCTTGTCATTAGCGACGTAAAGCTCAAAGCCGTCCTCGCCCGTGTAGCCCGTGCGAGCCAACAGGATGTCGATGCCAGCAATCGTGACTGGAGCAACCGCGTAGTAGCCCATGCCGGACACGGTCTCGGCCTGTCCTTCGCCCGCGAGCGGAACCAAGATGGCTTCCGCGTTCGGGCCCTGAACGGCTACGAGAGAGGTGTCAGCGGACTCGTCCTTGACGATCACGTTGAAGCCCTCAACGCTCTCGCCGAGGATGCCAGCAACGGTCTTGGCGTTACCTGCGTTCGGCACTACCAAGTACTCTTCTTCGCCCAAGCGGTAGGTGATGAGGTCGTCAACAATGCCGCCCTCATCGTTGGTCATCAAGGAGTACTTGGCCTTACCCACCTTGATCACGGCGAGGTTACCTGCGAGCACGGAGTTCAAGAACTTTCCGGCGTCCGGGCCCGTGACGCGAACTTCGCCCATGTGGGAGAGGTCAAAGACTCCAGCGGCTTCGCGGACGGCCTTGTGCTCAGCAAGTTCAGAACCGTACTTGAGCGGCATATCCCAGCCACCGAAGTCCGTGAACGAGGCACCGAGCGCTGCATGCACGTCATGCAGAACAGTCTGTTGTGCAGTCATGTTTGTCTCTTTCTAAAACGTGGGGAACCTAAAACGTGGGGAACCGGATTAGTTGGTCTCGTCGAAAGCTTCTGGCGGTGGGCACTCGCACACGAGGTTGCGGTCGCCGAACGCGCCGTCGATACGTCCCACAGGTGGGAAGTACTTGTCCGTGAAGTCCACGTTGCCCGGGAACGCACCCTGTTCGCGGGTGTACTTGCGATCCCATTCGCCGTGCATGAGGGATCGGGTGGTGTGTGGAGCGTTGCGCAGTGGGGATTCCTCCACCGTGAAGTCTCCGGCCAGCACCTGATCCATTTCCGCCTTGATGGCGATCATGGCGTCGATGAAGCGATCGATCTCGCCCAAGTCCTCAGACTCGGTGGGCTCCACCATGAGCGTGCCAGCAACCGGGAACGCGAGGGTTGGAGCGTGGAAGCCGTAGTCGATCAGACGCTTGCAGACGTCTTCAGCGGTCACGCCGGTCTTGGCCGTGAGTTCGCGAAGATCCAAGATGCACTCGTGAGCAACCAGTCCCTTATTGCCCGTATAGAGCGTTGGGAACTGCTCGGAGAGTCGCTTGGAGATGTAGTTAGCGTTCAACAGCGCCATCTTGGTGGCCTCACGCAACCCTTCGGCACCCATGAGCGCAACGTAGGCCCAGGAGATCGGCAGCACGCCGGCGGAGCCGTACGTGGTGGCCGTCACCGGGGTGCCTTCGCGACCGTTCTTCGGGCCTGCAGCAGCGCCTGGAAGGAACGGCACCAAGTGCTCAGCAACAGCAACTGGGCCAACGCCTGGTCCGCCGCCGCCGTGAGGGATGCAGAACGTCTTGTGGAGGTTCAAGTGGGACACGTCGCCACCGAACTTGCCTGGCTGCGCCAAGCCCACGAGAGCGTTCATGTTGGCGCCGTCGATGTAGACCTGCCCGCCGGCCTCGTGAACCTTGCGGCACACTTCGGTCACGTCGGCGTCGTAGACACCGTGCGTGGACGGGTAGGTGATCATGATCGCGGCGATCTTGCCTTCGTTCGCCGCGATCTTCGCGTCGAGGTCAGCAGAATCGATGGTTCCGTCAGAAGCGGTCTTGACCACGACGACGCGCAGTCCGGCCAGCACTGCCGACGCGGCGTTGGTGCCGTGTGCGGAGGCAGGGATCAGCACGATGTCGCGCTCGGAGTCACCCTTGGAGAGGTGGAACTGGCGGATGGCCAAGAGGCCCGCGTACTCACCCTGGGAGCCAGCGTTTGGCTGGATGGACACGCCTGCGTAGCCCGTGATCGCGGTCAAGCGGGACTCGAGGTCCGTGATGAGCGCGCGCCAGCCAGCCGTCTGAGACTCTGGAGCGAACGGGTGGATGTCCGCGAAGCCTGGCCAGGAAATGGATTCCATTTCGGTGGCTGCGTTGAGCTTCATGGTGCAGGAGCCCAGCGGGATCATGGTACGGTCCAACGCCAAGTCGCGGTCAGAAAGCTTGCGCAAGTAGCGCAGCATCTGGGTCTCAGACTTGATGGTGTTGAAGATCGGGTGCGTGAGGTAGTCAGACTCACGGTTCTGGCCACCCAGTGCATCGCCTTCGCGAGCGGCAGCGGCAGCAGCCTTGACCTTCTCGATAGCGTTCTGCACGCCGAAGGCTCCGGCGACGGCAGCAATGTGCTCGAGCGAGGTCAGTTCGTCCGTGGAGACGGAAACCGTGTCCTGGTCAATCAAACGAATGTTGACGCCCTGGTGCTCGGCCGCCGTCGTAATGGCCTGTGCGCGGCCTGGAACCTTGGCACGAACCGTGTCAAAGAAAGTATCCGAAGCCAACGCAATGCCCTGCTCAGCGAGCAATGCCGCCAGAGCGCGAGCGCGCTGGTGCGTGCGCTGAGCAGTCGCCTTCAAGCCCGCTGGACCGTGGTACACCACGTACATCGAGGCCGTGATGGCCAAGAGCGCCTGAGCGGTACAAATGTTGGAGGTCGCCTTCTCGCGGCGAATGTGCTGCTCACGAGTCTGAAGCGCCAAGCGGTACGCAGGGCGGCCGGCGTCGTCCTTGGAAACGCCCACGAGGCGGCCCGGGATCTGACGCTCAAGTCCGTCACGCACAGCGAAGAACGCAGCGTGTGGACCACCGAAGAACAGCGGAACTCCCAAACGCTGGGTGTTGCCCACTGCAATGTCAGCGCCCTGCTCGCCTGGGGACTTGATCAAGGTGAGGGACAAGATGTCGGCAGCCACCGTGACCAAGGCGCCACGCTCGTGAGCGGCATCGATGATGGCCTTGTAATCCATGATGCGGCCGGAGTCGCCCGGCTGCTGCAAGACCACACCGGAGATGTCGCCCTCAGGAAGACCCTGGGACAAGTCAGCAACTTCAACCTCAAAGCCCAAAGCTTCGGCACGGCCCTTCACCACGGCGAGGTTCTGCGGGAAGACGTCCTGGTCAATGACCGTCTTACCAGCTTCCTTCTTCTTGTTGGCGCGGCGCATGAGCAGCACGGCTTCGGCCACAGCGGAGGCCTCATCCAACATGGAAGCGTTAGCGATCGGGAGGCCCGTGAGGTCCTGAACTGCCGTCTGGAAGTTCAAGAGCGCTTCGAGGCGGCCCTGGGAGATTTCTGGCTGGTACGGCGTGTACGCGGTGTACCACGCTGGGTTTTCAAGCACCTTGCGCAAAATGATGCGCGGCGTGAGGGTTCCGGAGAAGCCCTGACCGATCATTTGAGTCTTGATGACATTCTGGTTCGCGTAGTTGCGAAGGTCCTCAAGAACTTGCATTTCGGTCCGCGCTTCGGGGAGCTGGAGGTCCCCCTCCATGCGAATGCCTTGGGGAACGGCGGTGTCCACCAGTTCGTCCAGAGTCGAGTATCCAACAACTTCAAGCATGCGCTTGACGTCGTCTTCACGAGGTCCGATGTGACGAGCGGAAAAGTCCTGGTCAATCGTGAACTCAGAGATGTGTGGGGTGAGAGTCATACGAAATCTCCCTAGGTTGGGCGGGCGATGACGGTCAAAAAATGACCGTTCCTCCCCATCCTGTACCCAATACCTGAGAGATTCCACCCTTCACCCGCGCATGACATGTCCACGCGGATTCCGGGGCTTGCACCGTCGGTGAGCGCTCTATGGCGCTTCTTTCCAGGAGTGCCTCTTCGCGGCGGTACGGATGCCTGAGAGATTCCCGGGGAGGGACTTGCTCCTTCGGCGTCCGCCCGTGGATTCGAGCGGAACTCTCCCGCCGCGCTTCACTGGCAAACTGCTCCTGAGAGTCTAGTGAAACGTTTCACAGTAAGGCAACAGTGATGCTGTGCTTGCGTCATTTTTCAGGACGACGACGCCGCACAAGTTGATTTCTTGGCTTTAGACCGCGCTGATTTAGACCACTCCGCTAGATCCGAGCAGCGCGCCGATCAGGAAGGTCACGGCGAGCGCGAGGGCACCGCCGACCACCACTCTCACGGTGGCTGGAAGGACGCGTGCTCCGCCGAGCCGAGCGCCAACAGCACCTGTGATGGCCAGAGCGATCAACACGGCGATGAACGTGACGGGGACCTTGAGCTCTGCCGGCAAGAGCACTGCCGTCAGGAACGGTAGCGCGGCGCCGACCAAGAAAGCGACTGCAGACGCGGCCGCGGCGTTCCACGGCGAGACAACTTCGTTCTCATCGAGGTGCAGTTCGGCTTCCAAGTGAGCTGCGAGCGCGTCATGCTCCGTGAGCTCGCGGGCAACCTTCTGCGCAGTCTCTGGCTTGAGGCCCTTGGCTTCATAAATCTCGGCGAGCTCTTGGAGCTCTTGTTCTGGCATGTTGGCGAGCTCCCACTTTTCTTTCGCGATGAGAGCTTTCTGGGCGTCCGCCGAGCTGGACACGGAAACGTACTCGCCGAGCGCCATAGAGATCGCGCCACCCACGAGGGCCGCTGTGCCGGCAAGGACAATGGGGGCCGACTCGGTGGTAGCACCGGCAACACCGACGACGACGGCCGCGACGGACACGATGCCGTCGTTGGCGCCGAGTACGCC
Organism: Neomicrococcus aestuarii; assembly: GCF_014201135.1. Classification (NCBI taxonomy): domain Bacteria; kingdom Bacillati; phylum Actinomycetota; class Actinomycetes; order Micrococcales; family Micrococcaceae; genus Neomicrococcus; species Neomicrococcus aestuarii. The sequence continues at coordinate 2,093,594 of NZ_JACHDR010000001.1, read as the reverse complement.
AGCGCGCAACCAGTTCAACTTATGGGCTTGGGAGCCAGCCGCGTGTGGTTCGGAATCGTGGAACGTGTCAGAGTCTTCAAAAGCCATACCCTCATCTTTGTTCGAATCGCCGGGCATTTCCAGCAAGGTGAGGCGTACCTACTTTGACGGTTCTAGCCGCACGTACTGAGGGTACTTCGGGCTGAGGCCATCGCCCGAAGACCTACCTGTCAGCCGGCGCTGCACCCAGGGTCCCACGAACTCTTTGGTCCACTTTGCGTTGTCGGCGAGCTCTTGGAGTCGAGTCTTCGCCGGCCGCTCGTTGAGGTGCGGCGTCTCGATGCTGGACTCGTGGGCCAAGACTTCTAGAATTTTCTTAGCCATGAGCGTGTGCCCCGGCGCTCCCATGTGCAAGCGATCCTCAGCCCAGTAACGCCAGTCCTGGAATTCGCGCCAACGCCAGTAATCGGCGATCACGGCACCCGTTTCATCAGCAACCTCACGCACGAACTCGTTGTAGATCGCCGTGCGCCCACGCGTCTTGCCGAAGACGGAAGAAGCCGAGGAATCAAAACCGGTGAAGAGCACCACCGAACTTCCCGACGCGCGGAGTTTGCGGACCATCGCGGCGTACTCGGCCATGAGCGCATCGATATCCACTTGGGGGCGCAAGATGTCATTGCCGCCGGCGTACACCGTGACGAGCGTGGGCTTCAAGGCCAGCGCCGGTTCTAGCTGTTCGTCCACCACTTGACGGATCTTCTTGCCGCGGATGGCCAGGTTCGCGTAGCCCCACGAAGGATCGCTCGCGCACAGCTGTTCGGCTACCCGGTCCGCCCATCCGCGCACGCCGTTGGGGCGAGAGCTATCTGGGTCTCCCATGCCTTCCGTAAACGAGTCTCCGATGGCCACAAAACGGTTTGAGAATTCCACCCTTGTAGCCTACGACGCCTCGCCGCTCCCGGAATTATCCAAAGGAACAAGAATCCATAACTGGGTCACTTATCTTTCACAGTCTCGTCATAGCAAGCAGGCGGAATCTTGAAACATGACCCTCACCCCCACCATCGCGAACCGCACCGTGGAGTACCAACGCAAGCGGCGTCGTCGTACTTCGAATGAAACCCTCTTCGCCCTCACTTTCGGCGTCAGCGTGGCGCTTCCCGTCGCTCTCTACCTTGCAAGCGGAGCCCCCATGGCGTGGGCAAACGCCGCGGACGTCGTCACCGGTCTGGGCATCCTCGCCGGGCTCGTCGCCACCCAAGTAGTTGTCATGATGCTTTTGCTGGCCGCCCGCATCCCGTGGGTTGATTCGATGATCGGCGTGGACCGAGCCATCTCACTGCACAACCAGCTCGGCAAGCCGGCGCTCTACGGGCTACTGGCGCACGGGCTGCTCATCACGGTGGGCTATTCGATGACCGAAGGGATTGACCCCATCGCCGAGGCGATGTCCCTCTTTGGCATCAGCGACATGGTGTGGGCGTACATCTCGATGGGCTTGTTCCTCGCGGTGGTGGGCACGTCGATCGTGGCGGTGAAGCGCAAACTCCCCCGCGAATGGTGGATGGGCGTGCATTTCTTGTCCTACGCGGCCGTCGCCAGTTCCATTCCGCACCAGTTCAGCATGGGCTCCGCGCTGGGAACCGGCACGCTGTCCCGCTGGTACTGGATCAGCCTGTACTTGATCACCGCGAGCGCGCTCTTGGTATTCCGGTTCGCGCTACCGCTGATCCGCAGCCTGCAGTCATCCTTGAAGGTCAGCGACGTGAGCGTCTCCTCGTGGCGCACCCTGCCCTCCGGCGACAAAGTCCCGGATTCGTGGAGCATCACCATGACCGGCAATGGCGTGAACAAGCTTGAAGCCCAGGCCGGACAGTTCTTCCGCTGGCGCTTCATGAACTCGAAGCTGTGGTGGCAACAGCACCCGTTCTCACTCTCCGCGGCCCCAAACTCCAGGTCCTTGCGCATCACCGTCCGCAATCTGGGTAGCGGATCCGCCGCCATGGGATCCCTGAACCCCGGCACCCGCGTGTTCTTCGCCGGCCCCTACGGACTCTTCACGGAAGCCGCCCGCACGCAGCCGCAACTGGTGCTCGCCGGAGCCGGAGCCGGCATTGGCCCCATCCGCTCCCTGATTGAGAACGCGGACTTCGCCCCCGGCGAATGCACCGTGCTCATCCGATCCTCCGACGAAGACTCCCTCATCCTCCGCGAAGAAATCCGCGAATGGTGCTGGCACCGCGGGGCCGTGCTCTACGAACTCGTAGGCCACCGCGACCGCAACCCCGATCACGCCCTCACCCCCGAGCTCGCCGAACGCAACGCCCGCTCGAGCTGGCTGCCTGCCGAACACGCACGTGCCGGCTACACGCTCGAAAGCTACGCCCCCGATTTGTCCCGCTCCGATGTCTACGTCTGCGGCCCCAGCGCCTGGACGGACGCCGTCATCGCGGACGCCAAGGCCGCCGGCCTGCCCTCCGAATCCCTCCACACCGAAAGGTTCTCCTGGTGAAAACTCGTAATCTCATCTTCTCCGGACTCGCCACCCTGTCCGTCGTGGCAGGCGGCCTCTTCTCCGGAATCACCGCTTCCGGAACAGCCCTCAGCGCGACGTCCATTCACTCGACGTCCAACACGTCTTCGTCCTCGGGTACCTCTAAGAGCCTCGATTCCTCCAGCACCACCGGCACCGGGACGTCCTCCTCAGGAACGACCTCGTCCGGGACCACGTCGTCCGAAACCAGCTCCTCCGAGGACTCGACGACGGGCACTTCGTCGGGAACGGCGTCGTCGTCCTCCACGGAATCCTCAGCCGAATCCGGCACCTACACCGGCAGCGCCTACAACACCCGCTGGGGCGCCGTGCAGGTGGAAGTGACCATCGCCAACGGCGAGATCACCGACGTCACCACGCTCTCCTACCCCAGCAACGACGGCCGCTCCGTCATGATCTCCCAGCGCGCCATCCCGACCCTGCGCACGCAGGTCCTCGCCGCACAATCGGCCGATATCCAAGGCGTCAGCGGCGCCACCTACACCTCCGCGGGCTACGCGTCATCGCTGCAGTCCGCCCTCGACCAAGCGAACTTCTAAGGATTACAGATGATCACTACTGAGTACGACGACGCCTGCTTGCGTTTGTGCACCCGCACTTTCGAGGCCATGGGTACAGTAATTTCGATTTCGGCTCCGCTTGATGCGGACGAGGTTGCGGTTGCTACCGAAGCGGCCGAGCGGGTCTTTGTGGACGCCGAGGAGCGGTTCTCGCCGTTCTTGAACTCCTCCGAACTCTCCAAGGTCAATCGCGGCGAGGTGCTCTTGCCCGATGCCAGCTCTGCCATGCGCGAGGTCTACGCGTTGGCGCTCGAATTCGAGTACCGGACCCAGCACCGGTTCACCCCTTACGGCCCCTCGGGCGACCTGGACCTGAACGGCGTCGTCAAAGCGTGGGCCATCCGCGAAGCCGGACATGTCATGGACACCGTCGGAATACCTCACTGGTCCATCAACGCCGGCGGCGACTTGCTGGTCTCAGGATCGCCGACACCGTCGCAGCCGTCCCTAGTGGATCCGCAGTACGGTACGCCGTTCTTCGGGACGCCTTGGCAGCTCGGGATCGTGGATCCGCAGAACCCTAGAGAGTTGCTCTCATCCATCGAAGCCACCGGCACGCCTGGTTTTCACACCGCTCTTGCGACGTCCGGGAGCGCCGAGCGCGGAGATCATATTTGGGGTGATTCGTCCGCGGGTGATTCTTCTGCACGTGGCTCGTCCGCGAGCGAACTCTCGCACCTGTTGCAGGTGTCCGTGACGGGACCGGACATCGTGACCGCCGATGCACTCGCAACGGCTTTGGCGGCTGGCGGACGAGTAGCATTCTCGCTGCTCAACGAGTTCCACGGCTACGAGTCCTTGGGCGTGCTCGAGGACGGCTCGTTGGTTCGGAGTTCGGGTTGGCCGGTCGCCGCATAGTTGAGCACCAGTTGGCGCGCGAGCTTGAAGATGCGATCCGAGCGCGTTCCTTCACCGCTGAGCTCCGCATGGAGCGGAACATAGCCCACAGCAAGACCGTAGAGCGGATCCGAATAACCTCTAGCTCCGTTGAAGCCCGCGTGTCCGAACGCTCGCCATGAGCCAAAGTTGTCCTCTGGCCTGGGCTTCGTGAAAAGGGTCGCGAAAGCGCCGGACTCCCCCGAGGAAATGTCGGTTCCGGCAACGGTGAGCGTGGTGATCTCTTGGAGAGTTTCGGCGTTGAGAGTTTTCCCTAGCGTGGCGTAGAAGCCTGCGAGTCCGCGAGCATTCGCCACACCGCCCACGGATGCTGGCGCCTTTTCCCTGATGATCCGTAAGTTTGGGACGGTAAAGAAGTCGAAGGACTGTTGCCCGTTGTCATCGAGGAAGCCCGTGGCCGAGTTCAGTCCCACGCCTTGGAACCCGAAAGGGTCGACGAACGATTCCGGCCAACCATCGAGTGGCGGTCGGACAGGGGCGAAGCGTTCTTCCTGGCTTTCCGGGAGGCCCAAGTAGAAGTCGAGGCCGTGCACGCTACGGATCTCTTGTTCATACAGGTGCTGCAAGCTCACGCCAGCAATCCGACGCACCAGCTCTTCTGCGAAGACCCCCACCGTGAGCGCGTGATACGCGAAAAGCGTGTTGCCTTTCCACATACGCGGCAATGCGGTGAGGCGCTGTGCGAGGTTTTCCGAATCCAAGTACTCGCCCATAGGGACGCCGCCGTCGATGCCCATCAACCCGGCGCGGTGGCTGAGCAACTCTTGAACGGTGAGTCGCTCTTTTCCTTCGGCGGCAAACTCTGGCCAATACTTGGCCACGGGTGCTTCGAGGTCGAGGTCCCCGCTTTGGAAAAGCATTCCGATTACCGCCGCAGCAGCACCCTTGGAACACGAGTAAACGCCCGTGAGCTGATCTGTGGTTAGGTCGCCCACGCTCACATCAACGATCACATTGCCGTGCAGCATGACGCACAGCTGTCCCGAATAGCCTGGAGTCGCCTCGGCAAAGCCCTGAAGAAGATCTTCAAGGGGTTCGAATGCTGAAGCGACTGTCATACGGCTAGTTCCTTCCGGTTTCCTGTCGGAAGCTCAGCTTCCAACTCTTTCCGCGGCGTAGCCATACCGAGCCGAGTACCAGCTCGCTGTAATTACTGTCGCGTCGCGCGTCCAGAACGTACGTCAACCGGATCAGATCCGGCGTGAGCTCCGTAGCTCCAAGACGTTCCATGGTTGTTCCGTGGACGTGTGTCATGGGCACGCTATTTTCCTCAACAAGGTAACCATCTGCGCGCACACCTGTAAACATTTCATCCAGTAAGTGAACTATATCTGGGTCTTCATGACGTTCTGCGGCCTCCGCATAGGCCTTCAAAAGCTCCGCTTCGAGCTTCCAGACCGCCTCCACGTCATCCGATCCAGAAGTTGCCGCAGCCGTTTCCTCAGGGTCATCTTCAGAAAGCAGGCTCAGCAGATCCAGCTGCCCGTCGAGCCGCTCGTCCAGACCCTCGCTCTGTTGCGCGGAGACCTTCTCGTTTCGCCGCTCACCATATTGCTCGCCCAGCTTCTCGTCCGGCCGAATCTCCAGCCGTTCGTTACTTTGCCTATCCAGTGGCTCGTCCTGAATGTTTACCCCGGTGTTCTTGCCGGTGGAGTCCTGAGGCGAGGCTGCGTCGTCGTACGGGAAACCGGGGCCCTCATCCGGTGTTTCGCCGCGCTGATAAGCCGTCGCGGCCGCCCGCGCGCGATCATCCGCTGCCTCATTCAAACCGTGACCCGCGTGGCCACGCACCCACTCGAAACGGTAGTTGCGGCCCACGAGCTCGGCATCGATCTGCTTCAGCAAATCCGAGTTCATCACCGGCTTCTTGTCAGCCTTGACCCAGCCGCGCTTCTTCCAGCCGGGCATCCATTTGGTGACGCAGTTGATGACGTACTGGGAATCGCAGAGGATCTCGAGGGGCTCATCAGCGACGTGCTTCGTGGCGCGGAAAAGCTCCAAAACCGCCGTCAACTCGCCAATGTTGTTAGTGCCATGCTTGGAGCCGCCGGCCTGCCACGTGTTCTCATCCACGTACCAAGCCCAACCCGTGGGTCCGGGGTTTCCGAGTGATGATCCGTCTGCCGCTGCAACAATAGCCATGATTTCCATCATTCCATGTGAGGCCGACACTTAGCCCGAGGCGGTGGCGTGCGCTTCTTCGCTGTGCTGGTCTCTTCGCGGATCGAGTTGCCACGTTAACGCTGTGCTGGGCGTCGGGACGGCGTTAACGTGGCAAGTCGATTTGTAGGATGGCGTCCCCCCGTGAAAACCACCCATTCGTAGCCCATAGTCACAAAAGTTCTTGCCTCTTCGGCGCCGCGGGGCGTCCTCGTTAGGGTGAAGCAAGCCCACTTTCTCTGACCACTTCGCTCTCCAAGGAAGAAGAACATACCAAAGCCACTGCTGTTTTCAGCATTCGTTATGAACACCGCCAGCCACATCCTGCAGGGAACATCGCGTCGCCCCGAAGCTGAACAAACCAACTTCAACGACCTCGATCACTGGATTGACCTGGCGAAGACCCTCGAAAAGGGCAAGTTCTACATCCTCTTCTTCGCTGACGTCGTGGGACTCTACGGAAATCACCGCGGTTCCTACCAGAAGTTCGTCGAAGCCGGACTGCAGATCCCGAGCAACGACCCTTCCGTGATCGCCTCCGCGATTGCTTACGCGACGAATGACATTGGCATCGCCATCACCAGCTCCGTATTGCAAGAGCACCCCTTCAACTTTGCCCGCCGCATTTCCACGCTGGACCACGCCACCAAGGGACGCATCGCGCGGAACATCGTCACCAACTCCTTGCAAAACGCCGCACGCAACTTCGGCCAAGACCTCACTCCCCACGACGAACGCTACGTCTGGGCCGACGAGTACATGGACGTTGTCTACAAGCTTTGGGAAGGCTCATGGGACGAGGGCGCGCTCTTGCAGGACAAGGAAAAGGGCATCCACGCCGACTACTCCAAAGTCCACAAGATCAACCACGTAGGCAAGCGCTACGAAGTTGAAGGACCACACCTCGTTGCGCCATCGCCGCAGCGCACCCCGTTGCTTTTCCAGGCTGGCTCATCGCCGGCCGGCCGTGACTTCGCGGCACGCAACGCCGAGCTGCAGTTCATCATCACGCCGAGCCCGGAAAAAGCCGCCGGCTTGATTCAGGACACGCGCCGCCGCGTATTTGAGGCCGGCCGCAACGCCGAGGACCTCAAGTTCATGCAGGGCCTGAGCTTCGTCATTGGCTCCACTGAGGCCGAAGCTCGCGCGAAGGAAGTTGAGCTTGAGGAGAGCATGGACCTTGACGCCATGGTGGCTCACCTCGGCGGCGCCATTGGTGTGGACTTCGGACACCACTCTTTGGACACCCCGCTGGGCGACATCGAAGCCTCTGATGGCACGCGCAGCATCATCGAGTGGACTCGCCAGTCTGTTGAAGGCCGCGAAGCCACGGTTGAGGATCTTGGCCGCCTTCAGGGCCGTAACTCTCGCGTAGTTGGCACCCCGGAGCAGATCGCTGACAAGCTTCAGGCATGGGCTGATGCCGGAGTGGACGGCATCAACGTCATCAACGCCACGCGTCCTGGCAGCTACGTGGACTTCATTGAGCACGTGATCCCTGTTCTTCAGGAACGCGGACTTGCCAAGTCTGAGTACGGAGAAGGTACCTCGCGCAAGCGCATCTTCGGCACGGATTACCTGCCTGAGCGCCACGTCGCGGCCTCCTACCGAGGCGCGTTTAGCAACCAGCTTGAAGAAGGCTAGTAATCGCGGACGTTTGAGGACTGAGAGGCTCTGGTGGAGTTCGAGTTGCCAAGTTAACGCTGTTCCGGATGCCCGGACGGTGTCAACTTGGCAACTCGCGTTTCGGGCGGAGTTGTTTCGAGCGCGCTGAGCCTCGGGAGCGAAGCGGGCGCGTAGTTTTTGCGGCGCAAGTTCCAGTCCGGTCCAGTCCGGAAAACGAAAAGCCACTTTAACGCCGTGATGAACATCAGGACGGCGTTAAAGTGGCAACTCGATCAGCTTGCGGGGCTGGCTGGTGATACAAGCGCAACGCTTGTAGGTGATCGCGGGCGAGTTTTCCGCTCGCAGACGCTGGCGGGCGGAGGCAACTCGCCAGCACCTGCGAGCTCCAAGCAAGCTTTAGCTGTACAGCGGGTTGTGGCCAGCCACCACACGCTCGGATTCACGCGGAGGTTCCGGCGCAGTACCCTCACCGAACGGCGATCCGCCAAACTTCTCGCGGTCGTGCGGCTCGAGCCAGTTGCTGAGGTCCGGTCCCACAGGAACGATCTGCGTGGGGTTCACGTCCTCGTGCACTACGTAGTAGTGGCGTTTGATCTGCTCAAAGTCCACGGTGTCGCCGAAACCTGGGGTCTGGAAGAGCTCACGCGCGTAGCCCCAGAGGTTTGGCATCTCGTCAAGCTTGTTGCGGTTGCACTTGAAGTGACCGTGGTAGACAGGGTCAAAGCGAACGAGCGTGGTGAAGAGTCGCACGTCGGCTTCGGTGATGGTGTCGCCCATCAGGAAGCGCTGCTTTCCCAATCGTTCTTCGAGCCAGTCCATGGCGACCCACAGACGGTTGTAAGCGTCGTTGTACGCTTCTTGCGTGCCGGCAAAGCCCGCGCGGTACACGCCGTTGTTGACCTCGGTAAAGATGCGCTTGATGACCGGCCACATCTCGTCGAGCTTGTCAGCGGGCAACAGATCCGGGGCGCCCTCGCGGTGGAATTGCTTCCATTCCGTGGAGAAGTCCAGCGTGATTTGGGGGTAGTTATTGGTTACGACGCCGCCGCTTGCGATATCTACAATGGCCGGGACCGTGATACCCCGGGGGTAATCCGGGAAGCGCTTGAAGTAGTTCTGCTGGAGGCGCTCGGTTCCGAGGACGGGGTCGACGCCGTCGGGGTCGAGATCGAAGGTCCACGAACGGGAATCGTGGGTGGGGCCGGGAAGTCCTACCGAGATGACATCTTCGAGGCCCAAGAGTCGGCGGACAATCAGCGTGCGGTTCGCCCATGGACATGCGCGGGCTGCGACCAGTCGATAACGGTTCGGTTCGACTGGCCAAGCTTGAGCACCTGGCGTGAGGCCGACGCCTACCTGTCCGACCTTGGACGATTCAGCTGCGGGTAGTGCGCGGATGGCATCTGGATCGGCAACGATGCGATCTTCGATGTAGTTGGTGTCGCGGGTGAACTCGCCGCCGGTGATGTAACTGCCTTTAGTGGAAAACTCTGTGGAAGTCATGTATTCAGCCTACTCAGGTGGGCACCTATTTATTACTGCCAAAGAAGGTCCGGTGCCACCGTTCGGGACACTTCTGGCGAGAAGCGATCTGACTCCAAAAGCCTCTGGCTCGTTGGAGTGCGGGATCGATCAAGAAGCAAGGGATCGCTAAAGGGGAGATCGTTAAAGGAGTGGCCCCGGGGAAAGGAACCACTCCCTAGTTCTTGTCACGATCCAGCGCCAATGTGCTTCAGGACGCCGGCTCAAGCGACAAGTTTTTATACCGTTAAAGCCTAGGCGTTGACGGAATCATCATCGGCAACAGCGGACTCTGCACGAACGGAGTTCATAGCAACGGTCCAGACGGCAAGCTGATCAAGCATTGGTGCCAACGATGCAGCACCGGCTTCGGAAGGCTCGAAGGAAGAGAAATCCTTGAAGTCGGTGAAGAGGCTGAAGAGGCCGGTCTTCTGAACGTGAGCAACCTGAAGCTCGGAAAGGATTGCACGCAAGTGCTCGATGGCACGAGCGCCCAAAGCGGAACCGTAGCCAACAATGCCAGCAGCCTTGTTGTTCAACTCAGCGTTGACGAAGGACAAAGCGTTCGCCAAGGCTGGGGAAACAGAGTGGTTGTACTCAGGGGTGACGAAGATGTAACCATCAAACTCAGCAAGCGTTGCAGCCCATGCCTTCGTGTGATCGTTCTGGTAGTTCTGGTAAGCAGCTGGGTAAGCCTCATCAAGAACTGGCAGGTTGAAGGAAGCGATGTCTACGAGCTCGTACTGAGCGTCTCCACGCTGCTGAGCCTGCTCGAGAACCCACTGTGCAACACCCAAGTTGTTGCGGCCTGGACGGGTAGAACCGGTAACGATGGCGATCTTGTTCACGTTGGTCTCCTTAGCGAAAATCTGTTGTCGATTGAACTTACAAGCTATTCAACTGAATGCATTCTCAACATATTCCGCCTGTGACCAACGCCACAATTCCCGGTCCGAAGTACCTGCAATCTCGCCCCCGAGGATGCCGCTGCAGTCAAGGGGTGCCGGTGCGTTCAAGTCACAACCGGAGCAGCGAGGTCACGAGGCAACCGGCGTCACTGGGCAACCAGAGCACTGGGCAACCGGAGCACTGGCCATCGGGACAACCGAAGTCGCGGGGCAACTGGAGTCTCGGACCACCGAACCACCGGAGCAACCGGAGTTACAGACTCACAGACTCACAGACTCACAGACTCACAGACTCACAGACTCAGGATCACCCGCGCACCTAGACCCTTGCAAGTACGTCCCTAGACCCTTGCAAGTACGTCCTGAGGCTTTCCGCGCTGGACGATTTGCCCTTCGTCGAGCCGCACCACGAGGTCGGCATTCTGGATGGTGGAGAGTCGGTGCGCGATGGTCAGCGTGGTTCGGCCGACAGCCAAGTGATCGATGGCCGCCTGAACTTCAGCCTCCGTGGAGTTATCCAAAGCAGACGTTGCTTCATCCAGAACCAGGATCGGTGGGTTTCGCAAGAGCGTGCGAGCAATCGCAATTCGCTGCTGCTCTCCGCCTGAGAAGCGGTGTCCACGTGCACCGACCACGGTGTCGAGTCCGTCCGGAAGCGCTTCGACAGTTTCGGCCACGCGAGCGGCAGAGAGCGCCTCCCACAGTTCAAGCTCGGAAGCACCTGGCTTTGCGAGCAAGAGGTTCTCCCTAATAGAGGTGTGCAGTAGGTAGGTCTCTTGGGAGACAACGCCGACGAGCTGAGACAGGTTTTGCGAGGACAGGTCACGAACATCAACGTCATCGATGAGCACTCGTCCCTCAGTGACGTCATTCAGTCGAGGCACCAAGGATCCCAACGTGGACTTACCTGAACCGGTAGCTCCCACCACGGCAGTGGTGGTGCCCTGAGCGAGGATCAAGTCGATGCCGCGCAAGGTGGGCTCGGACCCGGCGTACGCGAAGGTGACGTTCTCGAAACGAACCTCGCCACGAGCGTTCGCCGGATCAAGCGCAACGGGTTTGACTGGTTCCGGAACCTCTGGGGTGAGGTCAAGGTATTCGAAGATGCGGGAGAAGAACGCCATGGCGCTCACCCACTGAACACCAACATTTAGGAGTCCCATGATGGGCCGGAAGATGGCGGCCTGCAGGCCGGTAAAGGCCACCAACGTACCAATAGTCATGCCGTCGCGGGTCACGGGTAGTCCTGCCACCAAGTAGATGGCCGCGGGAATGGCCGCGAACACGATGCTCATGGTGGCCATGCGCCAGCGGCCGGCGAGCTGCGAGCGCACTTCCAGGCCTACGAGTCGTTCGGAACGCTGTTCAAACTTCTCAGCATCGCGAGGAGCCGTGCCCAAAGTTTTAGAGAGACGAGCACCCGAGACGGAAAGGCTTTCCTCAACCTGCGCGTGCAGGGCGGAAACCTCAATTTGCCGCTCCTCGGTGATATCCCGGCGAAGCAGGGCCACCTTGCGAGACAGAAGAATGGCAGGCGGCAACACGATCAGCGACAACAACGAGAGCGCGGGCGATAGCGCCACCATGGCGATCGCAGTTCCCACCGCAGTGGTGACATTGGAGGCGATACCGGTAGCCGTGGTGGTGACCACCGATTGCATGCCCGCGATGTCATTGATGAGGCGGCTTTGCACGTCGCCACCACGAGCACGCGTGAAGAATCCCAAGGATTGCTTCTGCATGTGTTTGAAGAGTTTGGTGCGCAGCGAGTGCATCACGCGCTGGCCCATCACGGTGGCGCGCCAGGTCTGTAGCACGCCAAGAATGCTTGTCACTGCCGCAATTGCCACCATGGAAACGGTCAAGCCCACAAGGAGCGGCACGTTTTGCTGGGGCAACGCGTCATCGATGACGCCACGGACCAAGAAGGGCTGTGCGAGCGAGATGGCTGAGGACAGCGTGATCAGCACCATGACGACGACGATGCTCGCCTTATGTGGCGCGAACAAGGACACGACGCGCGAGAAAGGTACGGGGTACCGAGTGATTTGATTGCGGTCAGCCGGCTTAATGCGCCCCGGTCCCGAGCCGCCGCGTGGAGATTCAAGATTTTGTTCCATAGGGGACCTCCCCCTCATAGTGCTTCGCATGAGTTAGACGAGCCAGATTCAATCAGGATTGGTTCGGTGAAAAACCAGCTCCTTTTCCTGAGCGGCACACAACTCCATGCGTTTACAACATAATGAGGTTACCGCACATTGTGGCAACGGCGCAAACGGGTACAATTAAAGAGTGCAAGACCTCATCCACACCTCACGCCATGACGAGCCCGTACTCGGGGAACTCATGCATGCCACTTTCCGAAACTTGCGTCGCGGATGGACTGAGAGCCTGGCACCTTTTGATCTCACGCCCCATCAGTGGCGCACACTTTCCATGGTGTCCCGCCACGAAGAGGGCTGCCCCCGACTTCGAGATGTTGCCGATTCCCTGCGCATCACTCCCCGATCCGCCACGGACGTCGTCGATCAGCTCGAAGCCAAGAACCTGATTACACGCCAGCCGGACCCCACGGACCGCCGCGCGATTCTCCTGAACATCACCGCCGAAGGCAAAAAGCTCATCGACGAAGTCAGCGCTATCCGTAGAGAACAATCGGACGAGTTCTTCTCAGACCTCAACGCGGAAGAAAAAGAGCAACTCTCCAGCATCCTGCGCAAGTTGACGCACAACAGCTGACGGGCAACCGGCAACACCGGAGGGTGCCGGAAACTGTCAAGACCTGACGAACTCGAATTCACGCACAACAGCTAAGAACCACCCAATTCAGCGACCAAAGTCACACCTCACCGAACATCCGCTCAAAATCCTCACCGAATATCACCCGAACCTGCGGCAATCAAGGTGAGCTGCGTCGTCGTACTTAATGCCTTTACCGGAGCGCAACCGGACGTTCATCCGGCAGCCCCGGGATTTTGAACCCCATTTCCGAAGTATTCACGGAGGATTCCTACGCTCGAAGCAAGACGGCAATCGACACCCCTGATTGCCACTTTCGAGGAGGAGAATCATGTCGAAGAATCTTGTAGGCCGACGCGGCGTCCTCGCCGGCACCGGCATTGCAGCCGCCGCTGGCGTATTGGCGATGGCGCCGGGCGCGAACGCAACCGTAACCACGGCAAAGGGCACCGCGCCAAAGAACATGCCGCTCGCCTTCAACGCAGACGGCAAGTTCAAGATCGTGCAGTTCAATGACACGCAAGACGGACGCCTCACGGACCGCCGCACCATCGAACTCATGGAAAAGGTGCTCGACACCGAGAAGCCAGGCTTCGCCCTCATCAACGGCGACGTCATCAACGGCTCGCCGCGCACCGCGAAAGAGGTCAAGGAGGCGTACAACAACGTTGTCATGCCTATGGAATCGCGCGGTATCAAGTGGGCCGTGACCTTCGGAAACCACGACGAAGACTCGCTCTCCAACCAGACCGGCATGCGTGAAGAAGAGATCGTCGCGTTCTTGCAGCAGTACAAGCACAACCTCAACCCCTCCCCAGTCAAGGGCGTTTACGGCCACTGCAACGCGCAGCTGTTGATCCGCAGCGCATCCAAAAACACCGCCGCCTTCGGCATCTGGCTCCTCGACTCAAACCGCTACGCCCCAGACACCCTCGGCGGCCAGAACTTCGACGGCCTCATGGGCTACGACTGGATCCGCCCCAACCAGATCCAGTGGTACACGGAAGCATCCGAAGCCACTGAGCGGAAGTTCGGCAAGAAGATTCAGTCGTTGATGTTCTTCCACATCCCTACGTTCGAGCACCACCACATGTGGTTCGGCCAGCAGTTCTCCTCTGACGAGGCAGGCGTGGCAACTGCCAAGGTCAAGCACTCGATTGAGGGCGAAAAGCACGAAGAGGTCTACACGGGCGCGTTCAACTCCGGCATCTACGCGGCCGCTCAAGAGCGCGGCGACGTGCGCGGCATGTACTGCGGCCACGACCACATCAACACCTACAAGGGTGACTACTTCGGCATCGAACTCGGCTACGGCCCTGGCACCGGATACGGCACTTACGGTTTGGGCGGCGTGGAGAACCACCGCTTGCGCGGCGCTCGCGTCTTCGAGCTCGACGAGTCCGTGGCCACCGTTTACGCAGGCACTCGCACGGTCTTCGCGAAGGACTTGGGCGTGGACACCACCAACGGCGACCAGCGTCTGACGACCCAGGTCGCGTTCCCGAGCTACGTCAAGTAATTCAGTAACCTCTGTAGCAACAGCCCGCGCGTTACCTCCGGCAAGAGCTCCCCGAGCGCTCCACTAGGCGCCTCACCACGAGCCCCACCAAAAGGTAGCCGCGGGCTTTTGCACACCCTCCCCCGAATGTGACGTACATCGCTATAGTGAATGGATGAGCGAAGCACCCTTCCGCACGGCGGCCCCCACAATGGCCACCGTCAAGCTCTTGCGAGCACCCAATCCCGGTCCCATGACGCTCACGGGAACCAACACGTACGCATTCAGTGGGAATCAAGGCGCTAGCTGGACCATTGTTGATCCGGGCCCGGCCATTCCTGAGCATCTAGACCAGATCACGGACTTGGGACGCATAGATCAAGTACTGATTACACATCGCCACGCGGATCACACCGAGTCCATCGACAACCTCCACACCCGCACCGGCGTACCCGTGAGGGCTTTCCTGAAGGAATATTGCCGCGAGGCCGCTACCTTGCAAGATGGCGAGGTCATCGCGACCAGCGATACCGAGATCAAGGTCATCCACACGCCCGGTCACACCTCGGATTCGGTGTGTTTCATCCTGGATTTCGCGGATCGCACGCGCGCCAAGGTCTTCACCGGCGACACTATTTTGGGCGAAGGCACCACCATCCTCGATTTTCCGGATGGCTCCCTCTCCAGCTACCTCGGCTCACTGGATCGCCTCGCAGCCCTGCCGCATGCCACGCTCCTTCCTGGCCACGGCCCGGCGGGCGCGCAACTCGGTAGTGTGGTGCGGTTTTATCAGGATCATCGCGCGGATCGACTCGCGCAGATCACGGGCGCGCTCGAACGACTGGGCGTGGATGCCACAGACCCGCAAGCCCTCGATGTAGTTACCAATTCGGTCTACCGAAGCACCCCGGAGCACCTGAAGCGTGCCGCGCGGTCCTCGGTGGAGGCGCAATTGCACTACCTCACGGAGCAATCTAGATAACATCGGTGTATGGCCGAAAACCCCCGCTCCGCTCGCTTCGAAACGCCCGCCTACACCGCCCTCATCACGGGCGCCACAGCTGGATTGGGCGCGGAGTTTGCGCAGCAGCTCGCCGCGAGCGGGCATTCCCTGGTGCTGGTCGCCCGTAATGCGGAGCGCCTCGAGGTGGCGGCGAACGAGCTGCGGACGCGGTACGCGGTTGACGTGGAGACGTTGCCTGCGGATCTTTTAACGGACGACGGCGCGGCTCGGGTTGTCGAGCGCCTTGAAGATCCGTCTCGGCCGGTTTCGATGCTGATTAATAATGCTGGTTACGGTTTGAGCGGCAATTTTGCGGACAATTCGTGGGCGGACGAGCTGGCTCACTTGCGGATCCACACCGAAATCCCTTTGCGATTGGCGCACGCTGCGATCAACGCGATGGCCGAAGCTGGTGGAGGACGCATCATCAATGTGGCGTCCGTGGCCGCGTTCACTCCTCGCGGTACATACTCGGCTGCGAAAGCCCTCATGGTGAATTTCTCGCGCTGGGCCAATGTTTTTTACAAAGATCGCGGCGTGCATGTCTTGGCGTTGTGCCCCGGTTTTGTGAAGACCGAGTTCCACGAGCGCATGAAAATGGACACCACGAACATCCCCGAGTGGTCCTGGCTCAACACGGAACAAGTGGTGCGCGAAGGTCTTACTGCCTCGAACGCGGGGGCCGCCGTGAGCATTCCGTCCTCGAAATACCGCGCGGCTGCAGCTCTCGCACGCATTGCTCCTGATTCTTTAGTGGAGAAGTTCGCCCGTCGCGGGCGGTAGAGCAGGAACCCGGTAGAGCAGGAACGCTGTTCACAGCACCCGCATACTCCACGATCAAATAGCGCACAAAAACATTGCTTAAATTACGCGCGTCGCGTCACAATGATTTGCCGTGAGGTAAGGCTTACCTATACCGTGAATCTTGTTGCTCAAATAGCTCACAAATTCATTTCCTAATTAGTGGAAGCGTGACGGGGCAACCGACCCTACCGTTACGATCGGAGCCTTCCATGACTTCCACTCGCACTCGCTCAGGCCTTGCCGCGAAGCGTTTCTCCTTCTCCGCAGTCACCGCAACCGTTGCACTTCTTGCGCTGACTGCTTGCGGCGCCTCCGCTCCAGCTTCCTCCTCCAACGCTTCCGGCGACAGCTCGGTCTCATCCAGCACGTCCGCCACCTCGGGCACCATCACCGTTGAGCACGCCCAGGGCAGCACCGAAGTTCCCGTGAACCCTGAGAACGTCTACGTCTTTGACCTCGGAGTTCTGGACACCATGGAAGCCCTCGACGTGAAGGCCGCCGGCGTTCCTGAAGCCGTTTTCCCGGCGTCGCTCAAGGAATACGAGAGCGTTGACAAGATCGGCAACATGAAGGAACCAGACTTCGAGGCCATCTCCGAAGGCGCCCCGGACCTGATCATCATCAGCGGCCGCACCGCCGGTTCCTACGAGGAGCTCAGCAAGATCGCTCCCACCATTGACCTCACGGTGGACCAGAATGACGCTCTGAACTCGTTCGAGAAGAACGCCGAAATCGTCGGCGACATCTTCAACAAGGGTGACGAAGTTAAGTCCAAGCTGGCTGACATCGACGCGAAGATCGAAGAAGTTTCCGCCAAGGCCCCAGAGGCCGGCAAGTCGTTGATCGTTATGAGCTCCGCCGGCGAACTCACCGCCTACGGTGCAGCTAGTCGCTTCGGCATTGTTCACGACATCCTGAAGTTCCCTGTCGCCGCTGACGTCAAGGTTGATGGCGCTCACGGTGAGGCTATTTCCTTCGAATACATCAAGGAAAAGAACCCGGAGATCCTCTTCGTCATTGACCGTGACGCCGCTGTTGGCACCGCTACCGGCGCCGCAAACGCAGTCCTGGACAACGAGCTCGTGAAGTCCACGGACGCCGCGAAGAATGACAAGATCATTCAGCTCGACGCCACCAACTGGTACATCGTGGGCTACGGCTTGAACAACACCCTGAGCATGATCGACGAAGTCGCCAAGGCCCTCTAAGTCCATGGCATCTCCAGCCGTCACTTCCACAGACACCCTTCACCGGAGCTCGTTCAGCGCGAAGGCTCGCTCCACGAGCAGCAACGCTGTCAGCACGTATGCAGCTGAAAGCCGTCGAACCCGCCGCGCCCTCCTGCTCGGCGTGGCCGTGGTGACGCTGCTCGCGGTTGTGAGCATGTTTGTGGGAGTGACGGATGTGAGCCTCCCGGCTCTTCTTTCCGGCGATCCCGCCGCGTGGGAGATCTTCTGGATCTCCCGTCTCCCCCGCACCGCCGCCGTCATTCTTGCTGGAATGGCTGTGGCGGTTGCCGGTTTGATCATGCAGCTGATGGCCCGCAACAAGTTTGTGGAGCCGTCCATGGTGGGCACGGTCGAGTCCGCCACCATGGGCATCCTCGTCGCGACCATCGCATTCCCATCGGCCGCACTTTTCGCGAAGATGGGAATCGCGTCCCTTTTCGCCGTCGCCGGCACGTGGCTTTTCTTGACGATCATCAACCGCCTCCCCAGCCGCAACACGTTGCTAGTTCCGCTGGTGGGCATCATGCTGGGCGGCGTGATCGGATCCATCACCACGTTCTTCGCTTACCGTTATGACCTGCTCCAGACGCTGAACACCTGGATGATCGGTGATTTTTCCGGCGTCATTCGCGGCCGCTACGAACTCCTGTGGATCGTCGCGGCGGTCACGGCCATCGGCTACATCGCCGCCGACCGCTTCACTGTGGCCGGCATGGGCGCGGATTTCACCACCAATCTCGGCATGAACTACAAGGCGATCATGCGCTTGGGCATGACCATCGTGGCGCTGATCTCCGCAATCGTGGTCACCACGGTGGGTGCGCTTCCGTTCTTGGGCTTGGTGGTTCCGCAGCTCGTTTCACTCTTCTTCGGTGATAACCTGCGCCGCTCGGCCCCGCTGACTGCCGTGACTGGCGCGGGCCTGGTCCTGGTCTGCGACATCCTCAGTCGCACCATTCGTTTCCCCTACGAGGTCCCCGTCGGCATGATCATGTCCGTTCTCGGCGCGGCCCTTTTCCTGATCCTCTTGTTGCGTTCCCAGCGCAAGGAAGCGTCCCGCCCGCGTGCCTAAAACCGCCCCCGCTCACCCACAGTCCGCTGCCGCGATTTCTTCCAGTACGACGACGCAGCGCATCCCCCGCTTTAAGCTCACTCCCGCGGCACTGACGGTAGTTTTATCGCTCGTGGCGATTGGCGCCGTCGTACTGTTTATGACCTTTGATCTCAAGGGAAATCTCGGGTACATCGTTCCGCGCCGCGCCATCAAGGTGTCCGCGATGGTGCTTGCGGCCGTGGCCGTTGGGGTGTCGACGCTGCTGTTTCAGACCGTTACGAACAACAAGATTTTGACGCCGTCCATCATGGGCTTTGACGCGCTGTATGTCCTGTTGCAGACGGTGCTGGTGTTTACGCTCGGCGGCACGGCGTGGGTGACGGTGCCGGAGTCGTTCAAGTTTGTGATCGAAATGGTGCTCATGGTGGTCTTCGCGGGCCTGCTCTACCGGTGGCTTTTCACTGGCGGAAACCGATCCTTGCACTTGATGCTCTTGATTGGCATTGTTTTTGCCACGCTGTTCCGCGGCGTCTCCGCGCTCTTGCAACGGCTCATGGAACCTAGCGAGTACATCATCTTGCAAGACCTGTTCTTCGCGAGCTTCAACCAAGTGGACCCCGGCGTGCTGGGGCTCGCCGGGGTCGTGGTGGCGGTGGCTTCATTCTTCGCGTGGCGCATGAAAAGCACGCTGGACGTAGTCTCTTTGGGCCGTGATACCTGCATTAGCCTCGGCGTGAACCACCGCTCCGTGGTGACTCGCGTGCTGGTGATTTGCACCGTGCTGGTGGCCGCGTCCACCGCGCTCGTGGGACCAGTGACGTTCTTCGGGCTCCTGGTGGTGTCCCTCGGCTACATCATTTGCCGCTCCTACAAGCACGTGTGGCTCTTGCCGATTGTGTGCTTGCTGGGCATCATCGCGCTCGTGGGCGGCCAGTTCCTCCTCGAGAACATCTTTGGTTTCTCGACCGCGCTGAGCATCGTGATTGAGTTCGTCGGCGGCATCTTGTTCATCGCGCTGCTCTTGAAGGGTTCGCTCAAGTGAAAGGTTTCCTCCAGTGATCGTGATCGATGCCGTCTCGAAGTCATTCGGCGCCCACCAAGTGGTCAAGGATGTCACCACCACGCTTCCCGAAGGCGGCGTGACCGCGTTGATCGGGCCAAACGGCGCGGGAAAATCCACGCTCTTGGCGCTTATGTCCCGGCTTGAAAACATGGACTCCGGATCCATCTCCGTGGGTGGGTTGGACATCGCCACTACGCCCTCCTCGGAGACCGCGAAAACCCTCGCCATCCTGCGCCAAGAGAACCACTTGACCATGCGTTTGAGCGTTCGCGACCTCGTGGCTTTTGGCCGTTTCCCGCACTCTGGCGGACGCCCCACCGTGGTTGATCTTGAGGCGGTCGAGGCAGCCATGGAGCAACTGGATATCTTGTCCTTCGCGGACAAGTACGTGGATGAGCTCTCCGGCGGTCAGCGCCAGCGCGCATTCATTGCCATGGTGCTAGCGCAGGACACGCAGTACCTGTTGCTCGATGAGCCACTGAACAATCTGGACATGAAGCACTCGGTAGAGATGATGCGGCTCATCCGCTCCCTCGCCAACGACCACGGAAAGACCGTGGTGGTAGTGCTACATGACATCAACTTCGCTTCCGCCTACGCAGACACCATCGTGGCCATGAAGGACGGTGCTCTAGTGCACCAGGGCACGCCGTTGGAGATCATGCAGCCGGACGTGCTCAAAGACATCTATGACATCGATATCCGCGTCGAAGAAATCGACGGCTACCGATTGGGCCTCTACTTCCGGTAGCGACCCGGACCGGGCAGCCCCCTACTTTCCTCGGCTTTGCCCTGCTTAGCTGGGCTTCTCCCTACTTAGCAGGCGCGGACGGCGGGTACGCGGCCGGTCGTGGCAGCGCCTCCGGGAAATTCTGCTGAAGCTCCTTGGTCACGCGCTCACGAATAAAGTTCTTGAGCTCCCACAAGTCCCCCGAGTTTCGAGCAGACACCACAATGGTCAGCTTGAGCATGCCGCCAATGGCATCCGTGACCTGCACGGAGTTGGTGCGGCCGTCCCACAAGTCAGTGGATTCTAAGAGCTGCGTCACGCGGCGTCGGATCTCGTCCACGGGCGCCGTCCAGTTCAGGTCCAACACAATGTTGCCGTTGAGCTCCGCGGTGCCGCGGGACCAGTTCTCGAAGGGCGTGGTGGTGAAGTAGGTGGAAGGCAAAATGATCCGACGACCATCGGCTGTCCGCACCACCACATAGGTGAGCGTGATGTCCTCGATGACACCCTGCTGCGCTTCAACTACCACCGTGTCATCGACCCGGACTGCCTCGGTGAACGCGATTTGAAGACCGGCAAACACATTGCTCAGCGTCCCCTGCACCGCCAGACCAGCGATCACCGACACCAAACCGGCGGAGGCCAAAAGACCAGCACCCACCGCACGCACCTGCGGAATCAACAACAGAATCGCGGCCACGGCAATCAACAACACCACCGCCGTAATGACGCGGCGAATGAGCGTGACCTGAGTCTTCATCCGCGAGAAGCGGCTCACCTCATTCAGATGATCCTTCTCGTACTTGGCTAACAGGGTTGCCTCCACCAAGGACAGCACCACCACCAAGAGCCACGCGAGGGACACCACAAGGGCTGCCCAGAGTAAGAAGCTCACAGTGAAAGGTAGCTCGGAAGGCGAGACAAGCGTCGTCGTACTAATTGCGGCACCGGCCAACGTCACCGTCAAGAAAAACGGAAGCCGCGCCTTACCAATCGCGTTCCGCATCCCCTCGTCATCGCGGTACACCCGGTTGAAGACCTGACGCAGCACAAGCGTCAGAACCGTGGCGAGCACCAGAGCAATCAGTGTGGCGAGCCACGGCCGGAAGTCCGCGGGCACGTCTTGCAACGTTGGCGTATCGATCTGCGTGAATGGCATAGCACCAAGGTTTCCACATCTGACTGGGCGCACGCTCCCAAATACTCAAAAAATCCAGTAAAACGCATGTCACGCACTGACTTACAGTGAACTCCAACTCATCCCTTATGCCACGATGAAGCCATGACAGCACGAAGCTTTCAACAGGTCGACGTTTTCAGCCCGGAGGCTCTCCGCGGAAATCCGTTGGCCGTGCTCTTGGACTCACAGGGCCTCAGCACCGAGGCCATGCAGTTGTACGCGCAATGGACCAACCTGTCAGAGACCTCTTTTCTGGAGCCGGCAACCAATCCGGCTGCAGACGTGAAGGTCCGAATTTTCACGGTCAGCACCGAACTCTCCTTCGCTGGCCACCCCATCCTCGGAGCCGTCCACGCGTGGCTCAAGGCCGGCAACGTTCCCAAAGCCACCGGCAAGGTCAAGGTGGAATGCCAGCGCGGACTCATCGATGTACGCATCAACTCGCAAGAAAGCGACGTCACCAACCTCGCCTTCCGCGCGCCGGAGCTCTTGCGCACGGGACCGCTCGAGGATGACGTTCTGGAATGGGCCATCGGCGCGCTCGGCATTCAGCCGGAGGCCGTGGTGGCGCACCAATGGATCGCGAACGGGCCGCAGTGGGCTGGCCTCATGTTGCGCAGCGCCGAGGATGTTCTAGCGATCGAACCGGATTACAAGGACCTTGAAGGACTCGAGGTCGGCGTGATCGGCCCGCATCTTCCCGCCACGGAAGCGGACGCTCTGACCAAGCGCAAGGCTCACGCGAAGCCGCGCAAGAAGGGCGCCCGCGCTGAGCTTGAACCGCTCGAAGCCGCCCCCGACGAACTCGTCTTTGACTCTGAAATCGCCACCGCACCTGCGGACTTCGAGGTTCGCGCTTTCGTGTCCGGCGAAGGTCAGCCCGAGGACCCCGCGACGGGTTCGCTCAACGCGGGCTTTGGCGTGTGGCTCACGTACGCCGGCCTCGCCTCAAGCAAGTTCGTGGTGCGTCAAGGCACGCGCATTGGCCGAGCAGGCATGATCGGGATTTCCGCCGAGGACGACGGCGTGTGGGTTGCGGGCGACTGCCGAACCCTCATTCAAGGATCCGTCACCGTCTAAAGCTGCACTGCCCGCGGTACGCTATCGAGGTGTCTTCGACGAACCCACCCCACCAGCACGCCGGTCAACCAGTGACTCCTGAACAGGAAGCTCAACAACTCAAGATCGCGTGGGGTGCGCTCTTCGCGATGGTGATTGGGTTCTTCATCATCCTCGTGGACTCCACGATTGTTTCCACCGCCATGCCCGCGATCATGCGCGGCCTGAACGCGTCCATCACGGATGTGGTGTGGGTAAACAGCGCGTACTTGCTGGCCATCGCCGTGCCACTGCTGATAACTGGCAGGCTGGGTGACCGTTTTGGTCCCAAGAACATCTTCTTGATCGGTGTGGTGGTCTTCACCCTCACGAGTCTGTGGTGTGGGCTCGCCCCGAACATCGAGACGCTCATTGTGGCTCGTGTTTTCCAGGGCCTTGGCGCTTCCTTGATGATGCCGCAATCCATGACCGTTATTACGCGTCTTTTCCCGCCGCATCGTCGCGGCGCAGCCATGGGCCTCTGGGGCGCCGTGGCCGGTATCGCCACCCTCGTTGGTCCGTTGGCCGGCGGATTCCTGGTGGACACCATGGGCTGGGAATGGGTCTTCTTCGTCAACGTGCCTGTGGGACTGATCTGCATCTGGCGCGTCATGGCGAAGGTGCCGCGCTTTGAAGTGCACAGCCACAGCTTCGATTGGCTGGGCGTAGCGCTCTCCGGCATCGCGATGTTCCTCATTGTCTTTGGCATCCAAGAAGGCAACACCTACAACTGGGGCGCCATCAACGAATGGGTCTCCGTCCCCGGGTTGATCATCTGCGGAGTGGTCATCTTTATTGCGTTCATCCTGTGGCAGCGCTTCAATAAAGCGGAGCCGTTGCTTCCGTTGAAGCTCTTCACGGACTGGAACTTCTCCTTCGCCAACGGCGCCATTGCGCTCATGGGCGTGGCCATCACGGCCTTCGCGTTCCCCATCATGCTGTACTTACAGTCCGTGCGCGGCCTGACCCCCACGCAGTCGGCGTTCATGATCGCCCCTATGGCGGTCATGTCCCTCATCATGGCCCCGCTGGTGGGCAAGGTGTCCAACAAGGTGGACGCGCGCGTCTTCGCCGTGCCTGGCTTCTTGCTGTTCGGCGGTGCGATTTGCGCGTACGGGCTCATCTTGCGCGCCGATACGCCGCTGTGGATTCTGCTGATCCTCTCGGCTCTCATGGGCATTGGCTCGGCGGCCGTGTTCCCGACGGTTTCCATGACCGCTACTCGCGACCTTGGCCAGTCCAACGCGGGCGCGGGTTCCGGTATCTACAACACCACGCGCCAACTGGGCGCAGTCTTGGGTTCGGCGCTGATCGCTTCGGCGATGGAGGCGCGCATCGCTCAAGAAGTCGCGAACACTACCGCGGGCGCCTCGGCTGCCGTGAGCGGCGGTTTCTCCGAGGGAAGCATGGGTCAGGCCGTTCCCGAGTTCTTGCACGGAGCCTTCAGCGCCGGACTGGGCCAATCTTTGTTGGTTCCGGGTATTGCCGGATTGCTGGGCGCCGTAGTGTGCTTGTTCTTTAAGAAGCGCATCGATTCCCCTCCTGCCCACACCGCCGCACAGAACACGCCTGAATAAGATGACCGAGTCCACGTCCTCACCCGTCCTTCCCGCCCTCGAGCTGCTGGCGCATCAGGGTTTCCATGCCACGAGCGTGGACGAGCTCGCGGCGGCGCTCGGCATGAGCCGATCCACGTTTTTCCGTCGCTACGGCACCAAGGAAGCGGTGGTTTTCTCGGATCAGGAAGCTATCGTCAAGCACGCAACCGAACGTCTCTCCCAGATTGACCCCAACGCAACGCTTGCCGACCGCCTTCCGATAGTGCGCGACGTCGTACTCTCCGTCTTTGACCGCTTCACCGCGGATCGCGAAACCGCGGCCCTCCGCTTCCACCTGGTGCGCGAAGTCCCGGAGCTCAAGGACCGCGAGCTGGTGAGCACGCACCGTTTTGAGCGCGTGTTCCGGACCTTCTTGGATACGTCAAAGAAGGAGCACGACGCCGCAGCTCGGGTCACGTCCGTAGCTTTCGCCGCCGCTGTGGTTGCGGTTCATAACGATCACTTCCGCCGTTGGTTGCGTGACTTTTCCGCGGTGCATCAAGCGGAACTGCGGGTTGCGGTGGATGGTGTCTTGCGTCGGTTCCTTCCTGAGGCCGCGGGAAGTGAGGCTTCTGAACCTGCTGAACTTTCTGATCAGCGATTGTTTACCGCTGAGGATGTGCTTGAGAAGGTTCGCGCGGCGCTTGCTTTCGACGCTCGGGATTGATGGTCCTGCGGGGATCGACGTGGAACTGAGTACCTTGACATGAAACGCAGTGTCAGCGATAGTTAAGCCAATTGTGGGGCGTGCTGTTGCACCTCCAAAGCTGACCTTTCAGGAGCTTCCATGTCACTGGACCACACCCTCGACGCACCACTTGACGACTCCAGCGAGGACACTTTCCCGCACGGCGTGACGGAGCCCGAATACGACCTCTGGGGAACCTTCGCCGATCCTCGCGATCCCTCCGCCACCATGGACGTCAACACGGATCCGGCCGGCATCTTTGCCAATGTTTCCGCGGAAGACCGCGAATACTGGGCGCGTGCTCGCGAGTTCGGCTGGAACCATGTTCGCCCCGTGATCGACGAAGCCTGGTCCAACGCGGACTACCCGGTGGACCTCGCCGTGAAGCTCGGCGAAGCAGACCTCCTGCGTGACGGCCTGGATCTTGCCGGGCACCCAAAGCAGTCTCGCTCCGCGGCAGCTCTTGTGAATATGGAACTGAGTCGCTTCGACGGTTCCGTAGGAACCATCTTGGGCGTTCAGGGCGGACTCGCTTTGCGCTCCGTGGTCATGTGTGGCTCCGAAGAGCAGCACCGAGACATCGTTCCGGCCATGGCTAACGGCACGCTCTTAGGCGCCTTCGCCTTGACCGAACCCACCCACGGCTCCGACTCTGTGGGCCTCGAAACGCGCGCAGTGCGCACCGAGGGCGGCTACCTCATCAGCGGTGAAAAGAAGTGGATCGGCAACGGCTCCATGGCACAGTCCGGACACGACGCCGTCTCCGTGGTCTGGGCACGCGACGAAGAAGGCAAGGTTCGCGGGTTCATCGTGGACCAGAAGTCCGAGGGCTACAAGGCCACCACCATCACCGGCAAGCTGAGCCTTCGCGCCATCTGGCAGGCTCACATCCGCATGGACAACGTGTTCGTTCCCGACTCGATGGTGTTGCCAAACGCTCGCAGCTTCAAAGACACTGCCGCCGTCCTCTTCGCCACCCGTCTGGGTGTTGCGTGGAGCGCAGTAGGTCACGCCACCGCGCTCTATGAGACCGCGGTTCGCTACGCGAAGCAGCGCACCCAGTTCGGCAAGCCGCTGGCAGCGCACCAGATTGTTCAAGAGCGCCTGACGCGCATGCAGTCGGAGCTCGTTGCAGCTCAGCTCATTGCATGGCAGATGACTCAGCTTGAAGAAACCGGGCAGCTCACTGGCGCTCAGGCGTCCTTGGCCAAGTTCACCTGCACGCGCAACGCTCGCTCTATCGCGCAGAACGCGCGTGACCTCATGGGCGGAAACGGCATCCTCATTGCCAACCGCGCCGCGCGTCACTTCGCGGACATCGAGGCCATCCACACGTACGAAGGCACCGAGACCGTTCAGGCCCTCATCATCGGCCGCGACATCACGGGCTTCTCCGCGTTCGCGTAACCTCCACCACGCGCAACCTCCGCCACGCGATAGCTCGAGCGGCTTTTCCAACAGTCCGTCCGCTCGAGCGTCGCGAGTGCCTGCTCTTATCAGGCGTCGTATCACTCGCAGCGATTGTTGCGTCTGCCAGCATGCTGGGCGCTCGGCTTCTCCCGCCATGTACTGATTGTTGCGCTCAAGGTCGCCGCTCAGTCCAGACGGCCGGCGAGACACCACTTCACGCGTACCGATTGTTGCGCCCAACGTCGCAACCCGAGACTCACCACGGAGCACTCGTAGCTGGTGTTGCGTTATCGTCGGCGCAGAGACAGCATGTACGCAACCCCAGCTACATGTGAAATAAGAACGCCCGTTAACCGGCCTCAAAACGTACCCATTGTTGCGCCGATTCTCGTCCTTGGACTTGGGAAATCGGTCACTCGTAGCTGGAGTTGAGGGATCGTAGTCTCTGAACCTACGATCCCTCAACTCCAGCTACGTTTAGATTGAGAACGCTCATCGGAAGGCGGACGTGCTACTTCCCGAGACGCTCCAAGAACGGGAGCACCGCGTCCAGGATCTCCTGGTTCGGGAAGAGCGTCTGCCCGTGAGTGCGACCTTCGAGTGCCACGAACTCGGCGTTCGGCATGATGGTGGCGGCTTCGCGAGCTTCGGAGAAACGCGGTTCATCGCGAGTGCCCGCCATCAAGAGTGCTGGCATGGTCAAGTGCGCCAATGCGTCATTGGACACCCCCACGTCGTGGGACTCGGTGTATTCGAAGAGTGCTGCGAGTGCTAGCGGGTCGTTCGCCACGAAGGCGGCCCGAGTTGCCGGGTCTACGCCGGTTCCGTCCGCGAACGCTTCAATGTCTTCGTTCTTGAGGGCTTCCAAGTAGCCCGGGAAGAACACGCGCTCGTATTGGCCTTCTTGCTTTCGCGGGCTTCCGCCCAAGCTGATCAAAGAATCCACGCGCAGGGGCGCTGCTTCGGCCAACGCAAAAGCCAGTCGACCGCCCAGCGAGTACCCCATGATCGAGGCGGACTCCACGGATTCCGCGTCCATGACGGTGAGGACATCCTCGACGAATCGTTCCATCACATAGGCGGACTGGTCGTGCGGTTTCCCGGAGCGCCCGTGACCGCGAAGGTCAATGCGGATGGTGCGGTAGTCGGACAGGCCTTTCACATAGCCCAAGCCCCTCCAGATCACGCGTGAAAGAGCGGATCCGTGTAGCAGGATGACGGCGGGACCGGACCCTGCGACGTCGTACCGGATTGTGGTTCCATCAGTGGGATTGGCTACGTCAGACACATCAGCCATGGTACCGCTGCACTCTCACCACACTCATAACTAGTATCCAGCCAATTACAAGGTTCGGTTCTTAAGCTAGAAGTACCTCAAAAGGTGCGAGTGATGATGAAAGCGCCGGCTGGTTGGAAGATCCCCCTGAATCTCCTCCGGCCGGCGCTCCATTTAACGCAAAAGGCTGCCGTGGGCGAGTCATGAACCGTGCGGAGTCGACCAATCATCGCAAAATGATGGACAATAGTTTCACGCGCCGGTTCCAGATCCCTATCGCCTCCATTTTCTGGACCGGCGCACATCCTTTTTTCGGCTATTCGCCGAGGCTTGAGAACCACTCCTGCAGAGGCGTCTCGCCATCGCGGAAATTCAGCGTGTGACCGATGGTCCGCGGCTCGTTCAGCGCTTCAACAATCGCGTGCGCTACGTTGCCGCGCGAGGTCTGCGATCCTGACTCCGCCACGAAATCCGGTTCCACTCGGCCCGTAGGCTCTTCGAGCGTGAGCGCGCCGGGACCCAGGACGGTCCAGTCGAGTTCAGAAGCGCGCAAGTGATCGTCCGCGGCGATCTTCGCGACCATATACGGGTAGAACGGATCGTCCTGGTTGACGAGGTATTCCGTGCTCGCTCGCGAGAAACTCACCGTGACGTAGCGCGAAACTTGGGCGTCGCGCGCGGCATTCATAGAACGTATCGCTGCGTCGCGGTCTACCGCGTACGTGCGGTCGGGATTGCCGCCGCCGGCACCCGCGGACCACACCACAGCGTCCTGGCCGCGGAGTACTTCCGCAAGCTCCGTCGTCGTAGCTTCTTCAATATTTAGTACGACGACGCTCGCACCGGTCGCGCTTACTTCTTCCGCGTGATCGGGGTTGCGAATAATTGATTGCACTTCGTGGCCTGATTCGACCAAGAGTGGGGCCGCCAACAGGGCGATCTTTCCGTGTCCACCGATAATTGTCACCTTCATGCTCTCCAGCCTAGTTCTGGGAACTGTACGAGAGCTAGGAGTGAGCGCGCCGGGAGCTTTTTTCGCATAGGCTTGAGGGGACTGTAATCGCGCTCACAGCTTCGGTGTTTTACCCGGATGTGCGCGAGTGCAGGAATGCACCAATTGCTACAAAGGGAGTACTTGTGTCCGCCAACAAGAGCGCAGCTCAGGACCTTTTCTACACCGTCATCAACCCTGCCACGGGGGAGGTCGTCAAAGAATATCCAACGGCCACGGATCAGGAAGTGCAGGATGCCCTTGCTGCCGCCGATAGCGCTTACAAGGAATGGCGCGAGGTGCCTATCGAGGAGCGCGCCAAGATCGTGGCTCGCATTGCCGAGCTGTTCACTGAGCGCGCAGACGAACTCGCCGCCATCATCACCACCGAGATGGGCAAACCGCTCTCCCAGTCCAAGGGTGAAGCCGAGTTCTGCACGGATATCTTCAACTACTTCGCCACCGAGGGCCCAACGCTGGCCGCGGATCAGGAGATCAAGTCCTTCAGCGGTGGCAAGGCCATCATTCAGAAGCGTCCCGTAGGCGCACTGTTGGGCATCATGCCGTGGAACTACCCGTACTACCAGGTGGCTCGTTTCGCAGCCCCTAACCTGATGCTGGGCAACACGATTGTGCTCAAGCACGCTGAATCGTGTGCCACCTCGGCGCTGGCCATTCAGCAGATCATGGAAGACGCTGGCCTGCCTAAGGGCGCGTACGTGAATGTTTTCGCGAGCCACGATCAGATCGCGGACATCATCGCTGACCCTCGCATTCAGGGCGTCTCGCTGACCGGTTCTGAGCGCGCTGGCGCTAAGGTCGCCGAGATCGCGGGCCGCAATTTGAAGAAGGTTGTGTTGGAGCTGGGCGGCTCTGACCCGTATGTAGTTTTGGATTCCGACGACGTCGCTGCCGCGGCTGCCGCTGCCTGGGAAGTACGCATCGAGAACACTGGCCAGGCCTGCAACTCGAATAAGCGCATGATCGTTATGGAGGATATCTACGACGAGTTCGTGGGCGAGCTGTCCAAGCTGGCTTCCGGTCTGGTTCCGGGCGATCCGATGGAAGAGAAGGACGGCACTTTCGCGCCGATGTCCTCCCGCAAGGCCGCCGAAGGATTGGCGGAGCAGCTCAAGGACGCAGTGGATAAGGGTGCCACGGTTCTGGCTGGCGGCAAGTTGCACGACGGACCGAGCGCGTACTTCGAGCCCACCGTGCTGACCGGCATCACCAAGGAAATGCGCGCGTACTCCGAAGAACTCTTTGGACCTATTGCAGCCGTGTACAAGGTGTCTTCGGACGAGGAGGCTCTCGCTCTCGCCAACGATTCCGTCTATGGCTTGGGTGGAGCCGTGTTCTCTACGGATGAGGAGCGCGCTCGCAAGATCGCCGAGCAGCTCGAAACCGGTATGACCAACGTCAACGCTGCTTCTGCGGAGTCCGCCGAGATGCCGTTTGGTGGCGTCAAGCGTTCCGGTTACGGCCGTGAACTAGGCCCGCTGGGCATGGAAGAATTCGTCAACAAGCGTCTCTTGTACGTGGCCGAGTAACTGGTGGTTCGCCGGTGATGATCTTTCGGGATGATCGCCAGCGGCCCTCTCAGGTGACTACACAGTAAGCCCAAGCCGCGTAGGATCGAATCCTAAGCAGCTTGGGCTTTGCTGTGTTTTGACGTGAAGAATTTGCTGATGGGATGAGGGAGAGAAGAACTCGTGGCATTTAAGTTGTGGGGACGTCCTCGAAGCCAGAAGGTTTCCGGACGGGACGATCGCTCCGGGGCTACCGCCTTCACCGTATCTACGCCGACTGATGCAATCAATCAGTTCGCACCGACTAAGCAAGATCGCATTGCTGGCATGTGGGCTGACCCGATGGGGCGCATCTCAACCCGCGCACTTCAGCTGCTCATCATTGTAGTGATGAGCGCCGGCGTGGTGATGGCTCTCTTGAACCTCACGTTGGTGGTGTTGCCGTCGTTGATCGGCCTGATCATCGCGTGTGCTTTGTGGCCATTGGTTGCTTTGTGCCGCCGGGTCATGAACTCGATGCTTGCCGCGTGGACGGTGTTCTTGGGTGCGCTGCTGATCCTGGGAGGAATCGGCACGGCCTTGTTCTATTCGGTTCGCGCAGAGTGGCCTGAACTGGTGGAGAAGGGAACCGCCGGGTTCCAAGAGCTTCAGAACCTCGTCTCTCAACTGCCCATTGAAATTCCTCAAGAGCAGATCGATAGCGCGTTCAATTCCGTTAAAGACTTCTTCTTGAGCGCTCAGTTTGGTGCGGGCGCTTTGAGCGGATTGTCCGCGGCCGGCACGTTCGTCACCGGTTTGGCGCTCTTCTTGGTGATTCTGTTCTTCTTCCTCAAGGATGGAGACCGTATCTGGGAGTTCGTGCTGTCCTGGATCCCAGCCCGCGTTCGCGGTCGCTGGCACCGCTCCGGCCTGAAGTCCGTTGAGGTTTTTGGTGGCTACATTCGCGGCACCGCCACGGTGGCTGCGGTGGATGCAATCGGCATCGCGATCGCCTTGATGATTCTTCAGGTTCCGCTCGCCATCCCGCTCGGCGTGATTGTGTTCCTCGGCGCCTTCATCCCCATGGTGGGCGCAACCATCGCTGGCGTCCTCGCCATTTTGGTGGCACTGGTGGCTAACGGTCCCATGGTGGCACTCATTGTGCTGATCGCCGTGATCGCCATTCAGCAGCTCGAAGGCAACTTCCTCCAGCCGGTCGTGATGGGCAATGCG
Organism: Neomicrococcus aestuarii; assembly: GCF_014201135.1. NCBI lineage: Bacteria > Bacillati > Actinomycetota > Actinomycetes > Micrococcales > Micrococcaceae > Neomicrococcus > Neomicrococcus aestuarii. The sequence goes on along the minus strand of NZ_JACHDR010000001.1, from coordinate 2,062,284 downwards.
CTCAGCCTGCACCCGCTTATCATCTTGGTGGCATTGACTGCCGGCACCGTCTTGGGTGGGCTGGTAGGCGCGGTGATCGCGGTGCCGCTGACCGCCGTCGTCTGGGCCATCATCAAGATTTGGTCTGGCCGTGACGAGGAATCCGTCGTGAAGCAGAAAGCGGAGGAAACGCAAGCCTCCATCAAGGCTGTGAAGGGTCGCCAGTCAACCTCCGTCACTGATGTGAGCGACACCAACCAGTCATCGGAATACCGCCGCTCAGGCCACGATTCGGATGGAAACTCCGGACACCATTCTGATCGCGACGGGTCAACGGGCACCACGGACTCTTCGGATTACTCTTCATCGACGGACAGTTCATCATCGAGCTCTAGCTCCTCCTCTAGCGATAGCTCGTCCTCATCTGATTCCTCTTCCTCCAGCGACTAGAGCGCTAGAGGCACGTGATGGAACAGCACGACGAAGAGTTCATTACACCTGAACTGTTCGAACTTCCTGACGACGTTTACCCCGCTGGTGCCGCGAAGGGATCAGCGGGGTCAGCGGGATCGTTGGTTGACGGTGGCGATCCCCTGCAGGTCGGAGACGCGCAGGGCGGAAATACGCAGAGCGGCGAGACAAGCGAGCCGCAACGCCAGGTGATTGCGACCGGCGCCGTGCTGTTGCGGAACTGGCTCACCCCGGAGCAACAGCGCTACCTCGTGAACAAGTTCCGGCAGTGGGCGGCCGGTCCGGTTCCTCCGCGACGACCCCTCATTTACGGCAAGCCCATGAGCGTGCAGTCCGTGAGCTTGGGGTGGCACTGGCAGAACTACGCGTATTCGCGTATCGCGAGTGATGTCAACGGGGCGCCGGTGTTGCCGATGCCCGAGTGGCTCATTGAGGTGGGCACTAAGGCGGCTGCTGATGCGTTCGCCGAGTATCCGGCGTCTGCGAGCGCCCGCTGGTACACCCGGGAGGATAATCGCTTCGTCGCCGACTCTGCGTTGCTCAATTACTATTCACCCACAGCCAAGATGGGAATGCATCAGGACAAGGAAGAATCCACAAATGACCCGGTGGTCTCCTTTTCGCTCGGGGATTCTTGTACGTTTCGTTTTGGAAATACCGAAAGCCGAAACCGCCCTTACCAGGATGTGCAGCTCAATTCCGGAGACCTCTTCGTCTTCGGAGGGCCTTCCCGCTACGCCTATCACGGCGTCGTGAAGATCATCCCCAACACTTCTCCCAAGCATTGTGATCTAGCGGTTGGTCGCATCAACATCACGCTACGAAACATTGGAGCCACTCATGACCCTCACCAGGACAGATAGCGGACTGATCATCGGCGAAGACGGCAAAGCACGCCCGCTCTGGGCCGCTTCTGACCCCCTGATGCGCCAGTACTACGACGAAGAATGGGGCATGCCCGTCACGGACGAACAGGGCGTGTACGAGCGCATTGTTCTGGAGGGCTTCCAGGTGGGCCTGTCCTGGGCCACTGTCCTTCGCAAGCGCGAGAACTTCCGCGAAGCTTTCCACAATTTCGAGGTGGACACCGTGGCTAGCTTCGGAGAAGACAAGGTGGAGGAGCTCTTGCAGAACGCCGGAATCATTCGCCAGCGCGCCAAGATCAACGCCGCCATCAACAACGCTCGCGCCACGCAAGCACTCCGGCAGGAAGGCGGACTCCCCCAGCTCGTGTGGAGCTTTAAGCCTGAAGTGACGCCTCGTCCGCTGTCCATGTCCGAGGTGGCAACAGTCAGCGAGGAATCGAAGGCGCTCGCCAAGGCATTGAAGAAAAAGGGTTTCTCCTTCGTCGGCCCCACCACCATGTATGCGCTCATGGAAGCCATCGGCATCATCGATAACCACGTGGTGGGGAGCCATCGTCGCGGAACCTCTGGAATCTGGGGCGAGTAGGCGTCGTCGTACTGTCTCTTGACATTGACGCAACGTCAACCGATTCACTGAACGTATGAACACCGAAAACCGCGAATGGAGCATCCAAGAGCTCGCCCGCATCTCCGGCACCACTAGCCGTACCCTGCGGCACTATCACGAGCTGGGATTAGTGCTTCCGGCGCGGTTGGGTGCCAATGGGATGCGCTATTACGACGACGCAGCCCTCGCCGCGCTCCTCAATGTGCTGGCGCTTCGAAGCCTGGGTTTGTCATTGGAACGCATCAAGACCATCCGGGCAGGCGAAGACGACCTCGTGAGCGCGCTCGAATCCCGAGTGCGCGAACTAGGCGAGCTTCAAGCGCAAGTACAACGGCAAAGGCGCAGTGTTCAACTCACCATTGATCAGTTGACGAAAGGACAAACCGCCATGAACGCGGACAATTTTGATGGATTCGATAACTCCGTCTACCAAGAAGAAGTGGAAGCCCGCTGGGGAAAGGACGCCTACGCGTCGTCGCAGCGACGGTGGAACGCTCTTTCCAAGGAACAGCGGAATGCCCACCAGCAAGATCACGTGGACATCGCCCTCGAGTATCAGCGGCTTGCCGAAGCAGGAATCGAGCCGGACGCCGAGTCCGCTCAGGCCGTAGCTGCACGGCATGTGGCCTGGTTAGCGGTCTTCACCAAGCCCGCCCAGCCGTACGTGGTGGGACTTGCCGAAATGTATGTGGCAGACCCGCGCTTCGCGGCAAACTATCACGGCCGCGCCGAGTACGTGCGGGATGCGTTGACTGTCTACGCGGATCGTGAGCTACCGAGGTAGGGGTTCAGTAGGCTGGGAGAACGTGTAGACACAACAATGGTCCATCGCCGCGTGATGGGCTGAGAGGGCGGATCTCGTGAAATCACCCATCCAGCAGTACCTTGACGCTCTCCACGAAGAGCTGCATGGTCTCACCGACGGAACCCCGTATCAGGGAATTCCATCCACCGCCGTCGCGGATCCCTCGAAGTTCGGGATCTGCCTCGCGACGGTGGACGGTGTGCTGTACGAAGCGGGTGATACGGACGAGTTGTTCTCCATCCAGTCCATCTCAAAGCCCTTCACGTACGCGCTGGCGTTGGAGGATCTTGGTTCCGAAGCTGTGGGCCAGAAAATTGACGTGGAGCCCTCCGGCGATGCGTTCAACGAGATCTCTTTGCAGAGCGGAACCGGCCGGCCAGATAACCCCATGATCAACGCCGGCGCTATCGCGGCCACCTCGCTGGTGAAGTCCCGAGGTCCGCGTTCTCGCTTCGGGCGCATCCAGGATTTCTATTCCTCCTTCGCCGGTCGCGACCTTGATATGTCCTCCTCAGTGTTTTCCGGGGAACGGGATACCGGGTACCGCAACCGGGCGCTGGCCCAACTGCTCCGCTCCTTTGGCATCATCGAGGAAAACCCGGATCCTGTGGTGGAAGACTACTTCCGCCAATGCTCGATGATGGTGAACGCTCGAGACCTAGCGCTCATGGCCGCCACTCTCGCCAACGGTGGCATTCACCCTAGCGAGAATCATCGGGTGGTGTCACCGGAGACGGTGCAGCAAGTGCTCTCGGTGATGACCACGTGCGGCATGTACGACGACGCCGGAGCGTGGACCACCTCCGTAGGGCTGCCTGCGAAGTCCGGCGTGGGCGGCGGCATCATCGCCGTCCTGCCCGGCCAGGTGGGAATTGCCGTGTACTCGCCGCCGCTAGATCCGCATGGATCGAGCGTGCGCGGCGTAGCTGCCTGCACGCGTCTAGCCAGCGATATGGGCCTTCACTTCATGCGTTCAGGCCGGCCGGGACGTTCGAGCATCCGCTCGCTCTACACGTTGCGGGATTCATACTCTGGCGTGCGTCGTAGCGCTGACGCCATAAAAGTACTGGAAGCGCATGCGGAACAGTGCGTGATCATCGAACTCGGCGGCGACTTGCTCTTTGCCGGCACGGAGACCGTTTTGCGCACCATCACGGAGATGCATGACCGCATGTCGATCTTGGTTCTGGATGTGCGGAAAGTGGACGACTTCGGCCCCGTCGCCTTGCGCATGATGACGGACCTCGTCAATGATTTCGCCGCCGAAGGCAAATCCATCTGCCTCGTAGACCCAGATGGGGCAATCACCGAGCAGCTGGATAAGAGCTGCCGCAAGAGCATCCCGTCGTTCCCCGGCCACCCCGTGGCAATGGAATGGGCCGAAGGTGAGGTCATTGGACGGTTTGCGCCCGAGCTGATTACTCCGGACAGCGTCGATGTTCGTTCTTCCGCCACGTTGGAGCCGCTGAAGTCTGCTGACTTGGATGTGGTCAGTGCGCTGCTGGAGGATCGCTCTTACGAGTCCGGCCATGTCATCCGCCGGATCGGTCAGCCGTTCGCAGGTATCCAGTTCATCGTTTCCGGTCGAGTGTCTCTCACGGGTCGCACCACGGACGGCAGCCGATACCGGCAAGCCACGTTGGGTCCCGGCATGACTTTCGGAGAGATCGCACTCGGCGCATCCGGCCAACAGCAGACCACGGTGACAGCGCTCGAGCCAACCGAAGTCAAAGTGCTCACACACCATGCCCTCGACGATCTGGAAGAGTCACACCCGCAAGTGGCCCTTCGTTTATGGAAGGCCATCGCTCGCGACGCCTACACGCGCGTCGAGCAGACCATGAAAGACAACTCGCTGCGGCTTCGCGGCTAGCGTTCACGTCACGAGCTACGCCGAATCGTCCGCCTCAACAAGCGTCTGCCTCAATACAAGTCCACTTAAAACACGTGTGCGGCCAACCCTCAGAAGAAGATTGGCCGCACACGCAGCTGATTGAAGATCAGTGAATTAGCCCTGGAACACCACGGTGCGGTGACCGTTGAGCATCACACGGTTCTCGGAGTGCCAGCGAACGGCACGTGAGAGGGCCTGAGACTCGGCGTCGCGGCCGGCTGCAACGAGGTCTTCTGGCTGGTGCGTGTGGTCCACACGGAAGACCTGCTGCTCGATGATTGGACCCTCGTCCAAGTCCGCGGTCACGTAGTGAGCGGTAGCGCCCACGAGCTTCACGCCGCGGTCGTAGGCCTGGTGGTAAGGCTTGGCGCCCTTGAAGCCTGGCAAGAAGGAGTGGTGAATGTTGATGGCCTTGCCTTCAAGCTTCTGAGTCATCTCGTTGCTCAGAACCTGCATGTAGCGCGCCAGCACCACCAATTCCACGTTGTTCTCATCGATCACCTTCTGAAGCTCGGCTTCAGCTTCGGCCTTGGTGTCCTTGGTGACGGGGATGTGGATGTAAGGAATGCCTGCAGCGTCAGCAATCGGCTTGAGGTCAGACCAGTTGGAGACAATTGCTGGAACGTTGATGTTCAGCTGGCCCATGCGCAAGCGGTACAGCAAGTCGTTGAGGCAGTGATCGAACTTGGAAACCATGAGCAGCACGTTCATGGGGCGCTTGGTATCAACCAAGGTGTAGTCCATGTCGTACGCTTCGGCCGTTGCCTTGAAGGCGGCCTGAAGAGCTGGAAGGGAGATCGGCTTCTCGCAACGCGCCTGAATGCGCAAGAAGAAGCGGTCCGTCATCTCGTCATCAAACTGCTGCGAGGACATGATGTTGCACTTGTGAGAGACCAGGAATCCGGTCACAGCGTGCACAATGCCGATGGTGTTCGGGCAGCTCAGCGTCAGCGTGATGTTCTCAACGGAGTCATCGGAAGCGGTCACTGAAAGATCATCAGCGGTTGCTGCTTGAGCGGTCTGTTGTTCAGTCACAGGTTACTCACCTTCTATGGTTCTCATACTGGCGTTTCGGCGGCGTGTCCGCTCCACGGCAACGTGCACTGGTTAGTGCTTCGAGCTGTCACACTATCTGATACATCAGTTGTCGATCAATAGGTTTCGTGAAGCGCGTCTCATTTAACGCTTGCACCTTTACCCTATTGTGAAAGGTAGTTCACGAAAGGAATTCCCTAATGAGTCTTCGTTACGCACTGCTCGCCATACTGACGGCTCGTCCGAAGACCGGATACGACGTATCGAAGGGCTTCCACTCCTCCGTTGGCCACGTGTGGCACGCGCCTGATTCTCAGGTGTACCCCGAGCTTCGGCGGATGGAGCAAGATGGACTTCTTGAGTCCAAAGATATCCCGTGGGGCACCCGAGGAAAGAAAAAACTCTACTCGGTGACGGAAGCTGGAATCACCGATTTTCGGACCTGGCTAGAGACGCCTTTCGACTACTCCCTCACCCGGGATCCGCTGGCCCTGAAGACCGCGTACATGGAGTGGGGCAACCCGCAGGGACTGCTCACTCAGCTCGATGAGCACATCGCCTTCCACCAAAGTCTCATCACCCAATGGTCCGCAACGATTGCCGGCCTCGAAGCGCAAACGGATGAGATTCTGCGGGATCGCCTTGGCGCTAGCGAGGAGCGCGAATGGGGACTGATCGCGGGCTACAAAATCCTGGCTTACAAGGGCTTGGTTGCCCGCGCAACGGCTGAAGTGAAATGGGCCAAGGAAGCCAAGAAGGAATCCGCGAAACTCGAAGAACGCTTTGGGTCCAATATCAGCACGCGCACCGCCACGGCTCCCCTACGCAGCATCGATGAGCATGAAGAGGGCTAAATGTCTCTAGACGCTCACTATCGGCATAGATAGTGTGGAGGGAGCGCGCTTAACGACGAGCGCGAGGCTCGAAAGGACCATCATGAGCGGTACCGTCGCGGAACCAGAAGCGGCCACACTCGTCAGCAACTTCTCCCTCGAGATGACCGGCAAGGACGTGGAGGCGCTCGAAGCGGCCGCCCACCTCATCCCTGCGGGCACGCGCATCAACGTCACCTTCCTCGGCAACGAGGACCTCACTCTTCGCGTTGAAGCCGCGGCCGCCGTGCGCCGCTTGGGCTTTGAACCAGTCCCCCACATTTCTGCTCGCCGCCTCCATACGGAAAGCGAACTCACCGAATTCCTGGAAGCCCTCCGCGAGGCAGCCCAGCCCTCCACGATTTTTGCCGTGGGTGGCGACCCGGAAACCCCTGTTGGTCCGTATCCAGATTCGCTTTCGCTCATCGAGACCGGACTTTTCCCGCAGTTCGGCATCACGGAAATCAATATCGCGGGCTACCCCGAAGGCACGCCGGTCATCGACGAGCCCACCCTCTGGGACCACCTTCGGCGCAAGAACGCCGCACTCAAGGAGCAGGATCTGAGCGGCACCATCCTCACGCAGTTCAGCTTCGACACCGAACCCGTTCTGACGTGGGTCGCACAGGTGCGCGAACACGGCGTGGACCTGCCCATCCGCGTCGGTGTCCCGGGCCCGGCGGGCATCAAGCGCTTGCTGAATTACGCGAGACGCTTCGGCGTCGCCTCGAGCGCTGGCATCGCCAAAAAGTATGGCCTCTCGCTCACCAATTTGCTCGGCACCGCTGGCCCGGATCGCTTCATCAACGATCTCGCGCGCGAGCTCACTCCCGCTCACGGCGAGGTCAAGCTGCACTTCTATACGTTCGGCGGCTTGAGTGCCACCGCGGAGTGGATCCGGGATTTCCGTCCCTGAATTTCCCCGCATATAAAAGGACGACGACGCCGCCCGCAAGCTGCGCCGTCGTCCTTCAGTAATGTGGGACGTGCGTACCGATTACTGCGCTGGAACGAACTACTCCGCAGGCAGCAAAGCGGTCATGTCCGGAAGTTCGGGGATGAGGCCGCGGGATTGCGCGATCTCGGCGATCTTCTGGATCGATTCCTTATTCACTTCTTGGGGGAACTTCGGCATGGTGAGCTTTGCCGCGACCGCAGGATCGATCTTGGTGTAGGTCGAGAGGACTTCGCGAGCCTTCTCCGGGTTCTCTTCAGCGAACGTCTGCGACGCCTTCATGGCGCGCGTGAACGCTGCCACCGTGTTGGGATTCTGCTTCACGTAGTCATCGGAGGTGAAGTACGTGGCGATGGTCAGGTCCTTGACCGGGTACGCGTAGTTGGAGAAAACGGACACGGCGCCGTCGTTCTTCGCAAGCGTCACGAACGGCTCAACCGCAGCAATGGCATCCACGTTTCCGCTTGCGAGGTTCGCCGGCATATCCGGGAATGGCATCTCCACGAACTGGATCTTCGTTGGATCGCCGCCGGCTTCCTTGACGGCTTCAGAGACGGTGGAGTCAGAGATATTGGCGAGCGTGTTCACGCCCACCTTCTTGCCCTCGAGGGACTTGATGTCGCTGATGCCAGAATCCGATGACGTGACAACAGCCGCGAAGTCCTTCTTCTCATCGCCCGTCGTCTGCGGACCGGCCGCCACCATCTTGAGAGGAAGGCCCTTTTGGCGGCCAACGATCAAAGAGGTGACATTGGAGAAGCCAAAGTCCATCTGGCCGGAGGTCACGGCTGGAACAATCGCCGCGCCACCCTGCGCGAGCGTGAGCGTGACATCGAGGCCCTCCTTCTTAAAGAGGCCCTCCTGAACACCTAGGTAAATCGGGGCGACGTCGACGATTGGAATAACGCCAACCTCAATGCTGGTCTTCTCGAGAGTGGTGGAGGTTGAGGTGCCCGTGGCAGCGCTCGAGGAGGCGGAACCCGAAGGAGAGCCCGAGCCGCACGCCGTGAGCGTGAGAAGTGCCACGGCTGCTAGCGCCGATGCCAGCTTTTTCATGTTGTTGCCTTCTTGATGGTGTGTGTGGGAGAGAAATCTTCGAGATCCGCTTTATGACGCGGAGCCGCTTTCCTGGTAACCCGTGCGCCAACCGCCCTGGTAGCTCTGGCGGGCGACGGCGGAGAACGGAACTGGGGAGACCACCGCGCGGACATCCTTCTGGGTGTGCCGTTCCACGGTGGTCTTGCGGGTGCCACCGTTCTCTTCGCCCCAGACCACGCGGATTTCGGCGCCTTCGGGGACGTCCGCGTTGACGGTGGCAAGGGAGAGCGCGCGGTGCTCGTTGGAGGAGTAGCCCGTGAACATGGAGAAGCCCACCACGTTGCCATCAGCGTCGATGACCTTGTCATAGTTGGAGGATCCGTAGTTCGCGAGCGGGAGGTCGAAGAACTTGAAGTTCTCACCCTCCGGCTTGAGGATCGAGTCCTGAATGCTCTTGAAGTCCTCGTCATCCCAAGCGAGCGTGACCTTGCGGCGCTGCTGAGCGGGATCGATCTTCTCGAGGGCGTCGCGGCCAATGAAGTCGTGATCGAACTTCACGAAGGATCCGTAGCCGAGCTCCCACGGGTTGAGGTAGTAGTCCTCGATGTTCTCCGAGATGAACGAGCCGGCGATGGCATTGTTGGCTTCGTAAGAGGTTGCCGGGAGCCATTCGCGGTAAGCGCGCAGCTCTTCGCCCATGTAGATACCGGGCAGTGGGGACGGAATCCAGCCGGATTCGAGGGTGTTGGACGGGTACGCGCGAGAGCCCACGGCCACCATGCCGAACTCAGCGCCGGCTTCAAGGATGGCGTCACGGATCTTGTCATAAGTGGCGTAAGGACCCCAGATTTCCAAGCCTGGCGCACCGGACATGCCGTGACGCAGCGTGCGCACGGTTTCGCCGGCGATGTTCATGGTGGACATCGAGAAGAACTTCAACTGCTCCACCGGTCCGCCGTTGAGCTTTTCGATGATCTCCCACGCGCGAGGACCCTGAATCTGGAAGCGCCAGTACTCGCGGGAGACTGGCTTGCCCATGGGGCGAGCTGGTGAACGGCGGTCTTCGACGATGTCCAGGTTGTTATAGCCGCCGGTTGCAGCGTTGTACAAGAGCCAGTTGGTGGACGGCGCGCGGCCCACGTAGACGTATTCGTCCTGGTCCTGACGGAAGAGGATGCCATCGCCAATGACGTGTCCGGCGGGAGTGACGGGGACGTACTGCTTGGCCTTGTTGACCGGGAAGTTGGCTACCGAGTTGATGGCGGTGTCTGAGATCAGCTTGATGGCATCAGAGCCGCGCAGGATCAAGTTGTCCATGTGGTGGGACTGATCGAAGAGTACGGCGGTTTCACGCCAGGCGCGCTGCTCCGAGCGCCAGTTGGAAAACTCCGGGGCCACTACCGGATAGATGTACGCACCTACCTGCGAGTTACGCAGAAAATCGACGGTGTTTCCGGCCTGATCGAGGACTTCTTGCAGATTGTTCGCCATGAACATTTTCCTTTCGACTGAGCAATCACAGCACTGTGAGCCACGCCACACTCAGAGCTTATACCTATGCAGATAGGCACGTCCATGGTTGGTTGAAAAATTCAATGAAGCTGGTCTTGGCAAGATGTTAAAGAAGGTGGGCGCGCTATCAGCGCACCCACCTTGTCCCCCAACTCATTGCCCAGCACGAAGACCGGGCAAACTTTTACCGCCTACTTTGCGACCTTTTCGTCATCCGGGCGGTGACCCTTTTTCGCAAGCTGAATCTGCTCGTAGACGTGGTGGCGCAACTGGGTGAAGCGCGGATCCGCACGCGTTTCCAGCTGATCGCGATCTGCTGGCAAGTCGATCACCAAATCTTCTTGGACCACGGTGGGCGAAGAGGACAGGATGATGACGCGCTGGCCCAAGTACACGGACTCGTCGATATCGTGCGTCACGAAGAGCACGGTCATGCCGAGCTGCTTCCAAATGCGGCGCACCAAGTCTTCGAGGTCAGCGCGGGTCTGCGCATCGACGGCCGCGAACGGCTCATCCATGAGAAGCACTTCCGGCTGGTACGCCACGGCGCGAGCAATCGCCACGCGCTGCTGCATACCGCCAGAAAGCTGCCAAGGGTAGGACTTGGGAACGTGCGCCAAGCCCACAGCCTCAAGCGCTTCGTTGACCAAGCGCGTGCGCTCAGCCTTCGGTACGCCGGCGTTCTTGAGCGGCAACTCCACATTGTCTGCCACACGCAACCAGGGGAAGAGGGAGCGGCCGTACTCCTGGAAAACCACGGCCATCTTCTTCGGAGGAGCGGTGATCTTCTTGCCATCGAGCACCACTTCGCCGTCAGTGGGCGCGAGCAAACCCGCGATGCACTTCAAGAGAGTGGTCTTGCCGGAACCGGAAGGACCCACCAGGCAGACGAGTTCGTTGCGGCCGAGGTCGAAGGTCAGGTTGCGGACAGCCTCAATGTCGCCACCATCCGTGTGGTAGACCTTCTTGAGGTTTCGGACGCGCAGAAGAGTTTCCGAATCCGGGAGCGTGCGCCCCGCGGGTCCACCAGCCGAGGTGGCGGTGGTTTGCAGGGCTCCAGATCCAGCGGGCTGCTGGATGTGATCTCCGGGGACGTTGATGTTCTCTGGGTTAGCTGGCATTTTCTACCTCTTTGAGACCGCGGTACCACCGAAGGATACGACGCTCGATGAACTGGAAGATGAAGGACATTGCGACGCCGATCAGGCCGAGCACCACAATGCCGGACCACATTTCGGGGATCGCGAAGGAACGCTGGAATTGGACAATCGTGAAGCCGAGCCCGGAGGATGATGCGAACATTTCCGAGATCACCATCAGGATCAAGCCAATGGGAAGCGCTTGGCGAACGCCGGCCATAATCTGCGGGGCAGCCGAAGGCAGGATCTGATAGCGGACGCGAGCGAAACCGTCGATGCCGTAAGAGCGGCTGGTTTCGTTCTGCACGGGGTCAATTGAGCGGACGCCTTCGATGGTGTTCAACAGGACCGGCCAGATGCAGCCGAAGACAATCACGGCCACCTTCATGGAGTCGTTGATACCCATGATGATCATGAGCACCGGTACCAAGACTGGCGGCGGAATAGCGCGGAAGAACTCGAAGACCGGCTCCGTGAAGTCGCGCAGCCACTTGTTCAAACCAATGAGCAAGCCAATGATGATACCCAGCGCAATCGCGATGAGAACGCCCGTGACAAGTCGACCAATCGAGGGAAGCACGTCCGTGAAAATACGCTCGGTGAACCACGTAGCCGCGAAGCGTTCTGCGAGCAGCGCAGGGGTGGGAACGAAGAAGTTCTTCGCTCCACTCGTGCCGAGCGCCCACAGTCCAATGAGGATGAGCGGCAGCGCCACAATGTAGAAAATCTGCTTGAGGACCTGCATCAGACCACCACCTCGCCACGCACGGAGGGATGCCAACCGAGCGTCTTCTTTTCGATAAAGCGCATCACCATGTTGATGAGCACGCCCAGCAAGCCGGTCGCCAAGATCAAGGCGTACATGCCGGCGATCGCGCCACCGGACTGGGCACGAGAGATCTCGTTACCAAGTCCTGGAGAGCCGATCACGAGCTGTGCGGTGATGGCCAGAATCAGTGCGACGGCGGCCGCCAAGCGGATGCCGGTCATCAGGAACGGCCATACCGTGGGGAACACGACGTCCCGAACGCGTTGAATATAGGAGAAGCCGTAGGACTTCGCCGTGTTCATCGCTACGTTATCGACGTCCGCCACTCCGTAGAGCGTCTGGATGAGAACCTGCCAGAAAGACGCGTAGATGATGAGCATGAGCGAGGATTCCAGTTTCACTCCGAAGAGCAACACGGCAAGCGGAATAAGTGCTACCGAAGGAATCGGGCGGAGGAACTCCACCGTGGAGTTGGTGAATTTGCGCAAGAAGGGACTCATTCCCACCACTAGGCCAATCACCGTGGCGGCAACAACAGCTATGGAAAGCCCGATGACCCACGCGAGCATGGTGTCTCCCACGGCCTTCCACAAGCTCGCCATGCCGAGATCTTGAGCGAACACCGCGAGGACCTCGGATGCGGGCGGCAAGTAGCGCGCTGGCAGAAGTCCCACGCGCGGTGCAATCTCCCAGGCCAGAAGGAACGTGATGATTCCGGCGACGCCCAGAATAAGACGGCGCGGCGAGGAGCTACGACGCTTCTTAATTGCCGCTCGAGCGGTTGCCGGTGCAGCTGAATTTGCGGTCATGACGATTCACCTCCGTGAGTGTGTGTAGTGACGGGACATTGAAAACCCTCCTTTGTGATGCACATCTCTCCCCAGCATAGATGCCTACAGGTGAAATATGGTTACCACTGTGTGAAATTATTGTCTCTTTGACAATGCAGTCGCGTAACGAGCGCGAAGATCAGCTTTGCGAATCTTTCCGCTGGCTGTGCGCGGGAGCTCCTCGACGAACTCCACTGTTTTCGGGGTTTTATAGCGAGCAAGGCGGCCCGAGAGGTGCTCAATCACTTGCTCCGCGGTAGCACTGTGGCCTTCAGCAAGCGTGACGACAGCATGGGGCACTTCGCCCCACTTTTCATCCGGCACACCAATCACCGCAACGGCAGAGACGGAATCCAACTCCATAATGAGCTGCTCCACTTCCGCGGGGTAAATGTTTTCCCCGCCAGAAATGATCATGTCCTTGATGCGGTCAGAAATAAAGAGGAAACCCTGTTCATCCAGGTAGCCCATGTCGCCGGACTTGAACCAGTCACCATCTTCGAACATGACCGCATTCGCATCTGGCCGGTTCCAGTATTCGCGAATCACGTTGGGGCCCTGAATAAGAATTTCTCCCACAGATCCGGCTGGCTGATCCTCGCCCATAGCATCGACAATGCGAATGTCAGTGAAGAAGTGCGGCAAGCCCGCGCTTCCCATCTTCTCGCGCGAGTAGTGCGGCGGGACGCTTGTTGCACCTGGAGCTGTCTCCGTCATGCCATAACCGCCGGAGAAGGACAATCCGCGCTCTTCGTAGGCGTCCATGACGCGAACGGGAACAGCCGAGCCACCACACGTGAGCATGCGCAACGATGACAAGTCGGCGTTTTCCCAGTCAGGATGCTCGGCCAACATTTGGTACGTGGTGGGCACTCCAGACAGCGAGGTCACACCAAACTCTTCGATAGCTCGGATCACAGCGGACGGATCAAAGCGGTCTTGGAGCACCACGTGACCGCCCTTGAGCAAGAGCGGCAGAACACCCATGCCCAGGGACGCCACATGGAACATCGGCGCAATCATGAGCCCCACCGCATCCGAGGTGACGTCGTAGTCCACCAACACGTTGTAACTGTTCCACGTCATATTGCCGTGGGTCAGGACAGCGCCCTTCGGACGGCCCGTAGTTCCGGAGGTATACAAAATGATGGCCGCGTCTTCCAACGCAACCGGCACATCACGAACCGTGGCAGCGGAAGCCGAGACTGCGTCGTCGTAATTTTCCCAAGAGAGCCCCGCGGCCCCCTCAGTGACAGCAGAAGCAGCGAGAGCGAGCACGTGGTGGACCGCAGTATCCCCCACCGCGCGCGCAGCCAGCTCTATGAAACCGGAATCGACAACCACGACACTGGATCCAGAATCCTGCAAAGCGAACTGCACTTCCGGTGGCGCCAGCCGGGTGTTCAGTGGCACAAAAACCGCACCCAGCAACCCTGCTGCGAAGAGGGTTTCAATGAAGGCGGGGTGATTGATGCCAAGGTAAGCCACGCGATCGCCGGGCTTGATGCCGCGATCTTCGAGGGCGCTCGCGAGACGCTCAATGCGTTCGGCGAGCTCATCGTAAGAATAGGACAGCCCCATCCCCGTGACGGCCGGACGGCCAGCGCTCTTGACGCGGCGGCGGTGAATCCAAGTGCCAAGTCCCTTGTTGTGCATTGCGCTTCGTTTCCTTTTACACATCTTTGCGAGGTTTGCCGAGCTGCTCACCACTACGAATTCGCAACGGGCGTGAGGCTACTGAACTGCCTTGAGCGCGTTCACGTCAGGAGCCTTGGAAATGAACTTGAACTTCGCAGCCAGCTCGCCGAGCTTGGTGATCTGCTCTTCAGGGAACGTGGCGTCCCAGGTTTCCATCTTCAGTCCGGAAGCAACCTTGGCATCCATGCTCATGAACTCAGGCAGTAGCGCCTTCGCGCCGGCTTGATCACCCTCGGCGGTCTCGAGGACCTCCGTGAGGGCTTCCTGGAACTTCTTCACGGTCTCAGGCTGGCTGGTTGCCATGGCGCCGGAGGTGAAGGACACCATGGTGGGCAAGCCCGGAATGGCGGTCTGGTTGGGGTAGCCCACTAGGGTGTTGTTTTCGTCTGCGAGCGCGCGGGACAGCATCGGCTCCGGGAGCCAGATGGCATCCACGTTGCCGCGGGAGAGCTGAGCTTCCATGTCCTGGAACGGCATTTCGGAGAACTTCAGAGCGGAGGCGTCGGCGCCAGCCTTTTCGGCGGACTCCGTGATGGTGAGATCACCCTGCGTCTTGAGCGCGTTGACGGACGTGGTCTTGCCAGCCAGATCTGCAAAGGTCTTGATGCCGGAATCCTTGCGGGTCACGACGCCATTGATGTCATCGCCGGTGGCCTTGGAGTTGGAATAGCCCGTGACAATGCGCATATCGAGGCCCTTATCCGCAGCGGTCATGACGGAGAGCGGGTTGCCAATGCCGAAGTCGATGTCGCCCGTGGAAACAGCCGGGAGCATTGCGGCACCAGCGTTGGCGGTCTGCACGGTGACCTTGAGGCCATGCTTTTCAAAGATGCCTTCCTTGACGCCGTAGTCGATGGCAACCGAAGGCGCGATGGGGAGCAGGCCAACGGTCACTTCTTCGAGACCGGCGGCCGAGCTTCCGGAGCCGGAAGCCGCGGAAGTAGAGCTTGCAGAAGGGGATCCGGCGCCACAGCCGGTCAGTGCGATAGCCGCTACAGCGAGGCCAGCTGCGAGGGTGGAAAGACGCTTCATGGTGTCTCCTTGGGGAGTGTGTGCCGTGGCGCATAAGTGATCTGCGCCACATGATGTTTAGATAGTATGTTCAATCGTTGAAAAGCACAACGATTATTTCGAGAAAGAAAACCGGCCCCGTCGTGGAGCCGGCATTCAGCGAAAAAGAACGATCACAACGCCTACGCGTAGAAGCGGTACAGGCCGCGAGAAACCACAGCAGGCTTCTCAGAACCCTCCAACTCAACTACCTGATCGACAGCGATCTGGTAGCCGCCCTTCACTTCATCCACCTCGGCAATAGCAGCCTTCATACGGATCTGCTTGCCCACGTGCACTGGGGAAGGGAAGCGCACCTTCTCGAGGCCGTAGTTGACCTTGGTGGTCACGCCTTCCACGTCAAACATCTCGCTCCAGAACGCAATCTGGAGGCTGAGAGTGAGGTAGCCGTGAGCGATAGGGCCGCCGAACGGGCCAGCGTTTGCACGCTCAACGTCCGTGTGGATCCACTGGTGATCGTCAGCGGCGTCCGCGAAGGTGTTGACCTGCTCCTGGGTGACGGTGCGCCACTCGGAGTAACCAAGATCGGTTCCGGCGGCGTCCTTGAGCTGGTCGTAAGAAATTACTTGCTGGGTCATGATTGAGCCTTTCTAGAGTGAGTGGTTTCTAACGGTTGAAGGCGCCGAGCCCCGTGATGGCACGACCCACCACAAGAGCGTTAATTTCGTCCGTGCCTTCGTAGGAATAAATTGCTTCGGCGTCTGCGTGGAAGCGGGCCACATTGTTTTCCAGCAGGATTCCGTTGCCACCCATAATTTCGCGGGCGAGGGCTACGGTTTCGCGCAGCATGCGTGCCGTGAACATTTTGGCGAGCGCCGAATTTTCGTCGCGGTAGTTACCTTCAGCTTGCTGTTGAGTGAGCCGTACGACGACGCCTAGGCTTGCGGTCACGTTGGCAAGCATGGTGGCCAACTTTTCCTGAATCAGCTGGAAGCCTGCGATAGGCCGCCCGAACTGTTCACGCTTCATGACGTAAGCCAGCGCCTCTTCGTACGCGCCAGCAGCGCAACCGGTCGCGATCCATGCAACGTCGGAGCGCATGTTGCGCAGGCACGCGGCCACGTCTGCGAATGAATTGATCTTCCGCAAGCGAGCCTCGGAACGCACGCGCACGTCGTCGTACTGGATATCAGCGTTCTGCATCATGCGCAGGGACGTTTTGCCGTGCATCTTGGAGATCGTTAGGCCCTCGGAGTCGGTGGGGACCAGGAAGCACTTGACCTGGCCGTCCGCCTCATCGCGAGCGAAGGTCGCCAGTACGTCCGCCATGGACGCACCGCCGATCCACCGCTTGGCGCCGTTGATGATCCAGTCGCCGTTGGGTTCTTGACGTGCGCTCGTCGCGAGACCGCGCGCAATATCGGAGCCGTGATCGGGCTCGGTGAGCGCGAAGACGCCCGTGAGCTCGAAGGACTGGATCTTGGGATCTAGCTCGGCAACCTGCTCGGCATCGCCGCCGAGGTTGACGGTGGTGCGGAAGAGTCCGGACTGCGCGTTGTAGAGCGTGACGATCGAGGCGTCCAGGCGAGCGAACTCGAAGTTCCGGAAGCCTCCGTAGAGCGCGCTCGGCTCCGCGCCGCCCAGCTCTTCGGGCGCCATGAGGTTGAGCTTGATGAGATCCGGCATGATCTGAACCGGGAATTCAGCCTTCTCCCAGTACTCGTTGACGAGCGGGCGAACCTTCTCGTCAAGCACTGCGCGCAAGCGGCCCAAAGCCGCGAGCTCGCCCTCGCTCAACAGCGAGGAGAATCCGTACTGATCGCTCGGATAGAAATCGGTCATCGCTACCCCAGACCCAACAGCCTGACGGCGTTGTCCTTCAGAATCTTCGGGCGCGCTTCATCCTTGATGGGCAGCTCCGCGAATGCGGCCAACCACTTGTCAGGGGTGATGAGCGGGAAGTCAGTGCCGAAAAGCAACTTCGAGGACAGCACGTTGGAGGCGAGCTTCACGAGCGACTCCGGGAAGTACTTGGGGCTCCAGCCGGACAGGTCAATGAACACGTTCGCCTTGTGGGTGGCGATCGAGTTCGCTTCTTCCTGCCACGGCACCGAAGGGTGCGCCATGATGATCGGCAGGTTCGGGAAATCCGCCGCCACATCATCGAGCAAGAGCGGGTTCGAGTAGCGCAGCTTCACGCCGCCACCGCCGGGCAACCCGGCACCCATACCGTTTTGGCCGGTGTGGAACACGCACGGCAAGCCGATTTCCTGGAGCGCTTCCCACAGCGGGTAGCGCTCAGCAGCGGAAGGATCAAAAGCCTGCAGCGAGGCGTGGAACTTGAAGCCACGAACCCCGAGGTCCTCGTACTGGCGGCGCGCTTCCGCAATCGCCGCGGGACCCATGAGCGGGTCCACGGTTCCGAAAGGAATGATCACGTCGTTGTTGCGCTGCGCATCCGCCACCAAGTCATCCACTGAGTTTGGCTCGTGCTTGAGTGCCATGCGTGCGTCAACCGTGAAGACAACAGCCGCCATGTTGCGTTCGCGGTAGATCTCCGCGATGCGATCCAGGGTGGGAGTGCGCTCTTCCGATTTGAAGTACTTCGCGGATGCTTCGAAGAAGTGATCCGGCATCGCGAGGTGGCCGTGGCTGTCACACTCGAGGTGGACGTGCGTATCCAACGCATCGATGGTGGTGACGTCGACGGCGCATTCGTATCGCGTGGTCATGCTACTTGGCTACCTCGGGACGCAGTTCTTCGGGAAGCTCAGGGAACTTCTCGCCCACGGACTGGGACTTACCGGCAAAGGGGTATCCGGACTCGAGAGCTTCGAAGCTCCAGCCGCCGTCATGGAACGCGGACTCGACGGCTTCCGGGTGGGACCACAACTGCAAACGGTCGCCACCGGCGCCGATGGCCTGGCCGGTGATGTCAGCGGCAGCATCTGAGGCCAAGAAGGCAATCAAGCCAGCAACGTCTTCAGCGGTACCGAATCCCAAGTCCTTGCGGAAGAAGTCTGGCATCGCTTCGCCGCGATCCTGCGCTTCAACAGCCTTCTGGAAGAACGGCACGGTGCGGGTCATCTCGGTGGCAGCCACGGGAATGACGGCGTTGACGGTGACGCCGGCCTTCTTCATTTCGAGGGCCCACGTGCGGGTCATGCCCACGATTCCAGCCTTGGCTGCAGCGTAGTTGGTCTGTCCGAAGTTTCCGCGCTGGCCAGTAGGTGAGCCGATGGTCACGATGCGACCTGCCACGCCGTTCTCCTTGAAGTAGGCGTAGGCCTCGCGCACGCACGTGAAGGTGCCCTTGAGGTGCACGTTGATGACGGCGTCGAAATCCTCATCCGTCATCTTCAGGATGGACTTGTCCCGCAGGATGCCTGCGTTGGTGACGAGGATATCGAGGCGACCGAAGGTATGGAGGGCTCCCTTGACGAGGGCCTGCGCAGCTTCCGTAGTTCCTACTGGTACGACGACGGCTGCCGCCTGTCCGCCGTGTTCAACGATCGAGGCGACGGCGGTGTCTGCAACCTCTTGGTTGACATCGTTGATGATGACGGATGCGCCTTGACGGGCGAGCTCCTGGGCGTAGGCGAGGCCGAGTCCTCGGCCGGATCCGGTGACGATGGCGACTTTGCCAGACAGTGCAGACATGGTGCTCCTTCAGATGGTTTCGTTCTGGAATCCACTGTGCACCAACATCATTGAAAAAGTCAACGATTATTTTCATCAACTAAAACCGGAGTTTTCGCGGTACCCTACTCCTCAGAGAAAAACATGGTTTCCAGTGAAAGGAGGATCGGCCATGACCCAGGTTCCCCTCGAGACCGATCTTGACCGACTGTCCCGCAGTCCACTCTCAGAAGAAGTCACCTTCCTCATTGCGCGCGTCAGTTCGCTCGCCAACGCGAAAGCGAACGCATCCCTGCGGGAGCTCGGGCTCAAAGTGCGCTCGTATTCGGTGCTCAACCTCGCCGCAAGCGACCTGAACCCCACGCAGCGCGAACTCGCGCACATGCTCTCACTCGATCCTTCGCAGATCGTGGCCTTGGTGGATGAGCTTGAAAACGCGGGATTGATTCTGCGAGAACAGGATCCTCGTGACCGCCGTCAAAAGGTCATCACCGCCACTGTGGAGGGCGAAGCGCTCCTTGCGGAAGCGCGCGAGCGCACTCAGGCGGCCCAGGCCGAGAGCTTGGCACCCCTGACCCCAGAAGAGCAGCTGGCTTTTCGAGAGACCATGCTGCGACTGGCCTTCAACGAATAGTCCACAGACGCAAAAATCCCGGCACCGTGAACAGTCACGATGCCGGGATTTTCGTTATTCAGAAGTATTACTTCATGCCACAGGATCTACTTCAAGAAGGTCTGGTAAACCCAGCCAACCTTGCCCTGGTAGGTCACGCGCAGCCAGCCGCCTTGCTCGCCGTCAACAAGTACGGAAGCGCCGCCGGCGATGGTGCCGACCTTCGCGTAGGTGTTGCCCGGTCCGGTGCGGAAGAAGACTGCCGTGGTGGCGGTCATGGTCTTCGCCGTCACGGCGCTCAGCTGTGAAGTGGGGATCCACCCGGTGACGCCGTTGTAGGTGGCGCGGGAGTAGTTGCCGCTCGTGGCGTCAACCATGACCGTGACTCCAGCGCTCAGAATACGCACGCGGGAGGCGCCGTCTCGAGGCGCTGACACCATGTTCAGGCTCACCGTGGTCTTCATGGCCTTCGCACTCTGCAAGGCAATGGTGGAGGTGGAGGTTGACGTCGTCGGAGCTGGTGCCGTCGTCGTGGTCGTCGTGGTTCCCAGCGGCTTCAGGTAATGGCCGATAACCCAGCCAATCTTGCCGTTGACCTGGATCTGAACGTACGCCGTGCCGCGATCGAGTTCGGTGACCTTGGTGCCAGCGGGCAGCACGCTGATCACGGAGCGGGACGTGGATGGACCGGTGCGGAAGTTCAAGTTCGCGGTGGTCTGGTGCGTCGGAGCGGTAACCGTTGGGGTCGTTGGCGCTGGAGCCGTGACGGTGACGGCGGTGAGGTAGGCCGAAGCTACCCAACCGGTCGATGAACCGTAGGTGACCTTGGACCATCCGCCGGACGTCTGGGTCACGGTGACCTGTCCGCCGGCAGGCAGAACCTTGACCACACCGTAGGTCATGCCTGCACCCGTACGGATGTTGACATCGCTGATGGCCTTGAAGGTGCCCGTGGTGGGGGCTGTGACAACCGGAGTCGTTGGAGTCGTCGGCGTCGTTGGCACCGTCGTGGTGGTGATGGCCTTGAAGTAATCGTCGATCACCCAACCGGTCTTGCCGTTGTACGTGATCTTGTACCAGCCGTTGGAGGTCGCCGTTGCGGTGACCTTGGTGCCGTTAGGGACCAAAGTCTGAATGGCGTAGCTGGTGCCTGGGCCCGAACGCATGTTGACGTTGGCCGTGGCCTGGTAGGTGCCCGTCGTGACGGTGCCGGTTGGAAGCGTTGGCGAGGTGGAACCGCCCCCGACGCCACCGGAGATCGGGAAGTTTGGATCGAGCGGGGTAGGTGCAGCTGGCAATCCGCTGGTTCCGTAGTACGGACGCACACCGAGGTGAGCAACCCAGCCCACGAAGCCGCCGGCGCTCACGCGAACGTATCCGTTGCTCATTTCGCCGGGGATGCCGGTCATGAGGGCACCAGACGCCAGCGTCGTTAGCGTCGTGGAGCTAGAGGACGGCGATGCCTTGAGCGATTGCGTGCCGTTGGCGGAGTATCCGCAGCTCGAAGGAACCGTGGTGTTGTACACGCGGGAGGCGTTCGCCTGAAGATCTACGCCGCGGTCTGCAAGCCATTCGGCCGAGTCAAGGTGCGTACCGGTGTACCAAGCGCCCTCCCACACTTCGAAGTGCAAGTGAGGTGCGGTGGA
Organism: Neomicrococcus aestuarii; assembly: GCF_014201135.1. NCBI lineage: Bacteria > Bacillati > Actinomycetota > Actinomycetes > Micrococcales > Micrococcaceae > Neomicrococcus > Neomicrococcus aestuarii. The sequence continues at coordinate 2,040,905 of NZ_JACHDR010000001.1, read as the reverse complement.
TGGTCCGGAGCTTCCCACAATGGAGATCTGCTGTCCCGCGCGGACGGTCTGGCCTACTGCGACGTGGGTGTTGGCGTTCCACATGTGGACGTACACCGTGTGGAATACCTTGCCCTCGATCTCGTGGCGAACCACAATGTAGCCGCTCGAGGAAGAGGTGCCGCTCTTGGTCTTGGTGACCACGCCGTCGGCAACAGCGAAGATTGGTGAGCCGCTATCTGCCGCAAGGTCCTGGCCAAGGTGCCACGTGGAGCCGCCTACTACAGGGATGCAGCGTGGTCCGTATTCGGACGAATAGCGGTACGCACCGGATGCCAAGGGCAGAACGACGCGTGAGGTAGTCGTGGCCGCGGAGACCGCTCCTGCCTGAGCACCGTTGAGCGCCGTAGGCGTGCCTGCTGGCTTAGCGCCGGGCTGCGCGAGTGGCACAGTGGCGGCGTGAGCGGCTTGACCGGAGACGAGTAATGCAGTGGCAAGTGCCGTGGTCGTGGGGACCACCAGCGCGCGGGAAGAAACGGCCATGAGACATCCTCAAGTCGCCGGCGCCTAAGGAGCCGGACTATGAACGGTTTTCAAAGTCACCTCAGAGCGTGGGGAACGCACAAAGCTGACGTGGAACCTTTAAGAAATATTGGGGATAACTTAAAGCTTCCACATAAGAGTTAAACCCGAAACCTGCGATTTATGCAACAAAAATTTCGGAAGTCGGCGCGTCGTGATGAACTCGCCGGTAACAAGTACGTGACAATACTCCGCCAGTATCGCCGCTGTAGTGCGGTGATCACGGCCACTCACTTGAGCGGAATACCGCGGAAATACGACGACGCCGCAGCTTTCGCACCTAGGCGAGCTGCGGCGTCGTCATCAAAAATCGACGATCAAATTATTGTCGCGAAATTTATGCCTCGGCCGGCTGAACCTGAGCCACACGCTGACCCAATTCGGCGTCGAGACGCAAGAGGCCCGGGCCGTCGTCGCTAATCAACTTCACGCGACCCACGATCTCAGAAATGGTGGATTCTTCCTCAACCTGCTCGCTAATGAACCAGTACAGCATCGGCAGGGAGTCAACATCCGCGGCGGACTGCGCAGTGCGGTACAACTCGCGAATCGCTTCAGACACCTTCTTCTCATGTGCCAAGGCGGCCTCAAAAGCCTCAAGCACGGTGTTTGCGCGGGACGAGACAGCAGGAATTGCCTCGAAGGTCGGGTGAGCATCGCGATCCGTCATGTGCTTGACGAACTTCTCGCAGTGGATGATCTCTTCCTCGGACTGCGCGCGCAGCCACTGGGCGATGCCTGGAAGGTCAATGACATCCATGTCGATCGCCAGTTGGCGGTAAACAATCGATGCCTGCATTTCCAAGGTCACTTGCTTATTGAATGCTGTTTCCAATTCACCGGTAAGTTCCATAAACCCAGCCTAGGGTGTTCGCGACCACTCCGCATCAACGATCACGATGGGCGAACTCATAACCATCACAGTTGTTGCATTTGCGTTATATGGGATAGTTATTGGCATGCCTCGACCCCGAATTCACGATGTTGCCTTGCGCAATCAAATGCTCGATGAAGCCGCGCGGATTACGGCAGCAGAAGGCGTTGAGGGACTCAGCGCGCGCCGCCTATGTACCGCAGTGAACACCAGCACCACCGCCGTTTACACGCTCTTCGGAGGAATGGACGGCGTAAGGTTCGCGCTGTACCGGCGAGCAGCTGACAGCTACTTCGAAGATTTCTCGCAGATTCCTTATAACGACGACGAACCCCTCAAGTTCATGGATGAAGCCATGCTCAAGTACCGGCGCTGGTCCATGGCCAACCCAAACTTGTACGGCATCTTGTTCGGCGGAGCGCTCAAGCTTGACCCAACACTGCCCGAATCAAGCGGCGGCATGCCAGAGTCGGACCTTCGATTCGCCGCCGAACTGGCAACCGTGCCCACTAAGGCGCTCTTGCGGGCCATCGAGTTGGGGCATTTGCCGATCCCTATCAACCGGGTTCCCAACTTCTTGTTGTCCACCTGGGCGTGCATGCACGGCCTAGTCTCCCTTGAAATCAACGCCATTACCTCTGGGATTCAGAGTGGGCTTCCGGGTATCAACGGCGCCGGCTTCGACGAGCATTTGTACGTTGAAACCATTCGCAGCCTCACCCGCGGACTGGTCCAGACGTACCATTTGGACGAATACAACGAAGATCCCAGCACCGAAGTGCTAGATGAGTTGATTGTCTCAAGTAAGAATTCTCAGCCGGGCGAAAACGCCAAATAGCGCTACATCGCGCGGATGTTCAAGGTAAACAACAAGCCAACAAATTCGCCCCTTAGGTGAATTTTAGGAAAACTAACGATTTTATGCCCCTCCCGTCTAGCCATATCGACTTTTCTGGCGTAACGTGGATTACGTAGTTTCAGTAGTTCCCGCAGTTGGTAGTGCCTGGTCTCCTCGGAGATCAACCTTTCCTGTCAGCGGTACATCACGTAGCTGCATGTAAGTCTTCAATCCTGGGACTTGCGCCCCTACGTCCGCAAGGACATCCGAAAGGAACATCAAAATGGCAACTGGCGTCGTAAAATGGTTTAACGCTGAAAAGGGCTACGGATTCATCGCTCCAGATGACAACTCCGCAGACGTTTTCGCTCACTACTCCGCTATCCAGTCCAAGGGCTTCCGCGCTCTTGAAGAAGGACAGCGCGTTGAGTTCGAAATCACCGATGGTCAGAAGGGCCCACAGGCCACTGACATCCGCGCTCTCTAATCTTTAGACAGCTAAAGCTTTACAAGCTTCGGGGTGAATAACCCCACCAACAAGAACCTCCCGGTTTCTGAGTCTTCCTCGCGAAGACCAGCCGGGAGGTTCTTGTTTTTGCAAGTGCCTTTTCATGGCAGCCGCCCTCGCCTTTGCCAGTGCCTTGTCAGTGCGCACGAACTCGTCTTTTCTGCTGCATTTTCATGGCCGCCGCACTCATTCGCCTCTACTTGCGCCTCTACTTGCGCGTTTCACGGCACCAAACTCGGCGTGATCGGCGCGGCGTTGCCTCGTCGCCACCTGTCCGCTACCTCGTCTCCACCTATCGCTGCCTCGTCGCTGCCCAGCACCGCCCACTCGCGGTTGAACGTAGCGAGAGTTGCGCCATCTAGAAGCGCACGTAGCTGGTGTTGCGCGATCGTATCCAGCGAGACGCCTATTCCGCAACAATCAGTACATCTGAAAAATGCGGCACAACAATCGCTACGTTGAGGTCTTTGCGCAAGCGCAACTATTGATACGTCTCCGCGGCCCAACGCAACAAAAACTACGCTCGGCCATCGGCTCCGATGCAACTATCGCTACGGCCACATTTTGAGGCGCAACAATCACGACGTTTCTCCGCCGCCATGGCCACTGCCACTGACGTCGCCACTCCTGCCTCCGTCGCCGCCGTCTCCACTCCTGCCTCCGTCTGCGCCATCGCCATCGCCGAAGTCTCCGCACCTGCCTCCACACCTGCCTCCCGGCCAGTCTCCGGCACTTCGCACTTCGCACTTCGCGCACTATCAGTGAGACATCGGATCGTCTCCAGGCTTGCGACTTCGTGGTTTGTTCACCAACGAAAACGCAAGTCCAGGGACGAAGCGAAGTCTCGGGAATGCTTGATGCCTGTTGGCGGTTGTCAATTGATATGAGCATTCCTCTTTCCATTCTGGACTTGGCCATCATTCGCCCCAACAGCACGGCAGCTGTTGCTTTCAAAGAGTCCGTTGAGGTAGCTCAGCGCGCAGAACAACTGGGCTACAAGGGTGTTTGGTACGCCGAGCACCACAACATGCCCACGATTGCGTCGAGTGCCACCAGCGTTTTGATGTGTCACGTCGCTAATCACACCTCCACCATTCAGGTGGGTGCCGGCGGCATCATGCTTCCCAACCATTCCCCCTTGGTGATCGCCGAGCAGTTCGGAACTTTGGAAGAACTCTTCCCAGGTCGTATCAACTTGGGACTCGGTCGCGCACCGGGTTCTGATCAGGCAACTTTCCGTGCCCTTCGACGCGACTTCGCCGCCGCAGATTCCTTCCCTCACGATGTTGTGGAGTTGCAGGGCTATCTCGAAGGCGACTCGGTCATCAAGGGTGTAGACGCAACACCGGGCAAGGGCACCAACGTGCCGCTGACCATTCTCGGTTCTAGCCTGTTCGGAGCCCAGCTGGCAGCTCAGCTAGGTTTGCCGTACTCCTTCGCGAGCCACTTCGCTCCGGATGCGCTCATGCAAGCCGTCCAGGTGTACAAGCAGCAGTTCAAGCCGAGCGATGTTTTGCAAGAACCCTATGTCAGCGCGGGAATTAACATCATCGCTGCGGACACTGACGAGCAGGCTTTCCAGATTCTTGAGAAGACCAAGCGCCAGCGCATTCGTCAGATGTTGGAGCGCGGCCGCACTCAGCCATTCACTGAGGATGAGCTGGACATGGTCATGGAGTCACCGGCTGGCCAGCAGGTCCTACGCATGCTGACGTATCTTGCCGCCGGCACCGGCGAACGCGTCAAGGACTACTTGGAACAGTTCGTCGAAACCACCGGTGTCAACGAACTCGTGACGGTGCACTCTGCGGTAAATCACGAGGATCGCTTGCGTTCGCTCGAAGTGACTGCAGCAGCCATGGGACTTACTCAGCCCGTCAGCGCATAACTTCACGCAGATATTTTCAGGCCAAGTTTCACGCACAAGGCCGACGAAAGTTAGTCAAAGAGAGTCGTCGATCTAGGTCGAAGACACTGACCTCCCGTTCCCTGCCTGCTTGTTCCATCAAGCTCGCAGGGAACGGACTCCGGCCCACAGTACGCCGATCAATAGCAGGATGAGAACGCCGTCGCACGCGATGTACGCGTAGTGCCACAGCGATCCGCCGTCGGATGCTCCGCTAAGCACTAAATCGGTTTGATGATTGAGCTGCGGCCGCACCACGATAACTTTCACGAGTTGCACCACGCCAAGCGCCGCCACCATCCCCTGAATTGCGGTCGAGACGCCCCGCCCAATGGTCGCAAACAGCATCGCCGCGAAGATAAAGAATTCAACGGTGTTCATGACGCCGAAAACCAGGCGCCCGATTCCGAGGCCCAGCGGAATGGTGATGCCTGGAGCTTGAAATTTCAGTGGCGCCTCGATCAAGGAAATCCCGATGATCAGTCCCAACCAGAGCGCCGGCAAAATGAGTCTCATGCCTAGCCAGACGTGAGAATCACGCGTGTTTCGCTCTGCGATGGCTTCATTTTCTGGGCGTCTTTGCCTCGTCATGAACCAAATTCTAGCGTCTTTATAAATGCGCTCTCAAGAAGGCTCAGAAACGTTCTCCACACCACTTCCCCGCGTGCCTTGGAACGCATAGGCTGATGCTCAAGTCCATTGTCTACACAGGAGGAACCATGAGCGATCCGTACGAAGACACCGAGTACGACGAACAAGCCGCTGACGACTGGGAAGATCCAGAAGACGGCCGTGACGGAACCCCTCCAGAGGGCTCCTCGGATGACCCAGAGTCCATGGATCGCATCGATCCTTTGCGCCAGCACACGTACCTGATCGACGGCGAACCGGTCGAGGATGAGGATGACGGTTGGGAGACCGATCCCGACAACGTGGGGTTGGACAACGGTGAGGATGAGGAACTCGTTGAAGAAGACGAGGACTCAGACGATGACGACGAAGAAGACGAAGACTCCGACGACGAGGACGAGGTCGACGACTGGGGCGACGACGAAGATGATGAAGAAGAGTTTGATGAAGAGGAAGAGGACGAGGATAAGTAGTCTGGGCGGCTAGTATCAATGGTCGCCATGATTAATCCTCATCAGCTCCGCATCCTGCTCGAAGTCCTCGAAGCTGGATCCTTTGCGGCCGCCGCACCGCGCTTGGGTCTCACGCCGTCTGCCGTCAGCCAGCAGATCAGCGCGCTCGAGAAAGCTTCGGGGGTCACGCTCTTCGAACGTAGTGCGCGATCTGCAGTGCCCTTGCCCTCCGCGGAGGCGATGGCGCGGCATGCGCGCATTGTGCTCACGGAACTGGAATCGCTCGTCGCCGCTGCGTCTGCGGCGGAGACCAGCAGTTCTCATGTTGAGTTGCGCGTGGGAATTTTCCCGTCATTGACGTCGTACCTGATTCCGCGATTGATGCACGACGACGCCTGGTTGGCTTCCGGAACACAGTTGCGGTTGAGCGTGGGTGAGCCTGCGCAACTGGTGCGTAGCTTGCGTTCTGAGAACGGGCTTGACGTTGCGCTGGTGTTCCAAGTGGGCCAAGGTGGGCTGGCGTGGCCTGCGAGTTTGAAGAGAACGTGGCTCGCTGAGGATCCATTCGTTTTCGTTCTACCTGCAGCTTGGGGCTTCGAAGCTGAAGCAGCCCTCTCCCCCGCCCAGTTGGCGGACATGCCGTGGATCATGCACCATCCCGGAGCTTCGGATGCTGTGGTCATCGCCAACCTTTTCGCATCCTTCGGCATGCAACCCCGCGTGGTGGCGTACTCGGATGATTTCAACACCACACTCTCACTGGTGGCATCTGGATTGGGGGCCGCGCTTGTTCCCAAGCTCGCGCTCACCAATCTTCCAGAAGGCACCGTCTCGGTGCGAATTCCGGAAGCAAAACTCTCCCGTAGCGTCTTGGCTCTTACGAATAAGCCGCCGTCGCGGAGCGCTCGCGAGGGCACCGAAAACGAACGCGCAAGCGTTCCCGCAGTCCAAAACGCGGCAGCGATTTTTGTGGAGCGAATCGCCGCGCTCCTAGCTTCAAGCTAGCCGCGCATCGGTGTAGTCATGCGTATGGGCGCGAGCGTGTGCGTATGGGCGTGCGTGCGTGCGTGCGATTAAAAGTGTGGGCGTAAGCGTGGGTATCAGTTTCGGCGTGAAGGCCGAAGCTTTGTCTACTTCTTCGCGCGAAGATCTGCGCCGATGCGGTCCGCGGTGGCTTTGAGCGCCGGAACAATGGTTTCGAGCCGCGGAGCCGACGTGGTTCCAGGAACCACACTCATGGACACGTTCAAGGCGCACACCACATCACCTTCCGGCCCGAACACTGGCACGGCAACGGATTGCAGACCGACTTCAAGTTCCTGATTCACCACGCAGAAGCCTTGCTCACGCACAGCATCAAGCTCCCGAGCAAGCGCTTCAGGCGTGGTGATGGTGGCTGGTGTGAGCGGGTCAGCCTTCAACTGAGAGATTGCAGCATCGCGCTCGGAAACGGGCAAGTACGCCAAGAGAACTCGACCCATGCTGGTGGCAAAAGCCGGCAACCGAGTGCCTACGGAAATGCCGATGCGCATGATGCGTCGGGTGTGTACGCGGGCGATGTACACGATGTCATCGTCGTCCAACACTGACGCGGAACACGACTCGTTGAGTTCACCCGAAAGCTGTTCAAGCGCGGGCTCAATGATCTGCGGGAGCGTGTGCGAGCTCAGGTACGAATACCCCAACTGAAGGACGCGTGAGGTGAGCTCAAAGTACTTGCCGTCGAACCGGACATAGCCGAGCTCGGCCAGGGTCAACAGGAATCGTCGGGCGGTGGCTCGGGAAAGCCCCGTACGACCAGCAACCTCAGTCAACGTCATGGAAGGATGCTCAGCGTCAAAGGACCTGATGACGTCGAGACCACGCGCCAAGGACTGAACCGTGCTCGAAGACTGCAGCGTACCCGAAGAATAAACCGTGTCTGACGGATTAGCCGCGCTCAAAGACGCCTCAACACCGGACTCAGCGCCAACGGACACCGCGCCAACGGACTCAGTACCAACGGAAGATGGGTCGGGGACGGAAGTGGCGTCGTCGTAATTCCAAGACATCGTGGCGTTAGCGTCCTTCCAAAACCGAGCCCAAACGGCTCTCAAGAATACGCAAAGCCGCGCCGTTCCCAGAATCTGAAAAGGCGCGACTCGCGTAAAGGGGCAAAAGTTATGCGCGTTCCAAGGTGAACGGAATCTTCTCTTGCAACTCTTCGAACGTGGTGCCGTGCGTGGAGCGCACAACAACCTTGCCGTCGTTGATCAAGAAGATGGCGCTTTCCGTGTAGACACGCTTGACGCAGCCCAGACCCGTGACCGGGTAGGTCAACGCGTCCACGAGCTTCGCGGCACCATCCTTTGTGAACAGGCTCATCATGACCCAGGTTTCCTTCGCACCGATGGCGAGGTCCATAGCGCCACCCACAGCAGGGATAGCGTCCGGAGCGCCGGTGTGCCAGTTTGCGAGGTCACCCTCGCGAGAAACCTGGAACGCACCCAAAACGCAGACGTCCAAGTGTCCGCCGCGCATCATCGCGAATGAGTCAGCGTGGTGGAAGTAGGACGCACCGGGGAGCTCGGTGACCGGGATCTTGCCGGCGTTGATGAGGTCCTCGTCGATGTCGTCACCGGTGGCCTGCGGGCCCATGCCCAACATGCCGTTCTCCGTGTGGAGCGTGACGCCCTGATCGGCGGTCAGGAAGTTGGAAACGAGGGTTGGCTGACCAATGCCCAAGTTCACGAAAGCGCCAGGAGCGATGTCCGCGGCAACAATCTGAGCCAGAGCGTTCTTGTCCAGCTTTTCAGCGGTGGAAGCGAAAGCAGTCATTACTTGGTTCCTTCCTTAGCAGCAGCCTGTGCGCCATTCAACGTCACGACGGTGTCAACGAAGATGCCTGGCGTCACGATTACTTCTGGATCCAACGCGCCGATCTCCACGACCTCGTTGACCTGCACAATGGACTTCTTCGCGGCGGTAGCCATGATGGGTCCAAAGTTACGGGCCGTCTTGCGGTACACGAGGTTGCCGAGCTTGTCAGCGCGCAGCGACTTGATGAGGGCGAAGTCAGCCTTGATCGGGGATTCGAGCACGTAGCCCTTGCCGTCGATCACACGGGTCTCCTTGCCCTCGGCCAGCAGCGTGCCGTAGCCGGTTGGCGTGAAGAAGCCGCCGATGCCAGCGCCAGCAGCGCGGATGCGCTCGGCCAAGTTGCCCTGCGGAACGAGCTCAAGCTCGATCTCGCCAGCGCGGTAGGCAGTGTCGAAGTGCCATGAGTCAGACTGGCGTGGGAAGGAGCAAATGACCTTCTTCACGCGGCGTTCCTTGATGAGCAGTGCCAAGCCAGCGTCGGCCTGACCTGCGTTGTTGTTCACAACGGTCAAATCCGTTGCGCCGCAATCCAAGAGTGCGTCGATCAGTTCCATGGGCTGGCCGGCGTTGCCGAATCCGCCGATCATCACGGTTGAACCGCTGGTGATCTCGGAGACGGCGTCCGCCGCGTCAGTTGCGAAGCGAGGTGCCATGGTGTCCTTTCCTGTCTGTGAAATTCAGTGCTAGCTTGCGCCGCAATTACTTGGTTGCGTTGGGGTTTTCCACTACGACGGCGAGGCCCTGGCCCACACCGATGCAAATGGCAGCCATGCCGTACTTTTCGCCGCTCTCCTGCAAGCGACGTGCCACGATGCCCAAGATGCGCATACCGGAAGCGCCCAGCGGGTGACCGATGGCGATGGCACCGCCCCACTGGTTGACGATGGCTGGATCGATGTTCCACTGGCGGATGCATGCGAGGGACTGGGCCGCGAAGGCTTCGTTCAACTCGAGCGCGCTGATGTCATTCCACGTCAGGCCAGCATGGCGAAGAGCCTTGTTAGCGGCCTCTACGGGCGCTTCACCGAAGAACTGTGGCTCGTTGGCTGCCGCGCCGCGGCCGATGATCTTGGCAATCGGTGCAAGACCCAAGATGTCGCCAGCGCGTTCGCTGCCCAACCAACCGCCAGAGGCGCCGTCGTTCATAGGGGAAGCGTTACCAGCGGTAACCGTGCCGTTCTCAGCGGAACGGAACACCGTGCGCAAGGCCGCGAGGGACTCGGCGGTGGAGTCTGGGCGGATGGTCTCGTCACGCGTGACCTCGGTGCCCTTCTTGGATGCTGGTGGGACGGTGACAACGAGGTTGTCATACTTGCCCTCATCCCAGGCCTTGGCGGCAAGCTGGTGCGAGTTGGCTGCGAAAGCGTCCTGCTCTTCGCGAGTGATGCCGTGCTTTTCGCGCAGCTGCTCGGTGGCTTCACCCAAGGACACCGTCCATTCGGATGGCATCGCTGGGTTCACGAGGCGCCAGCCCAAAGTGGTGTTGGCGAGCTCGAGGTTCTGCATGGGGAATGGGCGGTCCGTCTTAGGCAATACCCATGGAGCGCGGGACATGGATTCCACGCCACCAACCAGCATGAGGTCAGCTTCTCCGGTTTCAATCTGACGGCTGGCCATCATGGCCGCGTCGAGGGAAGAACCACACAAGCGGTTGATCGAGGTTCCGGGGATCGAGGTAGGAAGACCGGCGAGCAGCAACGCCATGCGAGCTACGTTGCGGTTCTCTTCGCCGGCACCGTTGGCGTTGCCGAAAATTGCTTCGTCAATCTTGTTGGCGTCAAGACCAGGAGCGCGCTCCACGAGGTTCTTGATCACCAGGGCTGCGAGATCATCGGGACGATGGCCGGACAGGGATCCGCCAATCTTTCCGAAAGGGGTTCTAATGGCGTCGTATAGGTAGGCCTGCTGCATTGCATCTCCTGCGCTGTTCGGGAAAACGTCCCGCATCCAAAGTTTGGAATGTTCACATAGTGAACTTTTGTTCGTATGTTGAACTTTACCGTGGATCGACGTGACCTACAAGACTTTGATCGAAAAAAGTCAAGACTTCCTGAACACGGCGAATCCTAGTAACGTCACACATGCGTCCCATTGAACGGACGCACTCTTGATCGGGGCTGATCACAGCGCCCCGGCTACCTCGTGAAAGGCGCTTCAATGAGCAACCTCGTGACTGCCAAGATTGTGGACAGCATCGGCGTCCTCACCCTGAATCGCCCAGAAAAGCTCAACGCGCTGAATCACGAGATGGTGGATGCCATCGCAGAAGTACTTCAGGAGTGGGCTGGCGATCCTTCGGTCAAGATGCTCTTCATTCAAGGCGCCGGCGAGCGCGGCCTCTGCGCAGGCGGAGACATCCGCGCGTTCTATGACTTCCTCAAGGACGGACAGCCGGAACACATGCTGGCGTTCTTGCGCGCCGAATACGCGGTGAATCGCGCCATCGCGACCTTCCCCAAACCCACCATCGCCTACATGGATGGCATCTGCATGGGCGGCGGAGTAGGCCTGTCCGGTCACGCAGACGTCCGCATCGTCACCGAACGCTCCAAGGTAGCGATGCCCGAAACCCGCATTGGCCTCACTCCGGACGTGGGAGGCACGCACTTGCTGGGCCACGCCCCTGGACGCACGGGCGAATACTTGGGACTAACCTCCTCCGTGATGGGTCCAGGCGACGCCATTTACGCCGGATTCGCGGACATGATGATCGATTCAGAGAACTACGTGGACGTCGTCTCCACTCTCCCGGACCTCGTGGGACTTTCCACCGCGGACCTCTCGGCTGCGCTCGAGGTCATGTACGGCGCCTCCCCCAACATCGCCGCCAAAACGCGTGGCGCACTCCCGGAGAGCCTCGAAATCAACCAGGACTGGATTGATCGGGCGTTCGCGGGCGAGACGGTCGCGGACATCATGAACGCACTTGCCGAAATTCCGGGCGAGGGACCTCGCGCTGCCCTTGAAGAGATGAAAACGCACTCTTACCTCAGCCAAGAAGCCGCTTTGCAGTGCATCCGCGCCGCTCGCGAAGGCAACAACCTCTCCCAAGCGCTTGAACGCGAATACAACATGGTGGAATACGTCATTTCCTTCCCAGATTTCGTGGAGGGCGTCCGTGCTCAGGTGGTGGATAAGGACCGCAATCCGCAGTGGACCATCAAGGGACCCGAGGACGTGGATCGTGAAGCGATCTCCCGCGTGGCCACCAACGTCCCAGACCCCGCGTAGTCCCGGCCCGCGTAGCCCCGAAACCTCCACACCAGCACACTAAAAAATGGCCAACTCCCCTTCCGGCGATTCAGTTCTGGATCGCTTGGTTCGCATCCTCGGCGCGTTCAGCGCGCAACACTCGGCACTGACCGTGAGTGCTCTGGCGCGCCGCGCGAACGTCCCGCGCGCCACCGCGTACCGGCTGGTGGAATCCATGGTCAGCCACGGCTTGCTGGAACGCCGGGACAACGGCGAAGTGGCTGTTGGCTTGGGGCTTTGGGAGATTGTGAATCGTTCTGCGAGCGCCAACGACCTCAAGACCATCGCCATGCCATTCATGGAGGACGTCAATCAGGTGGTCCAGCACAGCACCCAGCTCTCCATCCTGGTGGAGGACGAGGTGCTAGTACTGGAGCGGCTTTCGCGCCCCGGTCACGCAGTCAACGCCGCCGGCATCGCCAAGCGCATGCCGCTTCACCGCACCTCGATGGGCATGGTGCTCTTGGCATTCTCCGCGCCTCACGTGGCGGAGGGTTTCATGCAGCGTCACGGCACAGAAATAGCGCTCTATCATCAGGATTTCCGCCGCTCGCTGGATCACATTCGGCGTAACGGCTACGCGACCTTCGACGGTTTCATTGACGAAGAAACCACGGGTGCCGCCGCCCCCATTTTGGACACCAGAAACCGTGCCGTCGCCGCGATGGGCATCGTGGTTCCGCGGGAATCGGATCAGCTTCCCACCGCCATCGCCGCCCTGCGCACGGCGGCTCGCGGCATCAGTCGCGCCCTCTCCAGCCTGCCCGCGTAGGCGAGCTGCGTCGTCGTACTAAAGAACGCAACAAATCCCATTCAATGGGACAACCGTGGCGCGCGCCACAATCGAAACCGCACACTGAATCTAATGCCTGCCGCACTGAGCGCGGGCGGTAAGAATTTCATGGAAGGTTGCGCTCTTGACTGAAGGCACGACGACGAAGACTCAAGTTGCGATTGTGGGCGGCGGTCCCGCGGGACTCATGTTGTCCCATTTGTTGTCCCAGCGCGGCATCGACAACGTGGTCGTCGAAAAGCGCGATCACGACACCATTTACAACACGCACCGTGCCGGCATCCTAGAACAGCAGGCCGTCAAAATGCTCACCGAGACCGGCGTTGATGGGCGGGTCTTGACCGTGGGTGACGAGCATGAGGGAATTGACCTGCGGTTCAATGGCGAATCGCACCTACTCAACTTCCCAGAGCTCGTGGACGCTACCGTCACGCTCTACGCGCAGAACGAAGTCTTCCTGGATCTTGCAGCCGCCCGCAAGCGCGACGGCGGCGACGTGCGCTACGAATCCGACGTCACCGAACTGCTGGACATCGAAGGCGAGAACCCCGGCTTCCGCTACACGGACAAGGAAGGCGTTAGCCACGAAGTGCGCGCGAAGTTTGTGGTGGCAGCCGACGGCTCCCGCTCCTTCTGCCGCCGCCAAGTACCGACTGGCAGGTTCGAAGAATTCACGGTCCGCTACCCCTTCGGGTGGTTCGGCATCCTATGTGAAGCCCCCAAGTCCTCCCCGGAACTGATCTACGCAAACTCCGATCACGGCTTCGCGCTCATCTCCCAGCGCTCCGAAACCGTGCAGCGCATGTACTTCCAGTGCGACCCCGAAGAGAACGTCGACAACTGGTCAGAAGACCGCATTTGGGCCGAACTGCAGCGCCGCGTCGACGGACCGGACGGCTTCCAACTCAAGACCGGCCCCATCTTCGACAAGACCGTCCTCCAGTTCCGCTCCTTCGTGCGCGAACCACTGCGCCACGGCAACATGTTCCTCGTGGGCGACGCCGGACACACCGTCCCTCCCACGGGCGCGAAGGGCCTGAACCTGGCGTTCGCGGACGTCAAGGTGCTGTTCGAAGCCTTGGATTCCTACTTCGGTTCGCAAGCCGCCAAGAATTCGGCGCTGCTCGAGGCCTACTCTGACACCGCCCTGAAGCGCGTGTGGAAAGCCCAGAACTTCTCCTACTGGATGACCTCCATGTTGCACACGCGTGAAGACATGACGCCGTTCGAGCGCAAGCGCGCCCTCGGCGAACTCGAAACCATCGTGGGCTCCACCTACGGCCGCCAGTACCTCGCCGAGTCCTACACGGGCTGGCCACACAACGGTTCCGCAAACGCTTAGTACCGACTTCCGCTTAGTACCCGCATCCACCTACACCCCGTCCAAAACCCCGAAAGGAGAAGCCTGTGAGTGCTCAAGAAACGTCCACTGACAAATCGTTCGAGAACAGCCACGCGCTTGACCCCGCAGCCACGGCCGATTCCCAGCAGCAGATCGACCAGGAAATCGCAGACCTTCACGGCGGCTATCGCGCCGCTGTCGAGTCCGGCGAGAGCAAGGAAGAGACGCAGCCGCGCATCAACTTTGCGCCATACCGCTCTTCACTGCTCCGCCACCCCACCAAGAACTTGCACCACGCGGATCCAGAGACTATCGAGTTGTGGTCCCCGGCGTTCGGCGAGCGTGATGTGCATGCGCTTGAATCGGATCTGACCATCCAGCACAACGGTGAGCCCATCGGCGAGCGCATTGTGGTGCAGGGTCGCGTTCTTGATGGCGACGGTCGCCCGGTTGCCGGCCAGCTGATCGAAATCTGGCAGGCCAACGCCGCCGGCCGCTACATTCACAAGCGTGATCAGCACCCTGCCCCGATTGACCCGAACTTCACCGGTGTGGGCCGCGCCATCACGGGACCTAACGGCGAATACAAGTTCACCACTATCAAGCCGGCCCCGTACCCGTGGAAGAACCACCACAACGCGTGGCGCCCAGCGCACATTCACTTCTCGCTGTTCGGCACGGATTTCACGCAGCGCATGATCACCCAGATGTACTTCCCGGGCGATCCACTCTTCAGCTTGGACCCGATCTACCAGTCCATCACGGACCAGAAGGCCCGCGACCGCTTGGTTGCTACCTACGATCACTCGGTCACTTCCCACGAGTGGAACACCGGCTACAACTGGGACATTGTCCTCACGGGCAGCAACCGCACGTGGATGGAAGACGGAGAGGACGAACACTAAATGGCACAGGCACCTGACCTTAAGCTGGTTCCCACCCCGGGCCAGACCATTGGCCCGTTCTACGGTTACGCGCTTCCGTATGCTGACGGACACAAGCTCGTGGATCGCGCTCACCCGGGTTCTATCCGTTTGCACGGCACCGTGTATGACGGCAAGGGCGCCGTGGTTCCGGACTCCATGTTGGAGATCTGGCAGGCGGACGAGCACGGCAACATTGCGCAGAAGGATGGCTCGCTGGTTCGTGACGGTTTCACGTTCACGGGCTGGGGCCGCGTGGCCGTGGACAACGTGGGTCACTACACGTTCCAGACCGTGAACCCTGGCGCTACCGATGAGGGCAAGGCGCCGTTCATCATGCTGGTGGTTTTCGCCCGCGGCTTGCTGAACCGCTTGTTCACGCGCATTTACTTGCCGGAGGACACGGCCGCTCTTGAAAACGACCCGCTGTTGAAGTCGCTTTCTGAGGAGCAGCGCAAGACGCTCATCGCTACCCGAGAGGAAAACGGCGATCTGCGCTTCGATATTCACTTGCAGGGCGAGAACGAAACCGTGTTCTTGGCGTACCCGCGCAACGGCGAATAGTTCGGTTGGGGTGAGGTGGGGCTCGCGGCGAAACTGCTGCGGGTCCCGTTTCACGTCAACGCTTGGTTGCCTCGCTTCACGTTTCTGCTCCACATTTCTCTCACGCAGTAGGCTCATAACATGACTTTTTCGGCCGATTTTGGTTTGCTCACGCCGATGTGGGCTGGCACGGCGGTGGCGCACGCATCGAGCGATGCCGCGTTCGCGCAGGCCATGTTGGATGTCGAGGCCGCATGGGTTTCGGTGCTCGCCGGTGCTGGGTTGACCAGTGGCGAGGACGAAGAAGCGGTTCTCGCGGCCGCGAACGTTGAGTTGTACGATCTCGAATCCCTCGCGGTGCGCGGTCAGGATGGCGCTAACGCGTTGATTCCGTTGTTGGGTGATTTGCGGGTTGAGATCGCGAAGAATTACGACGGCGTGAGTGCAGTTCACAAGGGCGCTACCAGTCAGGACATCATCGATTCCGCGCTCATGTTGGTGGCGGCCCGCTCTGGCGCCATTATTTTGGCGGATTTGATGCGTTCCGCAGATGCGTTGAACGTTCTCGCTAAGGCGCACCGCCGCCAGCTCTGCGTGGCCCGTTCGCTCACGCAGCACGCTCTGCCCATGACTTTTGGTTTGCGGGTGGCAAACTGGTTGAGCGGGATTATTGAGGCGGGCGAGCGTTTGCAGCGCGCGCTCGAATCCTTGCCGTTGCAGTGGGGCGGCGCGGTGGGCACGCTCGCTTCCCTGACGGATTCCTTAGCGCGGAATGACGACGACGCAGCCGCGTCCGCGCAGGCCAACGTCACTGTTCGTGACCTCGTCATTGACCTCGCCACCAATCTAGGGTTGCGCTCCTCGATCCCATGGCACACCAACCGACTTCCCATTACGCAGCTGGCCGCGGCGCTCGGTGATGTCATCGCCGCGAGCGGTCACATCGCCAACGACGTCTTGATGCTCTCACGTCCCGAGATCGGCGAAGTGTCCGAGCCTCAGGCTGCCGGCAAGGGTGGCTCTTCGGCCATGCCGCAAAAGCAGAACCCGGTGCTGTCGGTGCTCATGCGCTCGGCCGCTTTGAGCGCTCCGCAGCATGTGGGCCAGTTGTATCTTTCTGCCGGTGCCGCGGATGACGAGCGTCCCGATGGGGCCTGGCACGCCGAGTGGGCGTCGTTGCGTGAGCTGCTTCGCTTGGCGGGCGGTTCGGTGGACAAGCTCGCTCAGCTCGCCGAGGGTCTCACGGTGAACCCGCACACCATGGTGCGCAATGCGGCGCTGTCCGGTGATCTGTTGGTCTCAGAGCGGGTCATGTCCCACCTGGCGCCCATCATCGCTGGCGGCAAGAAACGCATTCAAGAACTCGTGCGGCAGTCCTTGACGGAACGCCGGCCGCTCGGGGAACTCTTGCGCGAATCTATCCCGCAAGAGCGGTTCTCCACTCACGAATTGCAACGGATCTTGGATCCACAAAATTACTTGGGACAAGCGGACGCGTTCATCGATAGCGTCTCTGACCGACTCACTGACTGGAAGGAATCATGACCCAACCAAAACTCGTCGCCACTCTGCTCACCGCTACCGCTGAAGACGCGTCTGGCGCTACCGGTTCTGCAGCTTCAACCGCCGCGGCCTCCGAGGCAGCCCGCCCGGTGTTGATCGTCGGCCCATCGTTGGGCACCGGCGTGAAGGCGCTTTGGGGTCCGGCTGTCGCTGATCTTGCCCCGTACTTCACGGTCATCGGATGGGATCTTCCAGGTCACGGTGACGGAACTCCGGTCACGGAGGGCTTCTCGATCGAAGAGCTCGCCGCTGGCGTGAAGGCGCTCATCGAAAAGCTTGAGTCCGAAGGTCAGCTCGATGCTTCTCAGGGCCTGTACTACGCGGGTGTTTCTGTGGGTGGCGCTACCGGCTACCAGCTGGGCATCTCCTTCCCTGGCCTCTTCAAGGGCATCGCTCCTATCTGCACGGCTGCGAAGATCGGCACGCCGGAAGCGTGGAACGAGCGCGCTGACCTCGTAGAGAAGGCTGGCACGCCCACCATGGTTTCCGGTTCTGCGCTGCGTTGGTTCGCACCGGGCTTCATCGAGAAGAACCCTGTCGTTTCCACGAACCTCTTGCACACGCTTCAGGATGCCGACCGCGTTTCCTACGCTTTCGTGTCCCGCGCGCTCGCCGGGTACGACGTTCGCGAGCAGCTCGGACAGATCTCCGATCCACTCATTGCTATCGCTGGCCGACACGACGCCGTGTGCCCACCTGAGGATGCAGAGTTCGCTGCCGCTCGGGTTCAGAAGGGTCACTCCGCCGTCGTAGAGACCGCGGCTCACTTGGCTCCCGCCGAGGATCCTGCTGCCACCACTCAGTTGCTGGTTGATTTTTTCTTGGGTGAGGGCGTCGCTGCCGGCTCGGATCGGTTGCCGGGAGATACGTACGACGCCGGAATGGTGGTTCGTCGCGAAGTCCTCGGCAGCGAGCACGTTGACCGCGCAACTTCGTCTTCAAACGCTTTCACGGACGAGTTCCAGGAAATGATCACGCGCTACGCGTGGGGCACCATCTGGACGCGCCCAGGACTCCCCCGAACCACGCGCTCTGCTATCACGCTGACCGCGATGATCGCTGGAGGCTATTGGGAAGAGCTCGAGATGCACGTCCACGCCGCGCTGCGTAACGGCATGACGCCTGAGGAGATCAAGGAAGTCTTCTTGCAGTCAGCCATCTACTGCTCTGTTCCGGCCGCCAACGTTGCGTTCAAGATCGGCAAGAAGGTCCTTGAGGAGTACGAGAAGTAAACGGTAAAAAAGACCAATAAGTACGAAAAGCGCCTCGCTCCCCCAAAAACTTGAGGGAGCGAGGGGCCTCTTGTTCGTGACCAGTTGGGGACTAGTCGCCGACTAGTTCGCGAACGAGTCCAAGAGGGTGTGGTTTGCGGTCCAGAAACCCAAGGCTTCGCCACCGTTGTTGAGGATGGCGGAGGTCTTGCCGTTGTAGAACTTGTCCGCGGTGTTGGTTCCCGGTCCGGTGAACACCTGCAAGGAAGCGCCAGGTTCAATGACGTAGCCCTCGCCGATGTGCAAGAGGTTGTTGGCAACATCGCGCAAGTAGTAGCCGGACACGTCCACTGCGGCGTTGCCAGTGTTGGTGACGACCACGTGCTCACCGTTTTCAGCCTGAACGTCGTTACCTGGAGCGTCGTTCACGGAGTCCGTGATTACCAAGCCGCGGCTGGCTGGGAACGGGTTGACTCCATCGAGGTAGCGCTCGAACTGGATGGGGTAATCGCCCGTGATGCGCTCAACGCCCATCGCGACAGCTTCTTCCATCGCGTCGATGTCATTGACCGTGTACACGCCGATCTCCAGGCCTGCGGCCTTCACGCGATCTACGCCTGCCTGATCCAAGGTGCGGTAGCTGGTGCCCACGGAGTCAGCGAACGTGGAGATCAATGCCAAGGTGGCAGCGTCGGGAACGGTGGAGGACAGCTGCTGCAAAGGAATCTCCGGTGCAAGTGCCGCGAACTTCATGTTGGACGTTGGATCGAAGCTCAGAATCTCCACCTTGCCGGCTTCTACCAGCTTGATCCAGGCTGGATCGTTGTGCAGTGCGTCAGCTACAACCTTTTCGACACCCGGGGAGTTCTTAGGAGACTTGATTTCCATGAAGACGCCAGTGTTCTTGGTGGCAACGCGAGCGATGTCGTTGAAGTGTGGGATCTTCTCGCCAATGAACTTCTCAGAGAAGTAGGAACCTGCATCCAGCTGCTGGAGCTCGGCCCACGTGAAGGACGTGATGGGGTCGTTCTCGCGCCCCGGGAACACCTCCTCAACGTTGGTGGTGCGCGCTGGGGTGTCATCGTGGAACAAGAACGGAACGCCATCAGCGGACAGCTGGACATCGGACTCAATGAAGTCCGCACCAGCAGCACGGCCATCCTTGAAAGCAGCCACGGTGTTCTCCGGCGCGGTGCCAGCGGCACCGCGGTGGCCAATGGTGACCGGCTGTTCAGCCTCGGGAGTACCGAAGAGGGATTCAGCGGCGGTAGCCACTGGAGCGATGAGCGCGCTGAAAGACAGGGCGCCGGCCGTGAGAGCGGTGGTCACAGCTAGGGAGAGTCGCTTCTTCATGTTCGTTTCCTTTCACATGGGTTGGCGTATGCCTGACCAGTGTGGAGGACCCGAATGGACATCGTGCGAAGTCAAAGTGAACTTCGGCTAAAGTCCTTCCCGCGAAGCGGTCTTCCCTTCCGGCCGAGCGCCGGAACCAGCAACCACCGGAGTCGCACGATCGTTCACCTTTTCTCGAGTGTCATCGCGCGGCGGCTGCGCCACGATCTTGCCCTCACGGCTGGCTACTCGGCCGTCACGGCCCCCAACCACCGGCAAATCTGTGGTCTGCGGATTAATGTAAGCTGCGTCGTCGTCCTCCGTGTTCATTGGTTCCAAGTAACCGAGGGCCGCGAACTCACCGAAGTGATCCGCGTCTGCCTCCTCCCAATCCGCAGCCCAACCGCGCGGCGGTTCCACGAGAAGCTCGCCCGGACGCAACCAGTTGTAGATGGAAGCGTAGGACTTGGTGGTCAAGTGGTCCGTGCGGCGGCGCAACATGCGGGTGTTGAGGTGCTTGATATCGGTAACACCCATGGACGCCATGATCTGTTCGGCCTCCGCGACGGTGAGCTTTTGGTAGTTGTGCACGCGATTGCCCTTGTCAGTGACATCGAGCGCGCGCATGAGGCGCGGATCCTGCGTGGCAACACCCACGGGGCATTCGTTCGTGTGGCACTTCTGGGCCTGGATGCAGCCGGTGGCCATCATCATGGCGCGAGCGCTCATGGTGAAGTCCGCGCCCTGAATGAGGCGCTTGACGATATCCGAACCCGTAGCGACCTTGCCCGCAGCCCCAAGCTTGATGCGATCGCGCAAGCCCGCACCCACCAGTGCGTTGTGCACCAGCATGAGGCCCTCGGTCAGCGGGGTGCCCATGTGGTCTTCGTACTCGAGCGGAGCCGCACCGGTGCCGCCTTCGGAGCCGTCAATGATGATGTAATCCGGCGTGATGCCAGTGGCGAGCATGGCTTTGACCATCGCGAGCACATCCATGCGGGACCCCACGCAGAACTTGTACCCAATCGGCTTGCCGCCGGAAAGTTCACGCAGCGTGCCGACGAACTCCATGAGCCCGCGCGGCGAAGAAAACGCCGAGTGGGAGGCCGGCGAAATGCAGTCGATGCCCAACGGCACCTCGCGTGCTTCAGAGATTTCCGCGGTGACCTTCTTGCCCGGCAGCACGCCGCCCAGTCCCGGCTTAGCGCCTTGAGAGAGTTTGAGCGTGATGGCTTTGACTTGCGGCATCGCAGCCTTCTCGGCGAAGCGTTCCGGGTTGAACTTGCCGTCCTCGGTGCGGCAACCGAAGTATCCGGAGCCAATCTCCCAGAACAGGTCGGCACCGTATTCCAGGTGGTACTTGGTCAGCCCGCCTTCGCCGGTTTCGTGCACAAAGCCACCCATCGCGGCGCCCTTATTCATGGCCAGCACGGCGTTCTTGGAGAGCGATCCGAAGCTCATCGAGGAAATGTTCATGAGCGCGACGCCGTAGGGCTGCTTGCAGTCGGGTCCGCCGATCATGACCTTTCGCGGCTTCTCCGGCGGGCTCACGGGCGCGGTGGAGTGCAAGAGGAATTCGTAGCCCTCCTGGTTCACGTCCCGCTCGGTACCGAAAGCCTTGTGGCTGTCCTGACCTTTCGCGCGAGCGTAAATGAGGGAACGCGTGTCCCGGTCGAAGGGGCGGCCGTCGAAGTTTCGTTCAATGAAGTACTGCTGGATTTCGGGGCGAATGGATTCCAGGAGGAACCGCATGCGTCCCAGAACGGGGAAGTTTCGCAAGATTGCGTGCTTCGTTTGGAACGAGTCATAGATGGCAAGGCCCAGCAGCGCGAGCATCACAGCCGCGAGCACCCACCAGCCGGTAGAGCCGAACGCCGCGGCCACCACCGTTGCAAAACCAATTGACGCCAACAGGATCAAGATCAAAAAACGGACCATGTATTGAAGCGTAGTGTCAAAAAGTGGCCACATCTGGACATAGAGGTGTTGTAAGCACAATCGCTTACCATTCACGGGGGTTTAGTCATGGAAAAACGGTCCTTTGTCCTACCGGCGGCGGCGCTCAGCGTCGGCGCCCTTCTCCTGACCGGTTGCGGCGCTTCGGCGCCGGATCAGACCGCGTCCGTCTCTTCAGGTTCCACGTCAATTTCTAGTACGACGACGCAGGCTTCCGTTTCGAAGTCCTCTTCCGCGGCGTCGTCGGTTGCGTCATCAGGTACGGCGTCTGGGGCGGCGAGCGAGAGCGCTTCCGCCAGTAGGGCCCCTAATTCGCGGAGCGTCTCTGCGAGCGCGGGTGCGTCCACGAAGACAGTAGCCACCAAGGCGCCCACCACTTCGGCGGCAGCAAAGCCATCGACGACGAAAGCGCCGTCCTCTTCCACAGCTAGCGCCACCAAGAGCGCTCGTCCCACGACTACCCAGGCGGCTGGCCCCAAGAGCATTCGTGGTCTGGAGATTTACAAGATCGGTCAGCCGGTGGAGTTCAAGGATGGCTCCAACAGCTCGGATGCGGTGGAAGCCGCCTTCACGATTACCGGGATCAAGCGCGCCACCACGTGCCCCGGCGATGCCAGCATCAAACCGATCAACGGGCAGTTCATCATCTTGAACATTTCCGGGTGGAACGAACTCTCCCAGCAGACCAGCCCGCAACCCATCTGGGTGCACTCCGGGGCGTGGCAGTTCTACCCCGGCGGCGGCTCGCGAGCAGCGATCCCAAGTGCGAACACTCCCCTGACCAGCCCGTGCCTGAAATCGCAGGCCATTACTGAATTTGGTGCGGGACAGGTGCCTGAGAGCGCTCCGAAACGAGGCGTCGTCGTACTAGATGTAGCCCGCGGTGCCGGCAGCATCACGTATTCGGATATGGGCGTGGAAAGTGTGGAGTACCGCGTTCCGTAACCACCCAGCGTTAGTCGCCTGAACGCTCTAGTCACCCGAGCGCATTAGTCGCCTGAACGCAGCGGCGCGGGGAGGAATTTGCCCAAGTGAGAGTCGGCCCACGAGTGCGGGGCCGGCTTTCGCGCTGAAGGCAGGGCCGTCTGTTCGCGCCAGAGGTGCAAGAACTCAGGTAGCTCGCGATCCGTGGGGATTTCCTCGCCCATGGCCGCGAAGATTTCGTTGTTGGAAACCGGGCCGCTCTTACCGAGCAATCGAGTAGCGATGAACGCGCGAACGTAGAGTTCGCCGTCGGACACCACGCGCTGTTCAAAGTAGATGCACTTCTCATCCACGCCAATGATTTTGGTTTCGAGGGAGAACTTTTGGTGCAAGCGCACGGACTTGCGGAACGTGATGGTCTCCGCCTGAACCACGGGAGTCCAACCGTTTTTGCGCATGATGTCCCACGCGCCGGAGCGCACCATGAGATCAAATCGTCCCAAGTCACAGAAGGATAGGTACATGCCGTTGTTGACGATCATCGCGATGTCGATGTCCGTTGCCAGCGCGCGTAACGGCAACGAGGACTCGTCCAGGAGGTGAAGCTTTGAGCGCTTCCTCGAGGTGATGAGCAACAAGAGTGTCCGTAGAAGCAAGTGCATAGTGGCAGGCTACCGGCCGGTAACCGATACCCGAAAGGGTCTTCTCTCAACCCGACAGATTGACAATTCTCAATCACTAGCTCAAAATTTGAGGGAAAGAGGAGGTTTTCCATGGCACCGCGCGCCCTGCGGCCCTTTATCCATCGCGACTACCGCGTACTGGTTACCGCACTGATCGCTAGCGTTTTCGGCCAAGGTATGTGGGCTGTTGCCATGGTGTACCAAGTCAAAGCGCTCGGCGGCGGACCCATCGAACTCTCAGTGGTGGCCACCGCTACGAGCCTCGGTATTTTGCTGCTGGTTCTTGCGGGCGGCATCGCAGCCGACCGTCTTTCCAAGCGCAAAATCATCATCGCCGTGGAATTCGCGTCCCTGCTGGTCATGGGCACCGTCGCGGCGCTCGCGCTCACAGGGAACATCGCCGTCTGGCACCTCGCGATCGCCGGCTTCATCCACGGCGCGGGAGCCGCGTTCTTCTTCCCGGCCTACTCTGCACTCTTGCCGCAAATGCTTCCGCCTGAAGATCTGCTCGCTGCCAACGGCGTCGAGGGCGTCTTCCGTCCGGTCCTGCAGCAAGCAGCCGGGCCAGCGATCGCCGGCATGATCGTCGCCGCAACCGCTCCAGGCGTTGCTATTGCGGGCATTGTGGTGTGCCACGTCTTCGCGTTCATCATGCTGTTGCAGCTCTCCCACAAGCCCGAATACGACTCCCACATCGCAGCCGACGAAGTCCGGCCGTCCGTTTTCGCGGACCTCAAAGAGGGCGTGCACTACACGGTGAAAACTCCGTGGCTGTTGTGGACGCTGCTGTTCGCGGTGATCTCGGTGCTGTCCTTGATGGGGCCCATCGAGGTGTTGTTGCCGTTCGTGGTGACGGATCAGCTGTTCGGCGACGCCGCCATGTTTGGTTTCTTGTTGGCAGCGTACGGAATTGGTTCCGCTATTGGATCTCTCGGCACCGCGTCCATGCGATTGCCGCGACGCTACCTCACCCTCATGTTGTCAGTGTGGGGTTTCGGCACACTGCCGCTCATCGCCGTGGGGTTCATTTCCGAGTTCTGGATTATGGCCGCGCTCTTCCTGGTTTTGGGCGTGACCGGCGGAATTGGTCAGGTCATTTGGGGCACGCTGTTGCAGCGCCGTGTCCCGTCTCACATGATGGGCCGCGTCTCCAGCCTGGACTTCTTCGTGTCCCTGTCACTGCTGCCGGTGTCGATGGCGCTTGCGGGTCCGCTGTCCCAGATCATCCCGATTTCCGTGATTTTCATTGTTGCTGGCGTGGTGTCGCCGGTGGTTGCGGTGATCGCTTGGCTCGCGGGCAGGATGTACGACGACGAAATCAGCCATCCCCTCGATTCCCAACCACCGTCGGAGGATGATCGCGAAGACACTGCGATCGGCCACGGCGGTATCGGCATCACGCCGGGAGCCGACGGAGCAGCCATCACTGGAGCCTCCGAACTAGCTTCTTCCGAGAACAAATCCGCCGGAAAGTAGCAAAAGGAGCGTAGGAAAGGAAGCGTAGGAAAGGAAGCGTTATGCGACTTTTCTTGGCATAGTGTCAGGCATGTCTGACACTACATTTCAGCTCCTCGCGGTAGGACTGTACTTCGCTGCCATGATTGGTATCGGGTTCTACGCCTACCGCAAGACCAGCAACCTCGACGACTATATGCTCGCCGGCCGCGACCTCAAACCGAGCGTCGCAGCCATCTCCGCGGGCGCCTCGGACATGTCCGGATGGCTCCTCATGGGTTTGCCTGGCGCCATCTATTTGATGGGCCTCGTGGAAGCGTGGATTGCCATCGGCTTGACCGTTGGCGCGTGGTTGAACTGGAAGTTCGTGGCACCGCGCTTGCGCTCCTACACGGAAATTTCCAACAACTCCATCACCGTCCCTAGCTTCCTTGAGAACCGCTTCAAGGACAAGACCCGCATCCTGCGCATTGCCGCCGGCGTGATCATCCTGCTGTTCTTCACCTTCTACGTGTCTTCCGGCATGGTGGCGGGTGGCA
Source organism: Neomicrococcus aestuarii (assembly GCF_014201135.1). NCBI lineage: Bacteria > Bacillati > Actinomycetota > Actinomycetes > Micrococcales > Micrococcaceae > Neomicrococcus > Neomicrococcus aestuarii. The sequence continues at coordinate 2,015,761 of NZ_JACHDR010000001.1, read as the reverse complement.
AATTCTTCGAGGCCAGCTTCGGCGTCCCGTACTTCTGGGGCATGGTGTTGGTTGCTGGCGTGACGCTCTTGTACACGCTCTTCGGCGGATTCCTCGGTGCCTCGTTGACGGACGTTGCTCAGGGCTTTCTCATGCTTGCCGCACTGGTTGCCGTTCCCGTAGTTGCCGTCATTTCGATGGGTGGCGTGGGTGAAGTCATCAATCACATCAACCTGGCCGATGCCGCCGCGAACGCCGCCGATCCTGCCAACGAGCTGCACCGCACGTCGCTGATTTACGGCGGCACCGCACTGGGCATCATCTCCGCCTGCGCCTGGGGCTTGGGCTACTTCGGCCAGCCACACATCATTGTTCGCTTCATGGCCCTGCGCTCTCCACAGGACGCGAAGGCCGGACGCCGCATTGGTATTTCGTGGATGATCCTCACCGCCGCTGGCGCCATCAGCACCGCACTGGTGGGCATCGCCTGGTTCAACAAGTACCCAGAAACTTTGGAAGATCCTGAGACGGTCTTCTTGCGCATGTCCCAGATCCTTTTCCACCCATTCGTCGCTGGTCTGGTGCTTGCCGCCGTGCTTGCCGCGATCATGTCCACTATCTCTTCGCAGCTGATCGTGTGCTCTTCGGCGCTCGTAGAGGATCTCTACGGCATCATGGGCCGCAAGACCTCTGACCGCACCAACGTGAGCCTCGGACGCGTAGGCGTGTTGATCGTGGCACTCGTCGCTGGCATGTTGGCGTTGGATCCGAGTTCCAGCATTTTGGAACTCGTTGCTTTCGCGTGGGCCGGCTTCGGCGCAGCGTTTGGACCGGTCATCATCTTGGCGTTGTACTGGAAGAAGTTCACCTCGTGGGGCGCTCTCGCCGCGATGGTTTCCGGTGCCGTGACCGTGTTTATCTGGGGATCTAACGATGCCTTGAGCTCGACGCTGTACGAGATTGTTCCTGGCTTCATCATCGCTACCGTCTTGGGTGTTGTGGTGTCCTTGTTGACCACTAAGCACCACCCGGTGATTGACCGCGAATTCGCCGAAATGAAGCGCCATGCCGCTGGCGAAACCTCAGGAATCTAGAGCCAATCCAGATTCCATCTAGTCAAACGCGAATGCAATAAAACCGGGTTGAAAGATTCTTCAACCCGGTTTTATTCCCTATTTCGTCGATTGCAAAGACTCGATGGGGTCAAGCACAAATTTATTACGTGGTGTAAAATTGTCTTATGTCTGGAACGAGACCCCATGGTCAGTGCCCAAAAGGCATGGTCACTCGCCCCTCGCACCAGATGAAACCAAAAAGAGTTCACCTCGGTGAGCGTGTTAGTCAGGGAGGCAATACACAATGGGTTTTATCGGTTGGATCGTACTAGGACTTATCGCAGGAGCTATCGCTAAGGCAATCATGCCCGGCAACCAGGGCGGAGGTTGGTTCATGACCCTCATCTTGGGTGTTGTGGGCGCAATCCTCGGCGGCTGGATCGGCTCTGCACTCTTCAACGTCAACATCAACGAATTCTGGTCGATCTCCACGTGGCTCTTGGCCATCGTTGGTTCTTTGATCGTTCTCGTTATCTGGGGCTTCATCACGAAGAACCGTAGCAACGCCTAAGCATGACTTAGCGGTTCACCACACTTGGTGAACATGAACGACGGAAGCGTCCCCGCTCAAGCGGGGGCGCTTCTCTCATTTCCATCACCTTCTCTGGCGCCCTCGACTCCCCGGTGAGGCCACTTCACGACAACCACCCCCATGCGAGAACACTTATCGACAAGAAATATTCAAAAAGTTGTAGAAAGTTGGCCGCACATCAGGAGATGACTCAAAGAAGAACTCGCATCGACCCCCAAAAAGACACCGAATTGCCCCCGAATCTTGACCTCAAGCTCTTGTAACCCCTCCCCCACAAGAGCACACTCAAGAAGGGGGTTTTATGCATCACTTGGAAAATCCCCCGCAAAGTGGAACACACACACCATTGGGGGATCACCATGTCTGCCACAACGTTTCGCGCAGACTCTCATTCACGAATCCGCTGGACCGCCGCTCTCGCGGGGATCTCTATGGCCGCAACGGCACTGATCGGAGGCGGACAGGCCCAAGCTCAAGGACAGACACAGCAGGCCGTCAACGTCCCAGCAGGAAAACAAACGTATAGTCCGCAGCCAACACTTGCCCTCGCCACTGACATCAATACGTATGTCAGCCGGGGAATCACCACGGACAATCTCAATGTGCGCTCAGGACCTAGCGCAAGCTATCGGATCCTGACGTTCATCCCGACTGGCACCACCGTCACCCTGTATTACAAGCACCCGACCACCGGCTGGTACCGCGTGTATTATGGCGGCACGTGGGGCTGGGTCAGCTCAAGCTACATCCGGAGCATCGGCGCCTCGCCCACCGTGAATAGGTACACCGGCCCTAACCGAACGTCGCGAGTGGTTCTCACCTTCGATGATTGTCCGCTGACGCTCTCGGCGTTTGACGCCGCTACTCTTTACGCGCGCGACAACAACATCGGGCTAGTTCTGGCCCCTACCGGCACCTGCCTCTCGACTTTCAAGGCACGGTACGGAATTGACTTGGCGTCGCGAGCTCGTGCGCGCGGCCATTACGTGATCAACCATTCGGCCTCTCACCTGGAACTGACCACGTTGAGTTACTCGAGCATGTTGGCTCAGTTGGGCTCGCCTGGTGTCGTAACGAATATGGGCCGACCTCCGTATGGATCCGTCAACGCGACGGTCAACGCCGCCTATGCGGCAAAGGGGATGTACCAGTGGCTGTGGGATGTGGACACTCGAGATTGGGAGAATCGGTCCAAGTCCGTCACTATCTACAACGCCGTGTATTTGGCGCGTGCTGGTTCCACCGTCCTGATGCACATGCGTTGGTACGGTTTCAGCCCTGATTCGTTGCGTCAGATCAAGACGGGTCTGGCTAATCGCGGCCTGAATGTGTGCCGCCCGTATCGGGGCTATGACAACGCCGGATCTGTGCTGACATCTCCCACGTATCTGCCGCAAAGTCTGCCCTGTTGATGCCCTAGAAACGGTAGATTAGAAGGATGAACTGGTCCCATAGCGCAACTGTCACACTCCCTGAAGCGATGGCCGATGTGTGGGAGGTGATTTCCACGCCTGAGCTCTTGCCGGAGTGGAATCCCGCCGTGTCTAAGCTTGAGCGCCAGGATAAGTCGAAGCGACGACTCGTCCCCGGCGACCGTCTGGATTTTGTTCCTCAACCACCCATCATGGGCTCCATTCACGCCGCCACCGCTCCCCCGGCCGTGGTGACAGAGTTCCGTTTGGAGCGTGTTTTCGAGTGGCGTCAGCCTCAGCCTGGCGGTGGCATGACCGTGCGCTGGGATCTTGAAGCTGTTGCGGCCGGAACGCAGATCACTCAGACGGTGAAGATAACTGGCATCGGTTCGAAACTGTTCGCGGAGACCAACGGTAAGCCGTTTGCGGCGAATTTCGAACGCAACGCGAAGACGATCCCCGCCCTTGAGGATCATGCACGGGCCTACCGCGTATAAGTTCTAGTTCCGCCCGCGGAATGCCCGCATCGTCGAGTAGATCCCGAACGCATGCTCGGCAAGGTAGTCCCACGCTGGTGTGGGCAGTGCGCCGCGCAGTGTTCGGGCTGCGTTTGTCAGTTTCGGAATCACTACCAGTGGCGTGCCTTTGAGCATCGCCGTCCACGCCGCGCCGGTCACAGCTTCGGGCGTCAGTAGCTTGGTGAGTTTTACGGGCTGCGCGCCGTCGAACATGCCTGTGGAGGTGTAGAGCGGGCAGATGGTGGTCACGGCGATGTTGCTTCGCTCTGCTTGCAGCTCGAGTCGCAACGTATCAGACCAACCCAGCGCCGCCGCCTTACTTGCCGCGTAGACACTCATGCGCGGATTACTCACGAAAGCAGCCGCTGATGCGATATTCATGATGCGGCGCTGCTGAGTCCCTTGGTTCATGGCGGCGAGGAACTCGAGTGTGATGTGCATGGGGGCGCTCGCGTTGATGTTCATGGTCAACTCAATGTCCTGATGCGTGTGCTCCGCGAACGGCTTGCCGCGCACAATTCCCGCATTGTTGATGAGAATATCCGGGGTGCCGTTGGCGAGTACTTCTTGCGCTGCCAGTACGACGACGCTGGCTTGCGAAACGTCCACAACCTGCGGTTCGATGACGGTTTCGTGAGTGGAATCTTTGGCGAGAGTGCGCAGTTCCGTGGCGGCCTGCTCCAGGTTCTCAGCGTTGACGTCCCAGAGAACCACGCGCTTGGCACCTTCAAGGACCGCCTTTTGCGCATAGATTCTGCCCATTCCTAGCGCGGCGCCCGTAATGAGAACGGTCAGCCCGCGAGCGGACTCCAAAGTTGTAGTCATGCCCCCAAGCTACCCGCTGGTAACCTGCGAATCTAGACGCGGAGAGCAATTGTCAGAGGACGTTTCCAAACTATGCTCGACTCATGACTTCTTCATCCGCGTCACTGACCACAGGCTCCGTTATTTCCCTTGCTTCGAGCCCCAAGAAGTCCTGGGGTCACGGGGACGTACGCGTGATCGCTTCTGGTTCCATGCTGCCTGACGGCGCGTTGGAAGCGACCGGCGCGGGCGCTACCGACTTCGACTGGCGACTTAGCGTGGCATCCATCGAGGGCGCCGGCGACTTCACGCCTTATCCTGACTTTGAGCGCACGTTGACGGTCATCGTCGGCGAGTTGCTGGAGCTGACCATTGATAGCGAGACGCATCCCGTGGAGCTGTACCGCCCACTCAAGTTTGCCGGCGGCGCCGCGACCGTAGCGACTCTGCCGACGGGCGAAGTTCTAGCACTCAATGTCTTTGCCCGCACGGGCGTAGCACGGGCCAGCGTCCGCATTGTGGAGCTGTCCAAGAAAATGGAACAGCACCTCTTCGGAGCCCAGTTTGGGGTGCTCCTCCAAGGTGCTGCAACGATGTCCTACGCCGGGGCCGATCACCATCTCAACGTCCGCGACACCGTAGTGGGCGGTGAAGACGATTCGCCTCGCGTCACCGGCCGCGGTTTCATGGCTGTGGTGTCTTTCGATCTTCCCTAGCCCCCGGAAGTGATTCACACTTAGATCATGGAATCGCTCCGGCACTTTTGGGCGGAACATCGAACCCTACTCAGCGCAGTGGCTGCCGCGCTGAGCTTTGGGATCGGTGTGCTGTATCTGTTCGTCGTCCCTGAGTACCGGCCCACGACGGGACCGGCACTGCAATTCCTCTTGCGATACGCGCACTCGGCCTGCTGGTTCTTGCTGGCCATCACGTTCGCCTTGATCAAAGTGAATGGCACCGCGAAAATCCGGAAAGTCACCGCCTACACAGCGTTAGCGCTCTATGCAGGCTTCATGATGAGCTTTCTACTGACCCGCTAGAGATCAGGGAAGAGCCAAGCGGAAGACCTTGCCCCATGCGGATCCTACCTGCTTGTAGAGCGGGCCGGTGTTGTATGGGAGGCCGTAGCGTTCGCAGATTTCCTGAACCTTCGGTGCAATCTCGCCGTAGCGGCTTGATGGCAAGTCTGGGAACAAGTGGTGCTCCACTTGGTGGGACAGATTGCCAGTCATGAAGTGCAAGAACTTGGAGCCAGAGATGTTGGAGGATCCCAACATCTGGCGGATATACCAGTCACCGCGGGCTTCGCCGTCCACCATTTCGTCCGTGAACGTTTCCGTGCCGTCTGGGAAGTGGCCACAGAAGATCACGGAGTGAGCCCAGAGGTTACGAATCAGGTTTGCCGCAGCAGTTCCGAGGAACGCTTCCTTGTGCGCACCGGTGGCCAGAGCCAAGCCGGGTGTCACCACGAAGTCCTTCATGATCTGGCTACCGCCGGACTTGGCGAAAGCCTTGAGGTCATCCATGAAGACTTCCTTCGGCTTGGTGCCATCCAAGTAGAGGTCGATCTCCAAGTCATAGATGGCGATTCCCCACTCGAAGAAGGGAGCCAGAACCATATTGAAGACCGGGTTGAGGAGGTTAACCGGCGTCCACTCTTGAGCAGGATCCATACGCAAGAGGTTGAATCCCACGTCCTTGTCCTTGCCGAGGACATTGGTCCAACGGTGGTGAAGGTCGTTGTGAGTGTGCTGCCAAGAACGGGCCGGCGTCGCGAAGTCCCACTGCCACGTAGTGGAGTGAATGTCTGGATCGCGCATCCAGTCCCACTGACCGTGGAGAACATTGTGGCCGATCTCCATGTTTTCAATGATCTTGGCAGAAGCCAGGGCTGCCGTTGCGGCGACCCAGACCGCCTTGTTCTTTCCATCGAGGATCAAGGCGCCGCGGCCCAGGATCTCGAGGTAGCGCTGAAGTCGGATGACGCGGCGAATGTACTTCGCATCCTCGGTGCCGCGCCTCTTCAAGATGTCACTCTTGATGGTATCCAGCTCTTTGCAGAGCTCGGCGACTTGCTCGTCGCTCAAGTGCGCAGCCGCCGGTGGACGCACTGCTGGTGAGCCTTTATCCGCCAAGAGTCCTGGACGCACTTCACGCTTGTCACGCTGTGGCGCATGGGACGTGGTGTCGATGCGCGGAGGTGTTGGTTTTTTCTGCAAGGTAGCTAGTGGGTTCATATTTGCTCCTTTTTAGAGGCCTAGATTCACGCTACCGGCCGCAGCCGAAACGCATGTCTGGATTAATTCTCCGGGTTCGCCGTGCACCTCACCGGTGCGCAGATCCCTGACTTGTCCGGCCCGCAAAGGGGTCAAACAGCTGTGGCAGATGCCCATGCGGCAACCGCTAGGCATCAAAATTCCGGCGTCCTCGCCGATTTCAAGAAGCGTTGATTCGCCGTCGGCTTCCACTTCTTTGTCAGACAGTTCGAACGTCACCAGACCGCCAGCTCCGGGTTCGCCAGCGTTGAGCTCAGTATGAAATCTCTCTATGGTGAGCCCCGCCGCTCCGGTGCCGGACCGTGTCCACAAGGCTTCGGCGTCGGACACAAATCCTTCCGGTCCGCAGACGTAAGCTGCCCGCGTTCGCCAATCTGGACAGACTGCATCTAACTGCGCCGGGGTGCTCATATCGAAGCGTTCGCCTACCCCCGTGAAGTTTTCAATCAGCCGAAGACCGGGGAATTTCGCAGACAGTGCGCGCAATTCGTCCACGAAGAGGCTGTCCTCTTCGGTGCGTGCCGAGTGAATCAGCACCACGTCCGCAGTTTTCTGGTGCGGAATGAGCGTGCGAATCATGGACATGACAGGTGTGATGCCGCTGCCGGCGGTCATCATCAGGAGTGGTCGGGCCTCTTCGGGAAGGGTGAATTCGCCTTGAGCCGGCGCCAAGAACAGCACGTCGCCAACGCGAGTGTTGTGGACCAGCGTGCTAGATACTTCGCCGATGTCCGTCACGGTAACGGATGGGTGTTGGCCGGGAGCGGAGCTAATCGAGTAGGAGCGCCAGTGACGGACACCGTTAATTTCTACGCCGATACGGGCCCATTGGCCGGCCTTATGAGTGCGCCAGCCGTAGCCGGGGCGAAAATAGATGGTTGCGCTTTGCGGGGTCTCGCGTACTACTTCAGTAACTACGCCGCGCAATTGGCGACGCGAAAACACTGGATCGAAGAGTCCGAAGAGTTCCTCGACACCGAGTGGATGTATTGCAATAGACGCGGCCTGCGCCAAAGGCCTTAGCCGTTTCATTCTCTAAGTGTAGGTCGATTTGAGGATGCTTTTTGCTCCATGACGGGCATTCATCCCTCAGACGAGATACTGCTAGGCGGCGCACCGGTAACGTCCAGCTAACGGTCAGCATACCTGAGGCCACTTCACCGCCGCTCTACAAGTCCCGAGCACTGTTGGTGTGAATGCGCGCGGCGTCCTCACTGAAAATGCTCATGATTTGCGCACTTTTGACAATGCATGCCGGACACTTGAGGCATGAAAGAAACATCTGACCTTCAAGAGTTCTGGGAAGACCGCTATTCGAGCGCGGACCAGATTTGGTCCGGCCGCGTCAATGCGGTCCTGAAAGACGTCGCCAGAAACCTGACTCCCGGCACCGCCCTGGATCTAGGCTGCGGCGAGGGTGGCGACGCCATCTGGCTCGCCCAGAATGGCTGGAGCGTCACGGGCGTAGACCTTTCCACCACCGCTACCCAGCGCGCCAGCGAGGCTACGCTTGCCGCCGGAATTCCACCCGAACGCTTCCACTTCGAAGCCGCTGACCTCACCAAATGGTCCACCGAGGAGCGCTTCGACCTGGTCACCGCCTCATTCTTGCTCTCGTGGCCCATCGAGATTCCACGCGATGCCATCCTCGAGCGCGCCACGCAGTTCGTCGCTCCCGGCGGACACATCCTGGTCGTTGCACACGCCGCACCGCCACCATGGTCCAAACACGCACACGCTGACGAGCACCAGCACGGAGACGGACAGGCGGGCCACTCCCACGGCCCCAAATTCCCCACCCCGGAAAGCGATCCCGCGGTCCTTAACTTGGATCCTGCGAAGTGGGAAGTGCTGACGGTTGAACTTCGCGAGCGTTCCGCTCAAATGCCAGACGGTACGACGACGCAGCTCGACGACACTGTGGTCCTTGCGAAGCGTGTTGCTTAAGTAAGCGAAGCCCGCCCCAACACTGGTCCGTGTGAAACGGGTTCAGCCTGGAGGCGGGCTTTTGCTTGAGTAACGCTCGAGGCCGAGCGCTCAGTTACCGCTACTTAGGCGTTGACCTTGGATGCAGCAGCCACGGCTTCGGCAACAGCTGGAGCAACGCGTGGGTCCAGTGCGTTCGGAACAATGTGGTCCGTCGCGAGGTCATCGCCCACCAATTCGGCGATCGCGTGAGCGGCAGCTACGCGCATTTCCGGAGTGATACGGCGAGCGCCAGCGTCCAGTGCACCCTTGAAGATGCCCGGGAATGCCAAGACGTTGTTGATCTGGTTCGGGTAGTCAGAGCGTCCCGTTGCCACCACGGCTGCATACTTCGCGGCCACCTCTGGATCCACTTCTGGATCCGGGTTTGCCATCGCGAAAACCATGGAATTCTCGGCCATCGTGGCGATGTACTCTTCCGGCACCTTCGCGGCGGATACGCCGACGAACAAGTCGGCACCCACCAAAGCGACGTCGATTCCGCCGGAGAGGTTGTTCGGGTTCGTGACCTCAACCAGCTCTTGCTTGGAGGAGTGCAGATCCTCGCGGGACGCGGAAATGATGCCCTTGGAATCGCACACCACAATGTTCTTGACGCCTGCGGTGAGCAGGGTCTTGGTGATGGCTACGCCTGCGGCACCAGCGCCGGAGACCACGATCTTCACATCTTCCAGCTCGCGGCCGGTCACCTTGGCTGCGTTGATGAGGGCGGCCAAGACGACGACGGCGGTGCCGTGCTGGTCGTCATGCATCACGGGGATATCAAGTGCCTCAATAAGGCGCTCTTCCACTTCGAAGCACTTCGGCGCAGCGATGTCTTCGAGGTTGATGGCACCGAAAGACGGCGCAATCTGGATGATGGTCTCCACCATCTGATCAACGTCAGACTGGTTGATCACGATGGGAATCGAGTTCAAGTCACCGAACTCCTTGAAAAGCACGCTCTTGCCTTCCATAACTGGCAAGGAGGCGCGCGGTCCAATGTTGCCGAGACCCAAGACAGCGGAGCCGTCGGAAATCACGGCCACCAGGCGGCTAGCCCAGGTGTATTCCTTGGCGAGGCTTTCATCCTTCGCGATGGCGCGGGAAACCTGCGCTACACCCGGGGTGTAAGCGATGGATAGGTCGCGCTTGGTCTCGAGCTTCGCTTTGGGGGTGGCGTTGAGCTTTCCGCCTTGGTGATACTCAAAAATTTCTTCGTCATTAATGATGATGGGCTGAGTCATGAGGGTCTTTTCCTTCGGAAATTGTGGGGGCAAGAGGTTATGGCTAACAACAAGAGACAACGGCGGATTGGGCCGGTAATGCCATAACGACGTGCGCGAACAGTCCGAGGGTGCACGGAGCTTGCGCTAGATTCAGATCACACTGCGATGGCAGCGGTCTGCCGTCTAACTATAAAAGACCCTTTTGCGGTACCCCCGATTCCGGATATTTATTGCGTCACAGTTTGCGGCCGCAATCACTTTGTGACCAGAAGTCACTTGACTACGGCCGTTTCACCGAGCGGTTATTCGATCAAGCTACTTCGTGACGCGCACCAACATCTTGCCGGTGTTCGCACCACGCATCATGTCCAAGAACGCGTCCACAGTGTTCTCGATGCCATCAACAATGGTCTCGTCGTAGGAGATCTTGCCAGCAGGGAACCACTCGCCCATCTTTGCCTGGAATTCAGGCGCGAGGTGCAGGTAGGAGCCCAGCGTGAAGCCCTTGAGCGTGAGCGCGCGCGTGATGATATTGCTCATGTTGTTCGGGCCCGGCACTGCAGAGGTTTCGTTGTACGCCGAGATCGCTCCGCATAGGGCCGCGCGGCCGCCGTCGTTGAAGGCTGCGAGCGCCGCTTCGAGGTGCTCGCCACCTACGTTGTCGAAGAACACGTCAATGCCATTGGGTGCCGCGGCGGCCAGTTGCCCGCGAACATCGCCGTCCTTGTAGTTGAAGGCGGCGTCGTACCCGTATTTCTCCGTCAGCAGCGCAACCTTCTCCGCGCTACCGGCCGAGCCAATGACGCGGGCCGCGCCCAGCAGCTTCGCGATCTGACCCACGGCGGTTCCCACGGCCCCGGCCGCGCCGGAAACGAATACCGTATCGCCTTCCTTGAGGCCAGCGATCGCAGTCAAGCCCACGTACGCGGTGAGCCCGGTCATCCCCAAAATGTGGAGGTTCACCGAGAGTGGCACCCCCGGGATTTCGTGGATGGGACGGAAGGAGGCGGCGTCGTCCTGGATGATGTCGCTCCAGCCGTGCTGGTGCAGGACTACGGTGCCCACTGGCAATTCCTCGGCGGAGGATTCAACGACGCGGCCCACAGCGCCGCCCGTGATGCGCTCGCGGAGCTGATACGGCGGGGTGTAGCTGCGGACGTCGTTCATGCGGCCGCGCATGTACGGATCCACGGACACGAACTCGTTGCGCACGCGCACCTGCCCGGGCTCAAGTTCGCCGTAGGTGACCTGCACGGTTTGGAAATTGTCGTGCGTTGGCCAGCCGGTGGGGCGGGAGGCGAGCTGGATTTGCGTGCTGGTGGTGGTGCTCATGCGGTTTCCTTGCGTTAGTCCGTGGCGCGGGGTCGTTAAGTACGACGACGCTGGCTTCCGTTACGTCAACAATCTTTCTGTAACGAGTATTCCAGATTATGCTGGGATCATTCCGTGAGAAGAGGAAATTTGGCACGCACAACATCGTTTGACCGTCACGACGTCGCTCGGGGTGCCCGCGCCGTCTTTTGGTCCCAAGGCTATGAGGGTGCCGCGATTCCGGATCTGGAAGCGGCTACCGGGCTGAGTCGATCCAGCATTTACAACAGCTTTGGGTCCAAGTTGGGGCTCTTCGAAGCCGCCGTGGAGAGCTACCTGAAAGAAGTGGTTCGGCCGCGCATTCAGCCACTGACAGGTGATGTTGTTGAACCCGGTGCTCTTGAGGCGTATCTCCGGGATCTTCGGGAGACGTTCGCCGAGTTGACACCTCAGACTGCCTCGAACGGTTGTCTTCTGGTCAATACGGCCGGCTCTCCGATCGCCAAAGACGCCCATGTTGCTCAAGTGATCGCCGATTACCGCTCCGAGCTGGGGTCCGCGTTTTCCCACGGCGTCGCTGCGCTTTATCCCGAGCTCTCCCCCGCTGATGTTTCCCTCAAGGGCGAATCCATCACGGCGCTCGTGATTTCGGCGTTCGCCCTGGTTCGGGTCAACAGGGACCTCGCGGTGCAGAATCTGGAGACCGCCCTTCGGGTGATTGAGGCGAGTCCAGCGAGCTAATTGGGGCGCCCTTCGTCACATTGTGTCATGATGAGAATTACCCTTCCTCATATACCCCTAGTGGGTATATGCTTTGGCCATGGATCATGATCACTCATCGCACGCCACTGATTCCGACATGGACCACTCAAAAATGGACCATTCCACGATGAACCATATGGATCACAGCGAACATGCTGGACATGAAAACCACAGCGGGCACATGGGCCACGCAGGTCACGGTGGTCATGCCGGTCACGTGGCGATCTTCCGCCGCCTGTTCTGGATCATGCTGGTTCTGGCCATTCCAACCGTCGCTTTTAGCGCGTCCTTCGCGCACATCCTGGGCTATTCGCTTCCTGACGCCGAGTGGACCCACTGGGTCTCACCGATCCTCGGAACCGTCATGTACGTGTGGGGCGGCAAGCCGTTCCTGACCGGTGCGGTGGATGAGATCAAGGCTCGTAAGCCCGGCATGATGCTGCTGATTGCCCTCGCTATCACGGTGGCTTTCTTGGCATCGTGGGGTGCCTCGCTGGGCATCCTCGATCACGAACTGAACTTCTGGTGGGAGCTCGCGCTCCTGGTGGTGATCATGCTGTTGGGTCACTGGATCGAGATGCGATCGCTCGCCCAAACCACCTCCGCGCTGGACTCGCTCGCTGCCCTTCTCCCCGACGAAGCGGAAAAGGTGGACGGCGAAAACATTGTGAAGATTTCGCCGTCGGAACTAAGCGTGGGCGACGTCGTCGTCATCCGTCCCGGATCCTCCGTGCCCGCGGATGGAAAAATTGTGGACGGCTCCGCGTCCATGGACGAATCCATGATCACCGGTGAATCGAAAACCGTACGCCGCAACGTCGGTGACCCTGTGATCGCCGGAACCGTCGCGACGGATTCGGGCTTGCGCGTGGAGGTTACGGCAACCGGGGACGGCACCACGCTGGCCGGAATTCAGAAGCTCGTGGCCGAAGCGCAAGCATCATCGTCCCGAGCCCAACGCATTGCCGACACAGCGGCGTCGTGGTTGTTCTGGTTTGCCCTCGTCGCCGCGGTCATCACCGCCATCGTGTGGACGCTCGTGGGGCTGCCGGATGACGCCGTGGTCCGCACCATCACCGTGTTGGTAATCGCGTGCCCGCACGCTTTGGGCCTGGCTATTCCGCTGGTGGTGTCGATCGCCACCGAGCGTGCCGCCCGCAACGGTGTGCTCATTAAGGATCGTTTGGCGCTTGAGAGCATGCGCTCCGTGGATACCGTGATCTTTGATAAGACCGGAACGCTGACCAAGGGCGAGCCCGTGGTCACGGCCGTTCACGTTGATCCTTCTGCGCCGGCAAAGATCGGAAATCTGACCGAAGATTCGCTCGTGGCACTCGCCGCGGCCGCCGAAACGGACAGCGAGCACCCGCTGGCTCGGGCGATTGTTCGGGCAGCGACGGATCGTCAACTCGATGTTCCTCGCGCCACCGATTTCACGTCCTCTCCCGCCCAGGGCGTGCGCGCCACCGTGAGCGAGTCCGTGATCGAGGTGGGCGGACCGCTGTTGCTCGAGAAGCACGGCGTCCAAGAGTTGCCGGTTGCCGATGAGTGGCGCAAGAACGGCGCCATCATTTTGCACGTGCTCGCGGACGGCGCTGTGATTGGTGCGCTGAGCCTGGCCGATGAAATCCGTCCAGAATCCCGCGCCGCGATCGACGCCCTGCACAAGCAGGGCACCAAGGTGGTCATGATTACCGGTGACGCTCAGGCGGTCGCCGAATCCGTGGCGCGTGATCTGGGAATCGACCGAGTCTTCGCGGGCGTGCGTCCCGAGGATAAGGCCGCGAAGGTTGCCGAACTACAGGCCGAGGGCCGCAAGGTGGCGATGGTGGGCGACGGCGTGAACGACGCTCCCGCCCTTGCCCAAGCCGATGTCGGCATCGCGATTGGTGCCGGAACCGATGTGGCTATTGGTTCGGCCGGCGTCATCTTGGCGTCTTCCGATCCGCGCGCGGTGCTGTCAATCGTGGAACTGTCGCGGGCCAGCTATAAGAAGATGAAGCAAAACCTTTGGTGGGCCGCCGGTTACAACCTCATCTCCGTACCGCTGGCCGCTGGCATCCTGGCGCCGATCGGGTTCATGCTGCCCATGAGCGTGGGCGCCATCTTGATGTCCGTGTCCACGCTGGTGGTGGCGCTGAACGCGCAACTGTTGCGCCGACTGGATTTGAATCCGGAGACGCTGGCTAAGTAGAGAAATAGTCGGTGGTGGCTGGATTGTTCCTCGCCCACCACCGACTACCTACTAGAGCTTCGTGTAGTAGTCCCGAATGAACTTCGCCACTTGGTTGTACTCGTTGCGATCGAAGAAGCCAGCTTTCACAAGGTAGTTCTTCGGAGCCACGTTATGATTGCCCCCCGAGTGCTCTTGCATGGTGGCAACAGTGATGCACTTAGACAGGATGCCCCCGGGAGCCGCTAAGAAGTTCATCAAACAATCCAATGTCTACGGAAATTAACAAGTGAATATCTCACGTTCCAACCCCGCCACCTCCGATTTCTCCCAAACTGCTAAAACTCGTTCCCCGCATGGACAGGATTGACGTAACTGCTGCCTAGTTGGCTTATTACTGCCACCAAGCGGTAAGCTTTGGCTATGCCATCTCTGAAGGATCGTAAGACGCTTGAACGAGTCCGCGCTCAGCGCGCTGATTCTCAGCGCTCGATTTCTCCACGCGAAGATGAAATCAAAAACGACGCCGCCACAGGCCTGCGTCTTATCAATAGCTTTAAGAATAAGGCTGTAGGGCGCGCTGTACTTCTTTCGGGAATTTCCCCCGAGGACGCCCGCCGTCTCGGTGCCGTGTAGTTCAACCGCATTACCAAGTTGTCTACTTTTCCAAGAGTCACTCTTCGTTGCCTCACATCAGACTTGGGTCTAACGGTCCCACCGCTTGACCAGTGTTTTATGGACGAAATTGATCACCCTGTCTTTGCACATGCAAAGAGAATCTGGCAAGCGGGCAACGACCCCAAACTCGAACGAATAAGTTCCATAGACGACAACATATTTTTCAAGTGCAAGCCAAACGTGCCGCTACGCGGTGCCATGTGGCTTGAAAAGAATGCCAAAGACAAGGCATGGCTTGTAGCGGCAGGGCCAAGAAGCGAAGGGTCACGCGGGGATTTTTACGAAGCACTCCAATCCACTTGCGCCAGAAATCTCGCACGAGCAAGGATCTCGCGATCCAACTTTAAGTTGGGGAAGAATACGTACAGCGATCATTTGCTACCCGAAGACGACGATCGGAAACGCCTAGAGCTCGAACGAAATCTGACCTTAGTCCTGGAAGCTGACCAGAAGATCTTGGACATGGTGAGGAAAGCACAAGAAAGCCCTACTTCAGTTTTTGCTACTGAAGTCTATGGGTGCAAAGTCGAAACGATGGTAGAGAAAAGTGAGTTCCAAGAACTCTACGTTCACATTATGATCATTGGCTCAGCACCCAAAGATGCCATGTCACTAATCCTTAGCGTCGCAGTTCCCGAGGCATTTGAGGAAGACTGGGACTTTCTAGAGGAAGCGCCGGTGGGCATGGAATCTAGCGGCGGCATGTATTGCTACACCCTCCTCGCACCGGGCTGGAGACATCTCTAGCCACAACTCTCCAGTCGAATCTTACGGACTGGAAAACTATTTCTTATGAATATTATAAATGGGATATCATAACGACATTTTTGATATCCGAATTCAATAAACACGATAACGGAAATCAAATTTAATTCAAGGCTAATTACGCGAATTCCGCGGTCAACCCTCCAGGCCCGCCGCCAAGATCTGCTCCCTCAGAATCTCCGCGTGCCCGCAATGCTGGGCAAGTTCGCGTAGGACGTGCAGCTGGATCCACTGCACTGTGAGCGGTCCACGCCGGTTGCCGCACCAGACGGTCGAGGCGCTGACGCCCGCAACAGCCTCCCGCGATGCCTGACAGGTTTCCAGATACTCCCGCGCAACAGACTCAATCGTGTCCGAATCTTCTAGATCAAAGGACTCGTCCGGCGAGTCACCAATCCCCAAATCCGCCCGGGACATCCCCGTCCGAGCCTCTTGAAACCACACACGCTCCACGAAGATCGCATGCTTGAGCAATCCCAGAAGCGTCGTCTTGGACGGAACCAGGCGCCGATGCGCTTCCTCTTCCGTCAGCCCCTCAAGAGCAGCCAGAAGCATGACTCGGTGCTGATCGATGAACGCGAGGATCTGCGTCTCAAAATCCGCGGCGTACACGTGCAATTGATCGGGGTTACTCATGGAGACAGTATGGCGGACGGATTCCGCTGACATTACGACGACGCAGCGTAAGTCGTGCGCGCATCCTTCCGCTCACGCTGGGCTCACTCTGGGCTCCCGTTTTGCGACATGAGTCACAGGGTTGCTATCGTTGCAAGCAGTCGCTGAACACCGTTCAAGAATTCGTTTTCATGGCCGCCAATCCAGCGAAGCACTCGTTCACCTCACCCCCAGAAGGTCTGCAACCGTGACTACTTCACACACCTCCTTAGAGCAGCCGGGACGCGGACGTCTCGATGCCACCAGCCTGGCCCGCGTGGCGATCTTCGCCGCCATCGTTGCCGTCCTTGGCCTGCCCGGCTCCTTCAGCGTCGCCGGTGGCGTGCCCATCACTTTCCAGACGCTCGGCGTCATGCTCACCGGCGCCATTTTGGGCCCCTGGCTCGGCGCGCTCTCGATGACCGTTTTCATGGCGCTCGTCGCCCTCGGCTTGCCGCTTCTGGCTGGCGGCCGCGGCGGCATCGGCGTGTTCTTTGGCCCGTCTGCTGGCTACTTGTTTGGCTGGATTTTGGCCGCGTTCGTGATTGGCCTGATTGTGCACGCGGGTAACCGCAAGCCGGTCACGTGGCGGACGTTCCTGGCGATGATCGTGGGCGGCATCCTGGCCATCTACGCCATAGGCATCCCGGTCCAGAGCGCCGTCACGCGCCTGCCGATCGGCGACACCGTCCTGACCAGCCTTGTCTTCATCCCGGGCGACCTCATCAAGGCCGTGATCGCTACGATTATTGTCATGACACTCGTCAAGGCCTACCCCCGCGCTTTCCGCCGCACGTGGGCTTCACAGAACGCGTCGGTAGCGGAACGGGTCTAATGATCGTTCCTTTAGACGGTGGACATCCCGGTCTACTCGAGCAGCTTCGTGAGGTCCGCACCGCCGGCTATGTGCCGTTGGTGTTGGATCCTCGGTGGTCTGCCGAGTACCGGGATTCCATGGTTTCTGCGGCCGCGAGTGCTGAGATTCCGGAGGGTACCGCGTGGGCCACGCTGACGTCGGGCAGTAGCGGTTCGCCGCGGATCGTGCTCCGTACGGCTGCTTCGTGGCGGGACTCGTTCGCCGCGGTGTCTGAATTTCTGGGCGGCAGCGGCGCGGAAAGTGTGGCACTTCCCGCCCCTGCGTCGTCGTCCCTCACGCTCTTTTCCCTCGCGCACGCACTCGACGGCGGCCCCACTCCGCACCCACACATCACCCCCGCAACCGACGCGCTTCACGGCACCCCGCAGGCTCTTCGCGCGGCGCTCGAGGCGGGCACTCCCCCACGGTTGCGTGCGGCGCTGATCGGCGGCTCGCACCTGGATCCTGCCCTGCGCGAG
Organism: Neomicrococcus aestuarii; assembly: GCF_014201135.1. Lineage (NCBI taxonomy): Bacteria > Bacillati > Actinomycetota > Actinomycetes > Micrococcales > Micrococcaceae > Neomicrococcus > Neomicrococcus aestuarii. The sequence goes on along the minus strand of NZ_JACHDR010000001.1, from coordinate 1,998,253 downwards.
CGCGCCGAGGCGGCCGACATCCGCGTGACCGCTTACTACGGTGCTGCGGAGCTTTCCTTCGTGGCGTACGACGACGGAGCTCACCCCAGTGCCTCCCCTCACGAGGGTCCGGGCTTGCGAGCATTTCCCGGGGTTGAGGTGGAGATTCGCGAAGGCAACGAGCTGTGGGTTCGATCGCCGTTCGTTGCGTCGGGGTATGCGGGTTCTGCCGGCCCGTTGCGGCGCGACGGCGCGTGGGCGACGGTCGGCGATCGAGCGGAGATTGTTGGCGGCCGCATCCGACTCTTGGGACGTGCCGATGATGCCATCTTGAGCGCTTCGGCGACCATCGTGCCGGAGGAAGTCGAGGCAGTGTTGCGTTCGATTCCAGGTGTGCGCGATGCGATCGTTTTTGGGCTGCCCCGCGAGCGCGTCGGCGCCCTGGTTGCCACGATGCTGGAGCTCGAGCCGGAGAGCAGCGACACCGCAGAACTTGCTAGGATTCGTGAGCTTGCCGCCGCCCGGCTGGCCACGGCCCACCGCCCCAAACGCTGGTTCCGCGGTCAGATTCCGCGCACCGCGTCCGGCAAACCAGCTCGCGCCGAAGTGTTGCGCTCAGTACTAGCAGGAGAGGCTGCACACCTTGGCTCCTAATCACGGCACTCTAAGCGAGGCGCTGTCTGATCAAGCACTGTCTGATCAAGCGCCGGTCATCATCGCCGCCCGACGTAGCCCTATCGGCACGCGGGGTCGCACGTTGGCAGGCTTGCGCGTCGAAGACTTGGCTGCACCCGTGATTCAGGCCGCCCTACGCGATGCCGAAAAGGTGAGCGGCTCCCCCATCACCGTGGCTGATGTTGTCTTGGGCAATTGCATGGGACCTGGCGGAAACCCGGGCCGCATCGCAGCCCTCGCCGCGGGCCTCGGACACGAAGTTCCCGGCGCCACCGTGGACCGCCAGTGCGGCAGCGGTCTGGCCGCCATCGTTGACGCTGCCGCCGCCATCCGGGCTGGCGACGAGCGAATTCGCGTGGCCGGTGGCGTCGAGAGCCCGTCCACTGCGCCGGTCCGTTCGGTGAATGGCGTTGCCTATGACCGCGCACCTTTCGCCCCCACCGGTTTTTCAGATCCCAGCATGACCCAGGCTGCCGAGAACCTCGCGGCGCTGGACGGCATTTCGCGCGAGCGCCAAGACGCGCACGCCGCGCGCAGTCACGCTCGCGCCCGGGCCGCTCGGGATGCGGGCCGCTTCGACGCCGAGTTGGTTCCGTTGGCTGGCTTGAAGTACGACGACGCCATCGGTGCGGCCGAGCGCCTCCTCCCGCGCCTACCGGAGTTGTTTCCCGGCGGCACGCTCACTGCTGGCACGGCCACGCGTATTGGCGACGGCTCTGCCGCCGTCGTGATTGCGCCTGCTTCTTATGCTCGATCCATCAACGCTCCGGGTCTCGCGATCCGTGCGTCCGCCGTGGTGGGCTGCGATCCAGCGCTTCCCGGAATCGGTGCGGCGGGAGCGATTCAGGCGGTTTTGCGATCAGCCGGAGTGGAGCTCTCGGACATCGACGCGCTGGAGATCGTGGAAGCTTTTGCCGCCCAGAGCTTAGCCGTGATCGACAGGATCGGGATTGACGAAGACGATCCTCGACTCTCCGCCGACGGCGGCGCTCTTGCTTTGGGACACCCGTGGGGCGCCAGTGGAGCGGTGGCCGTCGTGCGACTTTTCAGCCGGCTGGTTCGTTCAGGTGCACCCGCGGGGACTTTGGGTGTTGCCGCGGCGTCGATCGGTGGCGGCATGGGCATCGCCGCAGTACTGGAGGTAGTCCGATGAGCGTCGTTGAAAGCGCAAACGCCATTCATCTTGCTGGCGTCGGCGTGCGCTTGGGAGACACCGATGTCCTGCGTGATGTTTCCCTGGATTTGAACGCGCGCACCATCGCTGTGATCGGCGAAAACGGTTCGGGAAAATCCACGTTTGCCCGGTTGATCAGCGGATTGATTCACCGAACCTCGGGAGAGCTGAGCGTGCTGGGCGTGGACCCGAATCGCAAAGCCGCGGAGCTGCGTCGTCGTATTGCAGTGGTCTTCAGCAACCCGGACGCGCAAATCATCATGCCCACCGTCGCTGAAGACGTGGCCTTCTCACTGCGCGCGGACCGCCTGCCCGCAGCGGCGCTGAAGGAAAAAGTGGACACCGCGCTGGAACGATTCGGGCTCACCGCCCTTGCCGAGCGCTCCTCCCACGACCTTTCCGGCGGACAAAAACAACTGCTCGCGCTCTGCGGAGCGTTCGTGCGCAACCCCGAACTCGTCATCGCGGACGAACCCACCGCTTACCTCGACGCCCGCAACTCCCGGCGCGTGGCAGACCACCTCTTCGAAGACACCGGGCACCGCCTAGTGCTGGTCACCCACGACCTCGCGCTCGCCGAACGCTGCGACCAAGCCGTGGTGTTCGCCGGCGGCCGCGTGGACGCTGTAGGTGAACCAGCCGCTGTGATCGCGCGGTACGAGGAACTGCTGTCATGCTGACGCTGTATAAGCCCGGGAACGGGTGGCTGCACCGGATGCCGGCGGGCCGGAAGCTGCTGCTGATTGTGGTGGTAGTGCTCGCCGTTTCGCTCTTGCCATCCACGTATTGGGCCGCGGGTGTGGCCGGCGGTGCCGCGATTCTCGGGTATCTCGTGGCTGGTCTGGGACCGGGGATTGCTGGGCTCTCTGCCGGTCTCAAGGAGCTGTGGAATCAGGTGTACGGGGTGCGCTGGGTTATCGCGATTACGCTGATCAGCCAGCTGATTTTCATGGGCCCGGAGCCTGCCGTGGCGAATACCGCGCGCGTGACATCAGCCATTGTGCTGGCCGCGTTGCTGGCGCTCACCACGCGCGTTACTGCTCTGCTTGATGCAATTGAGCGTGGGCTTCGGCCGCTGGATCGCGTGGGAATTGACTCGCAGCGGATCGCCCTGTTGCTCACCGTGACCATCAGCATCATCCCGGTGCTCGCCGGAAAAGCCAACGAAGTGCGCGATGCTCAACGCGCCCGCGGCGCCCGGATGAGCCCGCGCACGTTCGTGGTGCCGTTCTTGATTGTGGCGCTCAAGCACGCCGATGAGCTCGGCGATGCGCTGACTGCGAGGGGTGTGCGATGAGTGATTCTAAGCCAGCTGTTTTGGGTCCGACTGTGGACGATCAGACCCGATGCGTCCATTACAAAACTGCGCTGGATGTCATCGCCATCAAGTTTGCGTGCTGCGGCGAGTATTACCCGTGCCATTTGTGCCATCTGGAGGGAGCCGACCACGACGCCCAGCAGTGGCCAGTGTCCTCGCGGGATCAGCGCGCGGTGCTGTGCGGAGTGTGCGGGTACGAGTTAGCGATCAACGAGTATTTGGGGGTTGATGCTTGCCCGTCGTGCGCCGCCTTGTTCAACCCCGGATGCAAGCTACACACGGAGCTGTATTTTCAGGTTTAGGCGCTTTTCAGGCTTTGTTGCTTGTCCCGAGCCCGGCCTGTGTTGCTTGCTTGAGGATGTTTGCTAGCCGGTTTTCGAACCCTGTGGCGAGGTTGTTTGGGAGGTCGTTCACTGGGAACCACTGGACGTCTTCACTTTCGTCGCTGACCTCGATGTTGGTGGCGGGGTCGGCGAGCGCCACGAATCCTACGTCCCAGTGAGCCGCGCACTTGAAGCCGCCGTGCAGCTCGTGGCGGTCCAGGTCCATGATGTTGTTGGTGGCCAGTGTGAGCGTTGCAATCCCCGACTCCTCGCGAGCTTCACGCTGGGCAGTATCGGCGACCGTGGCGTCGTCGTTCTCCAGGTGCCCACCAAACTGCACCCAGAACTGGCCCTTGCGGTGGAAGCAGAGCAGCACCCTGTCCAGAGCTGGCGAGAACACGAAGCACGAGCCCGTGATGTGCTCAGGTCCGCCCTCGCGGCGCAGTGCGGCGTCACCATGTTCTTCGACGAAGGCGACATATTTGCTGCGGTCTTCAGAATCGGGAAGCACTGTTAGCTGAGCGAGGAGGTTTGAGGTGATCACCTGTTTATCTTCTCAGGAACCGATGCAGCGTGCGGCTACTCGGCCAGCCCTAGCCCGGTGACGACTTTGGCCACGCTTTTACGTTGGCTTTCGTCTAGCCCCTGAATCGGAAGCGGTAGGCACTGGTTCGGTGCGAGTCCAAGGAACTCGGCGATTGCGGCGGTGACGCGCAAGCTACCGCCAAACTCCGCGAATAGATCCCACAGCGGAGACAGCCGTTCAGATTCCGCGGTGGCATCTTCAAATCGACCTTCTTGCACAGCCCGCGTGATTTTCAGGGCCACGTTCGGCAAGGTGCCGCCGATGACGGAGTACCAAACATCGCATCCAGCGTTAAGCCCAGCAGCCCCAAAAGCATCTCCGGAGACCCCAATTGAAACAGTTTCCGGAATCACTGCGCGAATGGAGTTCACTCGCTCTAGGGCCTGCGCCGGACCAGCGGGAACGCCAGGAATCTTAATCGACGCGATACCAGGAAGTGCCGCGACCCGTTCGTAGAGATCAAGAGTGAAGGTGAAGTGAGTGGTTCCGGGGTTGTCGTAGACGATGACCGGCAGATCGGTACTTTGAGTGACTGTCTTGTAAAGCTCAAATACATCGTTCGGCGTCAGCGCTTGGTACGTCATCGGCGCAAGCAAAACGGCGGCGGCGCCAGCGCATTCCGCAGCCTTGATGTTTGCCACCACGTGCGAGGCCCGAAGTGCGCCGACGCCGATGAACACGGGCGTCTCCCCCGCATGCTCGACCGCAAGATGAGCGACTCGCTCGCGTTCGGTTGCTGAAAGATACGCGTAAGAACCTGTTGACCCGAGAGCGGTGATGGAATCGACAGCGGCTGCCGAAAGTCGCGTCACAAGCCGGACAAACGAAGGCTCGTCAACGGAATCGTCGACAAGCGGCGTCAGTGGAAAGGCACTCAAGCCGGTGAGCATGTAGTTTCTCCGAACATCGATGGGTCTACCCGGAAGGGCAAAAATCGCCCGCGGGATCTAGCGGAAGCTTACTCTCGAAGCGACTTCGGTTCTGAGAAACTTTGGCGTGGAGTCTCACCAGATCGTTCGCGTCAGTGATCGAACACATTCTTCAGGCGAAAAGTCTGAATGCATGGGCAGAGCCATCAAGGGATACCGTAGCCGCCGATTCAGCAACCAGCTCAAACTTCGTACCACTGGTCATACCCCACACCCCGATTCGTCATGAGTGTCCACTGAACCAAGTACGGTTCAAACCCGCTGAACGCCGCATCCTCAGCCAAGCGCTCTTCAAGCGCATCGTCATCGACGACGACGAACGAGTCACCTACGTGCTAACCGACGCCGTCGCAGACGTTCTCGCCCACCTCAACGCGGAGGTGCCAGACGACCTCACCCCGGAAACGAACCTGCCCCGCGATCACGCGGGGCAGGTTTCGACCTTCCCAAAATGTGGGACTGTTTTCCTCGCATGCAAACGAGTTGCGGAGGGCGCATCATCATATTCGCTGCTACGCAGCGGCTGAGAACCGAATGCTCTCGGTCAGGCGAGAGCGCAAGCCGCAACCCCGTATCTCAGAGGCGCGAGCAGATCAAATCGTTGAGGCGTACATGGCGGGCGGAACGGTCTACGACTTGGCACGAGAGTTCGACTGCCACCGGGTCACGATCAGCGCGGTCTTGAAGCGTCGGGGCGTTACTCTCCGCCGCCTGTCACCAAGCGATGAACAGGTATCCGAGATGATTCGTCTTTACGAATCTGGCCTCTCCCTCTCAAAAGTGGGTGAGCGTCTCGGTTTCAACGCGACAACGGTGCTGCACCGACTGCGTGCGGTCGGGCGCACGAGTCGCAGCTCATATCAGCCATGAAGACGATGACCTCAATCGCTGCGGCTGCGCAGGAAGGAGAGCTGACGCCTAACTTGCAACCTTACGTACCGGGTACCCGGCCTTCTTCACGTTGACATAGAAATAGCGCCCAACACTTGGGGCAACGAGCAACTCATTGTAAATGGACGCTGGAACGCCAGCGTACTGATAGACACCACCCTTAACAAACGCGACTTCCAGCGTCTTCGTCTCCGGATCGTAGCCAACTTCAGCCACGTTGCTGCTCACTACTGATACTCGATTCATTCGTTGACTCCTTCGTCGTCTTTCGCAGCTTCTAGTTCCGCGAACTTTGCCGCCATCGTCGGGTTACTCCTGGTTAGCTTCTTGATGGTCACATCCTGAGCTTTATCGTTAGCGAGTCGCAAATTGCGTTCGGAGCCAAGAAGCGCCTCCTTCGCCTTTTGGAGCCGATCGATGGACTTGTCAATCTCGTCGATGGCTGTGTGGAAACGTCGCGCGGCGAGGTCGTAGTTCTTGCCGAACGCGGCTTTGAAAGTATCGAGCTCATTCTCGAAGTTCGTGATGTCGATGTTCTGCGCCTTCACCAACGCAAGCTCATTCTTATAGGTGAGTGCGTTGAGCGCTGCGTCACGCAGCAGGGTAATCATTTGAATAAAGAACTGCGGACGAATCACGTACATCTTCGGGTATCGGTACGAGACGTCCACGATCCCTGCGTTGTAAAGATCGCTCTCCGGTTCCAGGAGGGAGACCAGGATTGCGTACTCGCACCCCTTCTCGGTGCGATCCTTGTCGAGCTCTTTGAGGAAGTCCTCGTTCTTCTTCTTAGTGGCGGTCGTGTCGTTCTCGTTCTTCATCTCGAACATAATCGACACGATCTCGGTGCCGGACTCGTCGGAGTCGCGGAAGATGAAGTCGCCCTTGCTCCCTGTGCGGGCGTCGTTGTCCTTCTCAAAGTAGGCTCGGGGGGAAGGCTGTGGCACGGATACGGTTGAACTCGATCTCACAGTGCTGCTCGAGCGTCTCGCCGACCATCTTTGTCGACAGTTTCGCTTTCATATCGCGCAGCCGCTCGATCGCATCGTCGCGGTCCTTAATCTGCGTCTCGTACTTGTCCTTGAGTGACTTCTCCGCGAGCTGCTTCTCTAACTCCACCTTCGCCAGTCCGCTCTTGAACTCGTCGCGCTCCTTCTCGACCGCGCTCACCGCCTCGGTGATCGCCAGTTTCTGCGACACCTCGGCGCTCTCAAGCTCGGCTTTCAGAGCCTGAATCTCAGCGTCTTTCGTCGAGGCAGTCTTCTGCAATTCGGCGGAGAGCTTCGCTTCGGCGAGCTCGACGGCGGACTGCTTCTCCTGCTTAGCCTTCTCGAGCGCCCCGGTGAGGGAATCGCGCTCCTTCTCGACGGCCGTGAGTGCCTCCGTCACGGCGAGCTTCTGTTGAGCGTCACCGGCGTCGAGTCTGGCTTTCAGATCCTGAATCTCGGCGTCCTTGGCGGCGGCAGCTTTCTGCAGCTCTCCCGCAGCCTTCGCTTCGGCCAGCGCTAGAGCCTTCTGCTTGTCCTGGTCGGCAAGTTCGAGACGCTCATGGAGCTGCTTGTCGAACTCACTGTCACGGACCTGTTTGGCGATGTCGGCGTATCCCGCCTCATCGATAGTGAACGTCTTGCCGCAATGCGGGCACTTGATTTCATGCATGATCAAACCTCCTTTGCTTTCATCAGTATCTCGGTGAGCATCGGAGGAACCGTGCCCGCTGCTTCGAGAGTGGCCGTCCGATAGGCCAGCTGATTCTTCGACAGATTGATGCCAGAAGCAGCCTCGACTGCCTCACATGCCGATTCCCACTCGGGCCAATCGGCCCCGAGGAATGTCTCGAGGTGATCGTCGAAGACTGCCACGTTGTCGGCAACGACTGCCGACGGGAAGTCCTCCTCGGTGCGACCGAAGTACTTGAGCGCAGAGCGGTTAGCGGCGACATGACCAGCCCGCTCCTCATCGATCTTGTTCTGCTCCTTGCCGTTCGTCCGAGCACGCGCCTCAAATCCGCTGTCAGCGTCAAACAGTGCAAAAGTAGGAATCCCCAGGGCCGTCAGGATTGCGTGCGCCAACGGAATTGACTGCTTTCCACCAACTGGAACGATCGAAAGACCAGCTGCCTCCAGGGAGCCCACGCCTCCTCGGTCCCCGACGCCATACAAAACCGCCGACTCTGTAGTGCCTTCGACGAGAAGCGCCCGCTGAGCAAACAGCGCAACCGAGAGTTGATTCGTCACAACGCCGTCGAGTTGGCGATCAACGACCGCAGGCTTGACAACGCCCTTCAGCTTGTCCTTAACATCCACGAGGGACGCCGAGTGGACGGTCACGACCGGGGTTTCATCAGTTGATCGTGTCAGGCGACGCACCTGATCGAAATGCCGCGCTTCCAAAAAGTACGGACTGTGGGTTGCGTAGCTCACCTGGATGCGCTTGTCGGGGTCCTCCGCCAAAGAGCGGAGCACCTTCGCGAATGTCTGAGCCTGAATCGGGTGCTGGAATAGTTCCGGCTCCTCGATGGCCAAGCAGATAACGCCCTCCGCCGACGCCGCACCGGACTGCGCCAGCAGTTGCAGGGAAGAGATCAGCAGGGTGCGTTGGAACCCGTGGCCCTGGCGCTCGACGGCGGTCTCCGTCGCGCCATCCAGAATCGAGACGCCGAACGTAGTCCGCGGGGCTTTGAGCTCTACTTCTGCGGGCATGACCGATACCGCTCGCCCCGGCGTGTACGACGTCACAACCTCGTTAAGCTGCGCCGTCATCGTTTCGAGTTGCGCCTTGAACTTATCCTCATAGACCCGTTGTTGTCGGGCTCGGGCATCCTCCACGATTGTCGCGATTTCCTCGTCGGCCGCTGCTCGGTCAACAGAACGCTCGAGGATACGCCCAATAATGCTCGCCTTACCGTCGAGCGATTCTTCACTGGCACGAAGGTCCGCAGTGACGATCACGAAGTCGAACAGGCCACTCATCTTGCCGCCGCTATTGAAGCCGAAGAAATTGGTCTGCAGCGCCTCCGGAGCCTCCACTAATTGCGGGGTGTTTGCTGCTTCCCACGTCGTCATGGCCAGATCGACGGCCGTCCCCGTGGCCGCAGCGGGAAGCCCTAGCTCCGTTCGAGTTTGACGGAGCTCGGCGTAGAGTTGCTTCTTTGCTGTGGCGCTTGTCGCAGCCTTAATGTCGTTGAAGTCGGGGAAGCTTTTCGCATTCGCCGAGAAGACCTCCACGCCGCTGGCGGAACGCTGCTTCCAAGCGGTAAAAGTGTCGGCTCCGGCGGGAGCATATTTGCCGAGCGCCTCGCGGTCCTTTTCAGTCAGATCGTTGAAGGTGACCTGAACCTCGATATCTTCATCGATCGCCCCGAACGAGCAATCCTTCTCGGTCAACGACCCGGGTTTGCCGTTGAAATACCAGTCAAGAGCGCGGAGCACTGTTGACTTGCCGGTGCCGTTCGGGCCGATGAAGGTCGTGACGCTGTCGAAATCGATCGTCACATCCTTCAGCGTCCGGAAGTTCCGAATTCGAGCTGACTGAATCTTCATTAATTGCTCCCGTCTGGGCCCAGCCCGAAGAACCGTTCGAAGAACCCTCCGAGCTTCTGGATCACGCGTTGCTTCTTCTCGCCATGGCCGCCGTCAGCAGAGAACCGCGATACCGGCGGCAACACCTTCGTGATTGCTGTGCCGCTGGTGCGGATCTGTCCGTCGCGGAACGCGGTCTCAAGGAAGACGCGGGTCTCGTCTGCGCGGAGGTTCTCATCGGTGATGATGCTCTCGAGTTCGGCCTCGCGCTTGGCTGCGATGAATGCTCGCCATTCCTGGTCGATCTCGCCATCCACAGAGAGAGAATCGACGAAGTCCTCGATGAGGTCCTTCTTGTTGCGCAGGGTAGGGCTGGCGTCCACGGCGCGGGAGATCTCGGCACGGATCTCTTTGTCATCACCGTCGCCGCATTCATCGCGGTACTTCTGCACGAGCATGAGGATGTAGTCGACGTTGATCTCGACCTGCTTGATCAGCTCGATCTCGAAGACGACATCATCGTTGATCTGTTCCTTGTCGGCGTCTTTGTCCTTGCGGAACTCGGCATACAGGTCGAGGTAGACGCTGCGGTAGTCCTGGCCTTGACGGTCGGTCAGTAGGGCGGAGCCGTCGAACTCGTCGAACGAAGTCAGGATGTTCTGCAGTCGCAGGATCGCACCGAACAGCTGGATGAACTCCTTCTGCTCAGCCTCACCGATGATCTTCTGACCGAGAGGGAAGGCGCTGAGCAGTTCGTTGACTTTCTCGGCGTAGTCGTTGTAGTACTCGCCGTACGGCTTGAGAAGTACCACGCCGCGGGCGTCCTTGTTTCCGAACAGCGCGATCGCGTCGTTCGTCTCGTCTTCAAGGTCGCGGAAGCTGACGATGTTGCCGTAGGTCTTGACGGAGTTCAGGATGCGGTTCGTGCGCGAGTACGCCTGGATCAACCCGTGCGCGCGCAGGTTCTTGTCGACAAACAGGGTGTTCATCGTGGTCGCGTCGAAGCCGGTTAGGAACATGTTCACGACGATGACCAGGTCGATCTCGCGCTGTTTCAGCTTGAGCGAGAGATCTTTGTAGTAGTTCTGGAACCGGTCGGCGGAGGTGTCAAAGGACGTGCCGAACATGTCGTTGTAGTCCTGGATCGCGTCTTCCAGGAACGAGCGAGCGTCCATGTTCAGTGTGCCAGTGTCAAAGCCCTCTTCGTCGAGGCCGCCGTCTTCGACCGCGTCGTTAGCACCGTAGGAGTAGATCAGACCGACCTTCAACCGCTTATCGGATGGCAGGCCTTCTTGCTGGATCTGGAAGTGGTTGTAGTAAACGCGGGCGGCCTCGATAGACGCGGTCGTGAACAGCGCGTTGAAACCACGCACGCGGCGCTCCCCGAGCGTGTAGTGCTCGGCACGCTTGGTCTTCTGGTCGAAGTGCTCGAGCGTGTACTTCACGATGTCGGAGATGCGGCGCGAGTCGAGCAGGACACTCTCTGTGTCGATCGCAGACACTTGGCTGTCGTCGGGGTTGCCGACCTTGACGGTGTTGACGTAGTCGATCCGGCAGGGAAGCACGTTCTTGTCGGTGATTGCATCGACGATCGTGTGGGTGTGCAGCTTCTCACCGAACGCCTGCTCGGTGGTTTTGAGCTGCGGGTTCCCGCCGCTGCCGGATTTGGCGGAGAAGATCGGGGTGCCCGTGAAGCCGAAGAGGTTGTACCGCTTGAAGGCCTTTGTGATCGCGGTGTGCATGTCGCCGAACTGAACCGTACTGGGTTTGATAGACAGTTTGTGTTCACGCACTGAGTGTTCCAGCCGTGGTTTGTTGGTGGTAATTGGTTTCGAACTCGGTGGGAGTTTGATACCCGATACCTGAATGGATGCGTAGGGTGTTGAACCAGTGCACCCACTGCGCAGTGCTGGTTTCGACTTCTTGTACTGAGCCCCATACTTTCCGTTTCCTCGCGTGAATGAGTTCAGTCTTATACAAACCGATCACCGATTCCATCAACGCGTTATCCAACGCGTCACCCACCGTCCCAATAGAACCCCGCACACCCGCATGTGACAAGGCTTCTTTGAGTTCAGTGGACGTGTATTGCCCGGATTCAACTGGTCGTAGCAACACCTTGATCGTGGAGGTATGCAATGGGAAGACCATCAGCATGGGTGCGGCAGTTCACAGGCCGTTCAGCGATGAAGTCGCCGGGGGCTCCGTCTCATCGTCAGGAGGTCGAACGAGAGTTCTGGAAGCACATCGCCACCGGGATCACCTCTGAGAAGGCAGCAGAGGCCACTGGTGTGTCTCAAGCCGTTGGTGCTCGATGGTTCCGCAATCGTGGTGGTATGCCGCTGTTTATGTCCTCGAAGGTCTCTTCCCGGTACCTTTCCTTCCAAGAGCGTGAGGAGATCGCTCTGCTGCGAGCCCAAGAAATCGGTGTTCGCGAAATAGCTCGTCGTCTAGGACGGAGTCCTTCTACGATTTCACGAGAGTTACGGCGTAACGCGGCCACCCGAGGCGGGAAGTTGGACTATCGAGCCTCAGTTGCTCAATGGAAGTCGGAGGTCTTCGCTCAGCGGCCCAAGACTGCAAAGCTGGTGAGTAATCCCAGGTTGCGGGACTACGTTCAGGACCGACTGGCGGGAAAAGTCACCGCTGCTGACGGACAGGTGATTGATGGGCCTGATGAGGCTGTGTGGAAGGGCAGAAATAAGCCTCATCGCGGGGATCGCCGATGGGTGAAAGGCTGGAGTCCTGAGCAGATCTCCCATCGGCTGAAGGTTGACTTCCCTGAGGATGAGTCCATGCGGATCTCGCACGAAGCTATCTACCAGGCTCTCTACATTCAGGGCCGTGGTGCTCTGAAGCGTGAATTGGTGACCTGCTTGCGCACCGGCCGCGCCCTTCGGGTCCCGCGTGCCCGAGCGCAGGCGAAATCATGGGCCCATGTCGATGAGAAGGTCATTATCAGCCAACGGCCCGCCGAGGTCGAAGACCGAGCCGTGCCAGGCCATTGGGAAGGTGACCTGATCATTGGACTCAATCGCTCGGCAGTCGGCACGCTGGTCGAGCGCACCACACGGTTCACCATGCTTGTCCATCTGCCTCGCGAACAAGGCTACGGCACCCTCCCGCGGAAGAAGAACGGTCCTCCTTTAGCCGGGTACGGGGCAGTGAGCATGAAAAACGCGTTGTCGAAGACTGTTGCGGAACTGCCCGAGCATCTGCGAAAGTCACTCACCTGGGATCGAGGCAAAGAGCTCTCAGCTCATTCTCAGTTCACCGTCGAATCTGGAGTACCAGTCTATTTCGCAGACCCACGTAGCCCCTGGCAACGCGGCACGAACGAGAACACCAATGGGCTGCTACGGCAATACTTCCCCAAAGGCACCGATCTCTCACGATGGGGCGCTGAAGAAGTCGCAGCCATCGCTCACACCCTCAACACCAGGCCGCGAAAGACCCTGGGATGGAGAACCCCAGCTGAAGCGTTCGAAGATTATCTAGAATCAGTACAACAACCGAGTGTTGCTACCACCGATTGAATTCACCTTGAGTGCCGGCGTCTGAATGATGAATCAGCCTTTTCACGCTGAAACGCTGCCCACTAAGCCGTCGAACCATGAGTGCATGATTCAACGCACTCGTCACCAACGAGGTACGCCGAGACGTATCCACGTTCCATCCCAGAATCCTGCGGGAGGCCACATCGGTAATGAACGCGACATACACAAACCCTGACGGGACACGCACATAAGTGAAATCAGCCACCCAGACCGTGTTCAAATCCGTGACGTCCCACCCGCGTTTGACCAGATCAGGGAACCGGTGCGCGCTCCGATCGGAAACCGTGGTCACCGGCTTCTTGCCCCGAACGACCCCGTGAACACCGGCCAATCGCATCAACCGTGCCACGTGATCACGGCCCACAACATGGCCTTCACTCTTGAGTGCATGCCACATTTTCACAATCCCATACACCCCGTAATGACGCTCATGCAGCTGCCTCACGACCGGCACAAGCTCACTATCACGTCGTGTTCTGGCGCTTATTGGTCGGGATTTGAAAGCGTAATACGTGCTCGGGGCGATCTTCACACCAGCATGACGCGTGAGCACCGTGCAGATCGGCTTGACCCCATAGCGATCCCGAAACTGATCAATGAATTTCACGATCAACCTCGTGGGCCTCGAGCACCGCTTACGCATTAAGACGCGGCCGAACGCAAGATCTCGTTCGCCCGCTTCGCTTCCGCGAGCTCGCGCTTCAACCTACGATTCTCGCTCGCCAAATCCACACTCACAGCCCCTGCCAAACCAGGAGTTGATTGTCGATTCCATGTCCGCAACGTGTCATACGGCATCCCCACCACGCCAGCAACCTGCCGGATCGACGCCGTAAGAGACTCTTCCTGATACTCCGAGCGGCGTTCCTGCAACAACCGGACCGCGCGCTCCCGAAACGCTGTGTCGTACTTCACTCCACTGGGCATAACTCATTCTCCAATCAATCATGAGTGTCTACCAAACCCAGTACGGTTCACGAAACCGTCATCCGCTCCGCGTTGAAACAGGTGCCCGGGATCAACCCGAGCAGGCCCGGCCGCAAGGTGTTGATCCGTACCGACGGGGCTGGTGGTTCCAAACAGCTTCTCGGCTTCCTCTCCAGCAAGGGGGTGTCGTACTCGATCGGCTTCACGCTGCCCATGAGCACCCCGGAGCTCTACCACCTCATCCCCGAGACCGCGTGGCAGGACGCCTACAACGCCGACGGCCAGGTCCGCGACGGCGCAGCAGTGGTCGAGTTCACCGACCTCCTCCAGAGCAAGGGATCGTTGAACGGGTATCCCTCAGGGATGCGAGTGATCGTCCGCCGGGAACGCCCCCACCCCGGCGCTCAGCTCCGTTTTGATGATGTCGATGGCTACCGGCTTACCGCCTTCGTCACCAACACCCGCACCGGTCAGTTGGCTGACTTGGAGATGCGGCACCGGCGCCGGGCCCGCTGCGAGGACCGCATCCGCACCGCCAAGGACACCGGCCTGTCGAACCTGCCCTTGCAGGGCTTCGCGCAGAACCGCATCTGGCTGCTCATCGTTGGCTTGGCCAGCGACTTGCTCGCCTGGATGGCCATGCTCTGCCTCGACGGCCCCGCCAGGCGATGGGAACCCAAGACCCTGCGCCACCGCCTGTTCACGATCGCCGCCACGTTGGCCCACACGGGAAGGCGCACCATCCTGCACCTCAAGCGGAACAACCCCTGGTCCACAACCATCCTCGACGGCTGGAAGCGGCTCGCAGCCCTCACGACACCCTGACCACGCCGCCATCCGACCCGACGATCAGCAACACCTCTTCGGCAGTGGAACCGACGCCTACCCGCAGCGCATGCGGGACCTTGTCACACCCCCATGCCAGAATCATGACTACGAGACCGGCAGCGACGCTGGACCGTCGGTCAGCCGGGCCCTATGAAAGATCGAGGTTAGCTTGCGCACCGACGCCTCTGGTCTGTTGGGGCGGCGGATAGCGTGCCCACGGCCGACGGTTGTGGGCGACGGTAAGAAGCCCTCGGTGTCGCTACCCGATTCAACCGTCTCCGAGTAAGTCGCCGTGTCGAAGGGACGTGACGAGTCCGATGCGCGACAATGATTCATGACAGGGATCTCATGACAACCTAGGCGATTCGCACAGCTGAGCCATCGCCAGAGAGCGAGGCCGGCGATGGCGACAGCACCACCGCAGATCAGACTCTGGGACGACAACCCCAGCAGCCTGGACCTACTGGGGTTCGACGCGGTGGTCGATCCCATCGTCGCGGCAGTCCGGGAGCACCAGATTCACCCTCTGACACTCTCGGTACAGAGCCCCTGGGGTGGCGGGAAGTCCACTGTGCTCAAGCTCATCGAAGCCGAGTTCGAAAATGATGAGACCTGCTTCGTCGTCTCGACCAATCCTTGGGTTTACGACGATCAGGATGATGTCAAGGGCACCCTGATATCCGAGATCCTTCACGGTATCCAAGCGCAGATCAAAGACACTGGCGTCAAAGAGAGTGTCGGCAAGAAGGCCAAAGAGCTTCTGGAGCGGATCAGCTGGAGCCGAGCGGCTGTAGCGATTGCCAAGGGCGCTTTGACTTTTCAGGTCGATCCGCAGCAGATCGCCGACATCTTCCGCCCGAAGGATCCCGCTGGCCCGGAGTCAATGGCGAGTTTCAACGATGCGTACAAGGACTTGCTGGCCTTGATACCGAAAGTGGAGCGGGTCGTTGTTCTTGTAGACGATCTTGATCGTTGCCTGCCGGATGCGGTGACTGCGACGCTCGAGGCGATCAAGCTGTTCTTGTCGACAGAGAAGATGGTGTTCGTGCTGGCGGCGGATCAGGACATGGTTCGTGACGCCATCTCGGTCAGCCTGGACGGGGCTCGACGCGGCGATGTCTTCGCGAGGCGTTACCTGGAGAAGATTGTCCAGATTCCTATCGCGCTTCCGCGGCTATCTGGAACGGATGCGGAGGCGTACATCGGGCTCCTGATCGCGGGACGCACGATGGAGAAGGAAGACCTGCGCAAGTTGGCCGACCACGTCCGTAGCCGCAGGAACCAGAATCTGACGCCGCTGCTGCACGAACTTGGCGAACTGAAACCTGCACCGTCCGAGGAAGATCTGGCATTGGCGACCCAGCTCGCCGAGGGCTTGAGTGCCGATCGTCGCTCTAATCCCCGTCAGATCAAGCGATTCCTCAACGCGTTCGGTGTCCGGGAGTCCATCGCGCAAGCACGTCAGGTCAAGATCGCTCCGGCCGTGATGATCAAGATGTTGCTGCTCGAAGAGTTGCACCGCACGTCCTTCAACACCCTCGCTGCAGCTCCCGCCCAGGACCGCAGGGCGCTCCTGGCCCGCTGGGAGGCATGGGCGAACCCATCAGGAGAAGAGGGAGAGAACGCGACGCTTCCGACCGGCATCGATGATGGAACGAAGGATTGGGCGGCTGCGCCACCGTTCCTCAGTGATGAGAACCTGGACCCTTACATCAGTCTGGCTGCCAGCCTGATTAACGTCAGCATGGGCGCGCAGGTTTCGGACGACGTACTTGCCTTCATCAATGATCTTCTCGGAGAAAGCGAAGCTGCACGCAACGTCGCTGCCGAGAAGCTGTGTGATCGAGGCCAAGATGAACAACTTGCCGCGCTGGAAGTGCTGATTGGTGCCACGAAACGGACCGATAACGCTGAAGCGGTGATCCGAGGTGCCGTCCTCTGGGTGAGCAAGAACGCCACACTCGACGAGGCCGCCGCGGAGGGTATTGAGTCCCACTGCTGGGGAAATCGCCTCACGCCAGGATCAATCGTGGAACTCGCCAACAGCGGTCGCCCCGCGCTCCTAGGGCTAGTGCGCCGCGCTGCGCAGGACACCTCGCTGCACGCCGCAACACGAGAAGCCGCGCGCGACGAACTGGAGCAGCTCGATGGGAACTAGCGGCGCATACGGCGGCAGTAATACCGCCGAATGGAACGATTTCCGGGATGCCTGGTGCGATCTCGGCTCCTCGAGCGGCGGAAGCGTCGCAGACGCCGAGGCCTCCGAACCCGCCCCACCTTCGGACACGCTTTTCGATCCTGCACAGCCAGCCTCAGACCTCGACCGCGCTGGTCAAGCGCTCATCGACGCGCTGTGGCGCGACGATCCTGCCACCCGAGGCAACACAGTCCCCCCGATTCCTCGCCCTCGCGTCCCAGGACGCCGCGGGGCTGGCGCGGGAGGAGCAGGCGGTGCCCGCTCCTCTGGAGGACGTTCCGCAGGCACAGGCCGATCCGGCAGCAGGTCAACCAGGCAGGTAATTGGCGGGGCTTCTCGTGGTGGCGCGACGATCGGCGCCGCATACGCGCTCAGGGACCGCGACGCCCAACGGCTGTCGGACTACGGGCTCTCGCTGGAGGAGTTCGACTCCCTAACTCCTCGCGCGCGCATCAGTAGGCTCGTCACGATTATGGTCGGCGACGACGGACACCCCGACGATCGAGCCATCCGACAGGCAGCCACCGAGCAGGTCAAGAAGATCGTTGGCGTTGAGGGAGAACCGCCCACCGCCACCGAAGCGATCAAAGGATTCGTCAGCGCCTACATTTTCCAACTCGGGCTCGTGGAACTCCAAGACCAGATCACTAACGGCACTCTTGATGGCAATGAGGCCGTCGTACGCGAACGGATGCTACGCGGCTGGATCGATGCGAAGGTGCGCGGACTGGACATCGACGCTAGCCCAGCACTGTCCGCGAACAGCCTGCATCAAGCGGCAGCCGACCTTGCCCAACGAGCGATCCGTGTACTAAGAGCGAGGTGATCGACATGCCACAGACTCACTTCTACCTCTCCGGCGAAGATTCCACGAACGATAACTTGGCCGCCTACCAGCGGCTTCGGTGGCCAACCGTGGCAGCCGAGACTGACACCGTCAAGAGCGGACTCGGCTGGTGGTTGCCTTCACTGGGACATGTCCCAGACCAAGCCATCGACCTGACGCGCATCGCTGGCGCCGCGTACCTCGCCGATCGGCTTTCAGGAAGACCGACCGCCTTCACACGGCGCCTCCAACTGACCGTCGAAGTCGCTGATCCTGCGCCCTGGGAAGGCCAAGCCGCCAACCAACTCGCCCAACTGCTCACCTGGCTGACCGGCGACACCTGGGAGATCGAACTCGTTCAGGACCCCACCGCAAGACCCGCGGCCACCTCCGATAAGTCAGCCGATACCGTCGCGTCGGTCGCTCTACTCAGCGGAGGCCTCGACTCCTATCTCGGTGCGCTACACCTGCTGTCTACCATGGACGACGCTCCGCTGTTCGTCGGCCACTACGACACCGCTACCGCCGTGCGACGCGCCCAGAACACCATCCGCTCCTGGCTCCAAGAGAGCTACAAACCGGCGCCCTCCTACACGCAGATTGAGTTCACGCAGGCTGCTGGCAAGAAGGAATCCTCCAGCAGGAGCCGTTCTTTACTATTCATGGCGCTTGGAGTTGCCATCGCATCAAGTCGCCAGGCTACGACGCTCCTCGTGCCCGAGAACGGTTTCACCAGCCTAAATCTTCCGCTGCATCCCAACCGGGCCGGTGCGCTTTCGACCCGCTCCACCCATCCCGAGACCTTTTATCGCGTCAACGAACTCCTGCACACCCTCGGACTGTCGATATCGGTGACGAACCCGTTTGCCGACTACACCAAGGGTGAGGAGATGCGCCTGGTCGCTGACGGCCAGCCACCGACAGGATGGGAGCGCACCGCAGGATTGACAGTCTCGTGCAGCAAACTCGACGGGGCGCGCATCAAGGGCGGCAACTCCACTCTCAACTGCGGGCTGTGCTACGCATGCGTCACCCGTCGTGGTTCCTATATTGCGGCTGAGGTAGACGACACGACCATCTACCTCTCTGACAACCTGGACGGGAACGCTCGTGACGAACTCCTAGAGCGTCGTTACAGTGACCGCGCCGCCATCAGCTACGCGATAGCACGCGGTATCGACGAATACGCGATCGACGCAGGGACGTGGCCCCCAGATGCCGATCTAGACGCAATCAGCGATCTCGCTGAACGCGGACTGTCCGAACTGAGGGAAGTGGACCTGACATGACCGGTGCCAAACTTCCCGCGCTGGACGCCCATGCGCACATCGCTCCCGACGTCACCCAGGGTCAGATTGCTGCGCTCGGCAACGCTGTTGTGTTCGCTGTGACGCGAAGCCTGCATGAAGCGGACCAGGTCAAGAACCGGCGCGACAACTCACTCGTCTGGGGAGTCGGAGTTCACCCAGCGGTCGCGGCCGCTCGCGCCGTTTGGGACGCAGCGCGGTTCGAAGAGCTTCTAGGCTCGTTCGCGCTTGTCGGTGAGATCGGCCTGGACCGACGCGGCGGGAGCTGGGCTCAGCAACGCTCCATCTTTCACGAAGTCCTCACCATCGTCCGCGACGAGCCCGTGCTGGTCTCCGTTCACAGCTCCGGGGCACCAACCGAGGTCGTCCAACACCTCCACGATGTCAACGTGCGTGGAGCAATCCTTCATTGGTTCAACGGAGACGACACCGACGTCAAACGGGCGATCGACATGGATGCGTACTTCTCAGTCAACGCCGCGATGTCCGAAGAACAGCTTCGCCGCCTCCCGCGCGACCGAGTTCTGTGCGAGACGGACTTCCCGGCTCGAAAGGTCCGCGCCCGCACGCCCGCTGACACACAGAGGATCGAGAAGCTGCTGAGCGAAGCCTGGAGCATCAGCACTGGCGAAGTCCGGGCTACGACATGGTGGAACCTACGCACGCTCAGCGAGCGTTCCGGTGCCATCGAGCGCTTACCTGAGAAGATCGCAGATGTCCTGCTGTATTTGTAGATCCCAAGCACTGATCGCGTTTCGGTTTGATCATTCCGTTCAGCCGCGAACAACGCTTCGGCAGTCTTCGCCGAAGCCCATCCGCCGACAGCATCCCGCGAAGGGTGCTGGCTGGACGATCGCAACGATGGATAACTCGGGGCCGTGATGAACACCGCGTATCCACTCCCGACTCCTTCCACGGTGCGTCAGCTATACGGGTCTGCATTCCGGTGCGCGCATCCGGAGTGCAGCCGACCGTTGTACAAGCTCTCGGACGACACGGGTGACCGACTGCTGAACAGCCGAGTCGCCCATATCCACGCCCGCCGCAAGGGCGGACCACGGTGGCTCAAGATGACTGCCGACGAGAACCGGGCCTTCGACAACCTCGTTCTGCTATGCATCGAGCACTCCTACGAGATCGACGAGATGCCGGAGCTTTTCCCTGCCGACCTGCTTCGCGAGTGGAAGGCGGCGCAGATCGCAGAGCACGACCGCCTCCAACGCAACTGGCCGATCAACGACGATGAGGCAACTGAGGTGCTCGTCGCGTCAGAGTCGTTTGACGCGCTGCATGCTCCGTCAACGGTCGAACTGGTGCGTCGGGTAGAGGCACTTCGACTCGCGGCTGGGCGGACTCGCGCCGTCGTACGCTCGTGGGCTGGGCGTTGGCAGCAACTGCGAGAGCAGACGCGAAGATCTTTCAACATGTGGGATGACGAGGGCAATCCGGTGCACGTGGAGCCGTCGGAGATGGAAGTTCGCCCGATACAGGAGGGCATTCAGTCGGCTCTGGCGGCAGCGCTCGATGAAGTGGGGCCTGCGGCGGAGGCGGCACGAATCGAACTTGCTGCGGTCCGAGTGACAGGTAGACAGGTTGCTCCGTGGTGCGACGCTCTGGAACGTGCGATCACGGAGCTGATCGATACGGCTTCGACCTGGACGGGACGCTCTGAACCGGCGTCGGACACGGCATTCGATGATGCGCTGGGGGAACTCCAGCGATCGGTCACCGATCTCGTGCGCGCCTCTCGTGGCGAACAGGTCGCGGTGCCCGAGCTTCCACCAATCGCCAATGAGCCCGAGCAGGTGGACCCCCTGGCGGAACACCGAAAGCTCCTCGATGAAGCCCGACCGTTCCATCGAGTCCGTCACCGTCCGTACGACCCGGAACTCCGCGAGCGTGTTGCAGGCGCGACCGCTCAAGCCGCAGCGATCCCACCGACCGCACACTTCCTCGCGATTGGTCTTGACCCCACCGCCGCTCTCGCGATTGCGGTAGGGGGCAACGCGACCGAGGATGAGCGGCTCAAGCTTGTGGAACGGGATCAACAGCGGCTTCCAATCTGTGCTGCGGCCGCACTACTCCAGGAGGCCGGTCGCCACGGCGACGCGAAGGATGCCCCTGCCGTTGCCGCAGATGAGAACCTACGTCGCTTATGGTCGGAAACGGACTGGTCCAAAGGTGCCTCGTGGGTCGGCAACGACGTCAACGGTCAGTCGATGATGTGGGCCTTCGCCCGTGCGACATCAGACGCTGAAGTGCATGACCGCCTTGCCCATGCTCTAGAGACTGCGCCGCAGTTGCTGACGTCTCTTGTCGTCTCCTGCGCCGGCTGGGTAGAGCAGCTCGACTTTCAGACGTGTAACCTCATCGGATTCGATCGCACCTATCGCGAGCTTCCTCCCTGGCTACCCGTCAAGGCCATCAGGACGCTGGCAGCAGATGTAAAGGCGCTCGACAAAGGCATTGACGACGCGGACGTCCTGAACGCGCTTCTGCGGCACGCCCTCAGCGAAGTGGAGTAACAGTGAAATGCACCCCCCCGCGCGACCGACGCGCCACCAGCGCATGAGTGTTGATGCTCGGCACATGCTCGCGCTCGGCAAGTCAGGGCGGTATAAGCTCAAGCGGGACGCAGAAGCCATTTCCCCCAAGGTCTTGGCCGCTTTGCCCAACTGGGTCGCGCTCGACCCGACCCGTGAAGTCGCCGATCTCCTTGTCGGTGTCGATGAGGTACGTGTGACGTCACGGGCCGGAGTTCCGGTGAGCGGGCGCCCCTGCTTATGAGTCTTCCAAGAGCCTGCGGAACAGGTTCGTGACACTATCGGGATGGTCGATCTCGTGGTCGAGGTCGACCTCGAGAGCGGCACGAAGCTCAGGCAGGTCGGGTGCAGCGTACGCAGGGCTCTCCACGAACGAGATGACTTCGCGGATCGCTGCATCCCACCACTTCTGCGTGCCCCGTTCACCGCGCTGTGCACGGCGATCCTTGAGTAGGTCTTGCCAGACTCGCAGCTCCCAGGTGTTGCGGCCTGCCTCAATGGAGCCCTCGCCGGAGAGAAGCTCACGGAGCCGAGCCTCCAACTGATCCGCGCGCTTGGACTTGCGCTCCCAGGTGTCGACAGTGAAGTTCCACCAGACCTTTTGCCGTAGCCGCATGACTCTGTATGCCAGGTTCTGAGTGGAGTCGTCTTGGATGTCCTCGACGACTCGCTGAAGCTCACGAACGATGCGTTGTACATGCTCGACTTCGTAGGACACGGTGTCGACTGAAGACGCAGCGGAATCTGCGGAAGATGAAGCGGACTCTGCCGCGTCTGCGGCGTCTTGTGTGGTTCTGGTGAGCGCCAGGATTGGTGTAGCGACGTTGTTTTCGATCCCTTCAGCGATCTGGTCGACCTGGCTGCCCACGGCACCGACAGCTGAACGAAGCTCATCACTGACCTGGCGGAAGCGCATCGCGAAACTACCCGCTTCGCGGTCCAGGTAGATGCGTAGCAGCTCCTCATCGGTCAGCGCGCGCGTGGACCGGCCCTGCCGAGTTTGGCGACGGCCCTGGTCATCGAAGTGTGGTGGCATAGTCGGGCGAACCTCTACGCGGACGAACGGCGTTGGCTCGGCTACGCCCTCCTCCACGATGAAGACTTCGACCGGGACTGGTCGTGTCTTGCTCGTAACGTCTTGGATACGGGACACGGCCTTGTCGAGACCTCTGGGCAGTCCGACCCATCAGGTCAGCTACTGCATCGTGCACAAGGTCGACCGCCTCGCCCGCAACCGGGTAGATGACGTCGAGATCCACCGCCGCCTCGTCGAAGCCGGGGTGACGTTGGTTTCGGCGACGGAGAACATCGATGAGACGCCATCGGGGATGCTGCTGCACGGCATCATGTCCACGATCGCCGAGTTCTACTCCCGCAACCTCGCCACCGAGGTCGCCAAGGGTATGAACCAGGAGGCCATCGGCGGCGGCACGAACGGGCGCGCGCCCATCGGGTACCTGAACGTTCGCAAGCGCGATGAGCTCGGCCGTGAGGTTCGCACCATCGAGCTCGATCCCGAGCGAGCGCCGATGATCGAGTGGGCGTTCAAGGCCTACGCCTCGGGCAACTGGAGCGTCAGCCAGCTCCATGACGAGCTCACCTCGCGCGGGCTTCGCAGCCTGCCCACGCCTAAGAGGCCGGCGAAGCCGCTGGCGGTGTCCACCATCCATCGGCTCCTGACCAACCCTTACTACAAGGGCGATGTCATCTACCGAGGCACCCGCTACAAGGGCAACCACCCGGCGCTGGTGCCCGCCGAGGTCTGGTACCAGGTCCAGTCCGTGCTCACCGCGCACCAGTGCGCCGTCGAGGCAACCCAAGTCCACGGCCACTACCTCAAAGGCACCATCCACTGCGGCCAGTGCGGCTCCAGGCTCATCGTCTCCAACGCGAAGAACCGCCACGGCAACGTCTACTGCTACTTCGTGTGCTCCGGTCGGTACTCCAAGCGCACCGACTGCACACGCCAGGCGATGCTCATCGAAGATGTCGAGAAGCTCATCGAGGACTACTACACCCGCGTCCAGATCACGCCCGCCCAGCAGGACGCGCTGCAGGGATGCTCCAACATGAGTTCGACCGGCTCATGGCTGCTGAAACCGAGGAACTCGAACGCCTCACCACCAACCGCGACCGGCTCGAGGGCGAGCAGGACCGCCTCATGCAAGCGCACTAGGCCGACGCGATTCCACTCTCGGTGCTCAAGCGCGAGCAGGACCGCATCGTCGCCGAACTCGACCAAGTGACCCGCCGCATCGACGCCCACTTCGGCGACTACGCCGACGCCCGAGCCCACCTCGACGACGCCCTCGGCCTGCTCGCCAACTGCGCCGACATCTACACCCGCTGCGACGACACCAACCGGCGTCTGTGCAACCAGGCGTTCTTCACGAAGTTCTTCATCGACGAGGACAACGAGCTTCGCGTCGAGCACAACCGCCCCGTCGAGATGCTGCTCGATCCGCAGGTCAACGCCAACGCTCTGACCAGGGCCGCGGACGCGAACAAGGCCCGAACCCCGACCAACGTTTCCGTTGGCAAGGGTTCGAGCCTTGTGCGTGCGGTGGAGGTAAGGGTGTTGAGTCTCACCACATCGTTCACCCCATCTCCTGGGACATCCTTCACCCCGAACGTTTCTCTTTCCGGGGCTTTTATCGGTGGCGAGTGATCGTTCACCTAAAGACCTGGGACATCGTTCACTTCCGGGCGATTCACACCCATGTCCTAGGACATCGTTCACGAAGATAAACCGTGAGCACCCGGAACAAAGCCATCATCCTGGCCGTCGCCAAGCTCGTCGTGACCGCGGCGTTAGCGAAACCCCGTGCCGCTAAAAATGCCATGTTGAGTGTTCTGAAACCGGAGTATTTTCGACGCCGCGATTCACGTTACAAACTCAAATGCCTGCGAACCACGCAGCAAACGAGTTCCGGCAGCCACGTGAACTGCACCCTGTCAGATCGAGTCCAGATCATTGCAACGCCGCACTTGCATACGCTCCCGTGTCGGCCTCGACAGCGGAACACGACATCTATGGGCCATCCGTGCAGCTGATTCACATCGACGCGCGTCTGCGACCACTGTCATCGACACAAAAACCGGAGAAATACTCAAACAGTTCGAAATCGACCCCAACAAGAACTACCAAAAACAAAAACCCAGCACCCACCAGGCACCAAGTTAAACAAAAATGTCCTGGGACATCGTTCAGAACGATGTCCCAGGACATTACACGGTGGAGGTAAGGGGATTCGAACCCCTGACCTTCTGCATGCCATGCAGACGCGCTACCAACTGCGCCATACCCCCGTGCCCAAACTGATTCGTTCGGGAACGCTTATCTAATTTACTCCATATCTCTGCAAGGTTCCAAATCCGTAGCTGTACGAATAGGTCACCCTTAAGGAGTAGGCTTCCACCTTGTGTTCTTCAGAGCGCGTCTCAAACGCAAACTTCACGCGGCCGTAGCACCGGTCGCTGAGGCCCTAGACAAGCTGCGTTCCGGCTACCGCAGCCCCTACTCACATACCACCGGCAGAAGTTCGGTGATCGGCCAGCGGCTTCGTCGTCTCCAGCCGCAGACTCCGGCTCAGATCATCGCTATCGGATTCCTGACCACCATCGTGGTGGGAACGCTGTTGCTGATGACTCCGGCGGCTCGCGTGGGCGATGGCGCCGCGAGCTTCCTCGACGCCTTGTTCACCGCCACGTCCGCTACCTGTGTAACCGGCCTGATCACGGTGGACACCCCCACGTACTGGACGCCGTTCGGGCACGCGGTCATCATCGCGCTGATTCAGATCGGCGGCTTCGGCGTCATGTCCTTCGGCGCGCTGATCGGCCTCGTCATCACCCGCAAACTAGGCCTTCGATCCCGCCTGATCACCGCGCAGGAAACGAAAGCGCAAGGTCTGGGTGAGACCAAGCGCGTCATCGTGAATGTCCTGTTGATTAGCGCCGTGACGGAAGCCGCGATCGCCGTCGTACTGGCTCTTCGTTTTGCCCTCGGGTACGGGTACGCGCCTGATCAGGCAATCTGGTTCGGCGTTTTCCACTCGATTTCAGCGTTCAACAACGCCGGTTTCGCGCTCTACACGGACAGCATCATCGGCTTCGTAGGCGATCCCTGGATCGTCATCCCCTTGAGCATCGGCGTGATCCTCGGCGGCCTCGGCTTCCCCGTGATCATGGAGCTGCGCCGCCGCTACCGCAAGCCAAAATCCTTCAGCATCCACACCAAGCTCGTGCTGATCGGCACCGTGGTCCTCCTGGTGGGCGGCACCGTGTTCATCTCCGTCCTGGAATGGAACAACGCCAAGACTCTCGGCCCGCTCAGCGACGGCGAGAAAATCCTCGCGGGCTTCTTCCAATCCACCGTCACCCGTACCGCGGGCTTCAACTCGATCGACGTAGGCCAAATGCACCCGGTCTCCTGGCTGGGCATGGACATCCTCATGTTCATCGGAGCCGGCCCCGCCGGTACCGCCGGTGGTCTGAAGATCACCACGTTCGCAATCCTGTTCTTCATCATGCTCACCGAGATCCGCGGCGGCACCGCCGTGAACATCTTCGGCAAACGCATCTCCCGCTCCCTGCACCGCGAAGCGCTCACCATCGTGTTGCTCTCGCTGGGCTTGGTGGTGGGCTCCACCATGGCCATCATGTTGATGTCAGACCTCGGTCAGGATCGCATCCTCTTTGAGGTGGTCTCCGCGTTCGCCACCGTGGGAATGAGCACCGGTATCACCGCAGCGCTACCGCCCGCGGCGCAGTACATTTTGATTGTGCTGATGTTCGCTGGTCGTGTGGGTCCTGTGACTATTGCTTCCGCGCTGGCACTGAAGACGCGCCATCCGCTCTACGAATACCCGAAGGAAAGGCCGCTCATTGGCTAACTCACGCAAATTCTTTGGTTCATCGGAAACCCATGCCTTGCGCACGGTGGCCGTCATTGGCTTGGGCCGTTTCGGCGGCGCCCTCGCGGTGGAGCTGGAATCCCTTGGCGTCGAGGTCTTGGGCATCGACGCCCGCGAAGACACCGTGCAGAGCTTCAACGGCATCCTCACCCACGTGGTGCGCGCCGATTCCACGCGCGAGGAAGTGCTGCGCCAGCTCGGCGTCCACGAGCTCGACGTCGCCATTGTGGGCATCGGCTCGGACATCGAGGCGAGCATCCTGACCGCGTCCCGCTTGCTCAAGTTCAACAAGCCGGCCATCTGGGCGAAGGCTATTAGCGAGCCGCACGCAGAGATCCTGGGGCAGCTCGGCGTCAGCCATGTGGTGCGTCCGGAGAATGACATGGGCCGACGTGTAGCTCACCTGATTTCCGGCGGCATCATTGACTACATCGATTTGGGTCAGGACTTCGTGCTGGTCCGCACGCGCGCACCGGAATTCGCGTTGCACCGCCCGCTGAGCGTGCTCGAGCTGCGGAAGACGCACGGCATCACCATCACTGCGATCCGTCCGGCTGATGGCAAGTGGGAGTCCGCTACCCCGCAGACCATCATCGAAGCTGAGGATGAGATCCTGGTCCAGGGCCCGCGCCGCAACGTGGAGGGCTTCCGACCCAGCGCCTAGCGTGTGATCTAGATTGCTCCCAGCGTTTTAGAATGAAGTCATTGTTGGGGGGACTAGAAGAACGAGGGCGCGTGTGAGTGAGAATTCACGAACTGATAACCAGTACGACGACGCAGCACCGGTACCAGAGACCGTTGCAGTAGCGCACGGGTCAGATTCCGACGGTTCAGACTCGAAAGATCTGACCGTTCGGGACGTGATTTTCCGGGATCCGGACGACGGGCCAGTGGTGCCGATTGACGCACCGAAGCCGATTCCGGGCATCCCACGCTACTTGAGCATCGTCATTGGTGCCGCCGCACTGTTGATCATCTTGATCGCCGTGCAGGGCGCGAAAGACATCATTGCTCCAGTCTTCTTGGGCCTGAACCTGCTCATTGTGGTGTACCCGCTGCAGCGCTGGCTCGCCACCAAGATTCAACGACACGTGGCCGCCGCGATTGCCCTGGTGGTGGTGTTGCTGGTGCTGGGCCTCTTCGTGGCGCTGGCCGTGTGGTCCGTGACCGAGCTGATCCGCGAGCTTCCGCAGTACAACACGCAGTTCATGCGGCTCGTAAATGACATTTACGCGTGGCTTGAGAGCCTCGGCATCTCCAACTCCATGGTTCAGTCCAGCCTGCAAGGCATCACCGCGGGCAACCTTATGAGCCTCGTGACGCCGATCCTGAGCAACGTCACCGGCATCCTTTCGATGCTCGCGACACTGGTCATGGGCGTCTTCTTCTTCTCGATGGATTCGGCGAGTATCATCCGCCGCCTCACCCGCGTTGCCGAGGATCGCCCACACATCGCCGGCGCGCTCATTGACTTCGCCCACGGCGTCCGACGCTACTGGGTGGTCACCACCATCTTCGGCCTCATCGTGGCCGTGCTCGATGTGATGGTGCTGGGCATCATTGGCGTGCACTTGGTGTGGGTGTGGGGCGTGCTCGCGTTCATCACCAACTACATTCCGAACATCGGCTTCGTCATTGGCCTAGTGCCGCCAGCGCTCTTGGCACTCTTGGACGGCGGCTGGGTTCCGGCGCTCGCTGTGATCATCTCCTACAGCGTCCTAAACTTCACCGTGCAATCCATCATTCAGCCCAAGTTCACGGGCGAATCCGTGGGCGTGACGCCAACCGTGTCCTTCTTGTCTTTGATGTTCTGGGTGATCATCTTGGGCTGGCTGGGCGCGTTGATCGCGTTGCCGGCAACCCTCTTGCTCAAGGCCCTCCTGGTGGATGCCGATCCGAGCGCCCGCTGGATCAATGCCCTCATCTCCTCCAAGCCGCAGGATTCGCGCCCGCGTTCTAACGCGGATTTGTTGATGCTCGCTCAGATGGGCGGCACCGGCGTGAAAGCGGATGAGATCAAGAACGACGACGCCGCAGCTCGCCCCAATTCCTAGTCTTCGGACACAAGAATCTTCGGCCCGACCAAGAGAATAAGTGATAGCCAGCCAGGTCCATACCAAAGGCTAATCGAATAGCCTTTGGTATGGTGATCTCATGGCAAAGGATAATCGTGAGTCACCCGCTTGCCCGAGGTGATTACCAAGCCGCCGTCCCACCTTTCATTTCCGACCTTCAGGTGAGCCTTCCTTCGGAGACAATCGCGCTGGCTGACGACGCTAGCCAAGAACTGGCGCGGTTCGACGCTGAGGTCGGCACCATTGCGGCGCCCTTTGCGTCCATCTTGTTGCGGAGTGAATCGGCTTCCAGTTCGGAAGTGGAAAACCTAACTTCCAGCGCAAAACAACTTGCCCTTGCTGAAATCGGACAATCTAAGTCTGGAAATGCACAGCTGGTTGTTGCAAACGTTCGCGCAATGAAGGCCGCTATCGCGAAGTCAGATCAATTGAACGAGGCGTCCATCATCGCGATGCACGATGCCTTACTTCACGAATCTGCTCCGGATTTCACAGGCCACTGGCGCGACCAACAGGTTTGGATCGGCGGCGGAAGCATCTCTCCTCACGATGCGAAGTTCGTCCCACCTCATCAGTCTCGTGTGCCTGAACTCATGAGTGATCTTGTTTCCTTCGCCGAACGCACGGATATTCCTGTGCTGATACAAGCAGCAATTGCTCACGCCCAATTTGAAACCATTCACCCGTTTCCCGACGGCAACGGTCGTACTGGTCGCGCCCTGCTCCAGGGGATGCTCCGACACGGACGGCTCACGCAAAACGTCACCGTCCCGGTATCAGCCGGGCTCCTGCACAACATCGACGACTACTTCTCAGCGCTTACGGAATATCGCAAAGGTAACCCGGACGCGATCGTTAGTTCCTTAGCCGACGCGTCCTTTGCCGCTGTTCAGAATGGTCGTCAGCTGGTGAACGATATCCAATATGCTGCGGCCCGTTGGGACGAAGAAGTTCAAGCGAGGCGTCATTCATCGGTGCACTTGCTCAAAAAGTACCTACTCCGCCAACCCGTCATCGATGCCCAGACCGTCGCCCACCAATTGAACGTCAGTGTGGTCACAGCGGGACATGCCATTGATCGGCTTGTAGATGCCGGGGTGCTGAGCCAAATCAGCGCCGGAAGACGAAATCGCTTGTGGCAAGCACCGGAAATTTTAGCGGCCCTAGACGCTTTTGGGGACCGGGCGCGGCGTCGTCGTAATTAGCGCCGCAATTACGAGTTGGCTGAAGCCGCATCGATCTTGCGTTGGCGCATGCCGGTGATCAGCGCCAGGATCAGGCCAAGGACTGCGAGCGCGGCACCCAAGAACATCGGGGCGCGTAGGCCGAATCCGGCGTCCAAAACGGCTGCACCAAGGAGTGCACCGAGGGCGTTGGCGGTGTTGAGGCTCGAGTGGTTCAAGCTCGCTGCGAGGGCCTGAGCCTTCGGGGCCGAGTCCATGAGCAGTGCTTGAAGCGATGGGACCAAGGCAGAGCCTGCAATGCCCAGTAGCGGCACCCACACGAAGACGAGCCACGGGATGTGCGCTGTGAAGCCGAAGGCCAATTGCAGCACGATCATCACGATGCAGCACCACACGATGGTCTTGATAACGGAGACGTCAGAGAGCTTGCCGCCCACGCCGTTACCGATCACCATGCCCACGCCATAGAGCGCCAGGATCACGGGGACCGTCTGTAGCGGGATGCCGGCGACGTCCGTGGCGATCGGGGAAATGTAGGAATACATCGCGAAGAACCCACCAAATCCCACGACGCCGGTGGCGATCGCCATCCAGACCTGGCCGTTCTTGAGGGCCGTGAGTTCGGTCCGAACCGATGCATCCTTGGGCGCGGCGACGGGTGGAACGAAGATCGTGATGAGCACCAAGGTGAGTGCGCCGACGATCGCCACGGAGGCGAACATCCAGCGCCAGCCGATGGTCTGACCCAACCAAGTGATCAGCGGGACGCCCACCACGTTTGCGACGGACAGGCCCATCATGACCCAGGCGATCGCACTACCGCGCTTCGTGGGAGCTACGTAGGACGCAGCCAACAAGGCGGCCAGACCGAAGTAAGCACCGTGCGGAAGACCGGCCAAGAAACGGCTCACCACCACCAGTTCGTAGGTGGGAGCAAAGAAGGACAAGGCGTTGAAGACGGTGAACGCCAACATGAGCCACATGACGGCATTCTTGCGAGGTGCTTTCGCGAGCATCGCCGTGAGGATAGGAGCACCCACCACCACACCGAGCGCGTACGCACTGATCAGAACGCCCATCGCCGGAAGCGAGACACCCAGATCCAAAGCGCCTTCTTGAACGAGTCCCATAATGGTGAACTCGGTGGCGCCAATTCCGAAGCCACCCATCGCGAGCGCGAAGACCGCCCAGAACAATTTCTTGCCATACAGTTTGGGCGCAGAAACCGTGGTGTTCGGGGATGTAGCTGTGGGCTGGTCATCGGGTGCGGGATTTTGGGTCACGCGCCATCCTAGAATTTTTCGGCGCTCTTGAACATACAAGGGCCGGGAGAGGTGACTAATCTCTCCCGGCCCTTGCCTTACTATTCAGTTGATATTTCCGGTGCGCCGAGCACCGGAAGGTGAGGTGCCAGCCAGCGGGGGATCCACCACAAGCGGTCTGGCTGGCACCTAGCTTTTAGCGGCCAAAGAGCTTCGCGAAGAAGCCGCCTCCGGTGGAGGTTTCCTTCGGATCGTTGTCATGTCCTGGGCAACGATCGTTCTTCGGGATGTGGCGCATGACGTCATCCACGTGCTGGCCGCAGCCAGCCCAAGTGGTCTTTCCGCACTTCTTGCAAGATACTGCTCTGCACATATTGGTTTCTCCCTACGATGATTTTTGTTGTGGTGATGAGGAAATTCGATGATGACTACGCGTGCTGCGAAGTCCGTTGCTGGTTTCGCTGTTGAGCGGCGAACCATCCGGCATAGCTGCCTTCAAGTTCCACCACGCTGTAGCCGGCCCGGCGCAATCCACTTGCCACCACGGAGTTACGCACTCCGGACTGGCAGAAGGTGATGATGCTCTTTGCTGGCAATTCGTCGAGGCGCCACATGGCCGACCCGCCCGAGAGCTGCTGAGCTCCTGGGATGGTGCCTTCAGCGAACTCGTTCTTGGAGCGCACATCGATCAACGGCAACTCAGCGAGCTCGCCGTCTCCGGACTCGCGGGCTTCAATGAACTCTTCTGGAGTGATCATTTCCGGGATGTACTGCTCGAGCCCGTCAATGCTCGCAGTCCATGCATTAGCGCCGTCGATGCCTACGCGAAGCAGTGCATCGCGGAAGGTCTCGGCCGCCGCTTGCGACGGAGCCAGGACAATGAGGTCACGATCCTCTTCTTCAGGATCAATCACCCACGCGGCGTAGTTGCTCGCAGAGTTTCCTGCTGGCACGTTGAGCGAACCAACAACGGTTCCCTCATGCACTTCGGCCTGCGAACGCGTGTCGATGAAAATCGCCTGATCAGCAGCCAGTTCATCAGTGACTTGGGAATCCGTGAGCTCGCGCATTTCGGCAAGCTCACCGAGGATCGCTGGACCCTGCTTGTTCTGGCGCTTCATGCGAGCAAAATACGCGTGCGCATCCGGCTGCCCCGCAAGCAGAGCGTCGGTGAAGGCTGCGGCGTCGTCGTCCTTCATGAACGGTGCCCACCACGCAAACAAGCGTTCGTAACCAACCGTGCTGGACGGGATAGCGCCAAGCGCCTTGCCGCACGGGCTGCCGGCGCCGTGGCCCGGGTGAACCTGGACGTGATCCGGTAGCGCCAAGAAGACGTTCTTGAGGCTCTGGAAGAGGGCCTGTGCGCCACCGAAGCGGGTGTCCACTCCCCCGGCGGCCTCGTCAAGGAGGTCGGGGCGTCCCACATCGCCAGCGAAGACGAAGTCACCCGAGAGCAAGTAGCCTGGCTGATCCGTGACAGCGCCGTCCGTGATCAAGTAGGACAAGTGCTCGGGCGTGTGGCCCGGGGTGTGCAGTGCCTGCACGGTGATGTTGCCCAGCGCGAAGGTGTCTTGGTGCATTAAGCGCGTGGCGTCGAAGCCGTACTGCCAGTCCGCTCCGCCTTCGCCGGAGACCAGGAGCTCAGCTCCGGTAGCTGCCGCGAGTTCGCGAGATCCGGACAAGAAGTCCGCGTGAATGTGAGTTTCCGTCACGTGAGTGATGGTCAGGCCGTGCTTGGCGGCGAGGTCCAGATAGATCTGGATGTCGCGTCGTGGGTCAACGACCAATGCTTTGCCTTGGCGCTGACAGCCCACAAGGTAGCTGGCCTGAGCTAGGCCTTCTTCGTAGATTCGTTCAAGAAGCATTCCTTGTCCCCGTTCTCTGTCGTTGAAATACCTGAGGGGGTATCCGTTGATTTCATAGTAAATACCCCCATGGGTATACGTCAAGTTACCCCGGGGGGTATAGTTGAATCTTAAATCAGCGCACTACCGCGCGACGCAACAGAGTGCGCAACAAAGGAGAGTCATGGAACTCAATACCGAAGACATGAAGCCGATCATCAACCGGCTCAAGCGCGCACAAGGTCAAATGGGCGCAGTGATTCGCATGCTCGAAGAGGGCCGCGAATGCCAAGACGTCATTACGCAGCTATCCGCCGTATCGAAGGCCGTGGATCGCGCCGGCTTTGCGATTATTGCCAGCGGACTTCAGCAATGCTTGACGGATGAGAATTCGGATGTAGACCCTAAGGATCTCGAAAAGATGTTCATGAGCCTGGCCTAGGCTTCGCGCCCGGCCAGGCGTCATGCCTGAACTTAGACTTTGGCTTCAGCCTGCCCTTGAGCAGCAGCTACCAGCTCGCCCACGGCGGCCGTAATGTCCCGAGCGTGCGCGCCGACAACAGCTGCGGCGTCGTTCAGTAAATTATCTTTGCCGTAGTCAACCTCGCTACTGAGCGGAATCTGAATTCCCGTCTCCAGCACGTTCGCGCGAATACGGCCCAGCACCTGGCGCAACTGCTCGGCAGCCTTCGAGCCGCCCTTAGCACCGTAGCTCACCAACAGAATTGGCTTCTTGCGCCACTCTGAATAGAGATAGTCGATGGCATTTTTGAGGCTTGCGGGGTAGCCCCAGTTATATTCGGCGGTGACAATGACGACGGCGTCGCTCGCCTTAATGAGGCCGCTCCAATTTTTCGTGTGCTCGTGCACGTAGTTGCCGAGCGCCGGCATCTCAGGCTCGTCCAAGAACGGCAGATTCAGCTCCTTGAGGTCCGTCACTTCCACGTTGACCTGCGGGTTTTCGCCGATGATCCTGACGACCTCGTCCGCGATCTGCGGACCAACGCGCACAGGGCGCGTGCTCGCAATGATGACACGGATGGTGGCGGCCTGAGTTTCCGTCATGGCTTCCTCCTAGATGTGACGCCAATAACAACTCGTCCCAGCCTAGTGAATGATGCGAGGCCATTTCACTACAGCTCCGCCCCGAAGTGAGGCCATTTCACTACAGCCACCCCCATGTGAGAACACTTTTCGACGAGGAATCTCGGGCGGAGTCAATGGGTGATTGCAACGTTAGGTTGCTTGGTTGAGGAGTTCTTTGAAGCGTTTGTTGGGGGTTTCGAGGTTCAAGGTGGGTCGTGGCCGGTTGTTGAGGCTGTCTTGAACTCGTTTTAGGTCGGCCGCGGTGTGTACGGAAAGGTCGGAGCTTTTCGCGAACCAGTGCCGCAGGAGCCTGTTGGTGTTCTCGTTGGTGCCGCGTTGCCAGGGCGAGTGCGGGTCGCAGAAATACACTTGAAGATCGAGTGCTGTCTGGATTTCACGGTATCTAGCCATCTCGGTCCCACGATCGTAGGTCAGGGTCCGACGCATATCGGCTGGTAGCTTTTTCATCGCATTTTTGATGGCTTCGGCGACGTGGACGGAGTCATGGCCATCGGGTAAATGCAAGAGGATGGTGTACCGGGTGGTGCGTTCAACCAAGGTACCTATCGCCGCTTTCGAGGTTGCCCCTGACATGATCAGATCTGCTTCCCAGTGCCCTGGGACAGCCCGGTCTTGCACAGATGGTGGGCGTTCAGAGATCTTCAGTGCGTCCTTGTACGGTGATTGGTTACGACCTAACCCCCGACCGTCAACGATGCGTTTAGCCCGTCCCGTGGACAAGCACCGGTACAGGTCTTTACGCAGTTCGCCACGACCTTGAACATAGATCGCTTGGTAAATGGTTTCGTGACTGATCTGCATAGTCTTATCGTGCGCGAAGTCGCGGGCAAGAACCAGCGAGATCAGTTTCGGTGACCACCCTTGATCCATCGCGTCTTCCACGAACCGCACCAGTGCCGGGTTATCCAGTCGGCGCTTCTTCGGCCGGCGTGATCGCATGAAAGTGAAAACATCAGCAACACCAGCAATGTATTCGCCACTAGAGCTATTGCGGCGGATTTCTCGCCAGATCACGCTGCGATCCCGTCCGAGCTCGCGAGCGATCTGGGAACTTGAATACCCATCACGCACACGTAAAGCGATCTGAACACGCTCATCATGAGTAATCCGTCCAGTCCCGCCAACACCTTCACGCACATGAATGCCAGGAATGCTATCTCCACGTCCCGTTGTGAATTTCATACCGAGATTCTTGTCCATGCGTTTACGAGCAGCAGAGCGAGCCACGCCCGCCGTGACCGACGCCCGAGAAATCGACTCTCCCTGAACCGTCCCAGGTTTGATGCCGTATCTTTTCGAGTTGAGAGGATGGCTTCATGCCGAAGAAGATTGATGCCCAGGTCCGCGAACGAGCGGTCAGGCTGGTGCTTGAGCACCGAGCGGAATACCCATCGAACGCGAAGGCGATCGCAGCCGTTGCCCGTCAAGAAGGTGTAGGGGCTGAGTCGCTGCGCCGGTGGGTCATCCAAGCCGAGATCGATGTCGGTGCCCGGGAAGGTCAGACCAGCGAAGAGCACGCTGAGATCAAGCGGCTCAAAGCCGAGAACCGTCAGCTCCGTGAGGACGTAGCGATCCTGCGCGCGGCAACGACTTTCTTCGCGGGGGAACTCGACCCCCGCAACCGCTGATGATGGGCTTCATCGACCAAATGCGTTCGGAGGGCTTCGCCGTCGAGTCGATCGTACGCGTCCTGCGTGAGCAGGGCGTGAAGATCGCGGCACGCACCTACCGTGCGTGGAAACGCCCCCGGATCTCGGCTCGTACGGTGACCGACGCGATGGTCGTGGACGCGGTCCGTGACGCCGCCTGGAAGACCGTCGTCGACCAGACAGGCACGCAACGGCGTCGGATGACTCCGGAGGGGTTGTACGGGCGGAAGAAGATGACCGCGCTAATCCGCCGTACCGCCTTGCCAGAGGTCTCCCGCGGTGCAGTCGACCGCGCCATGCGGGCGTTGGGACTCTCGGGCGTCACGAGATCGAAAGCGATCCGTACGACGATCCGTGCGAAGGACGGGATCCGTGCCGGGGACCTGTTGAACCGGGACTTCACTGCCCCGCGGCCTGATCACACGTGGGTCACTGATTTCACCTACGTCCGCACCTGGACGGGCTGGGTATATGTTGCGTTCATCCTCGATGTGTTTTCGCAACGCATCGTGGCCTGGCATGTCCAGACCACCAAGCATGTCGACCTGGTCATGATCCCGTTGCGCATGGCGTTGTGGGAACGTGACCGGCAAGGCCACCGAGTCGGCCCTGGGCAGCTGCGGCATCACTCAGATGCGGGATCTCAATATACGTCTGTGATGCTCACCGAGCATCTCGCGTTGGAGGGTATCGCCGCATCGATTGGGTCGGTGGGTGATGCGTATGACAATGCGCTGATGGAGACGGTTAACGGGCTCTACAAGGCCGAGTGTGTGCGGACGACGATCTTCCACGACGGCCCTTACAAGACGATCGCGGACGTCGAGTTCGCGACCGCTGGATGGGTCGACTGGTATAACAACCGAAGGCTTCACGGTAGCCTTGGAATGGTCAGCCCCGACGAGTTCGAGGCGACCTATTACGCGGCCCTCACCCCAGAGCCGCTCCCCGCATAACAGCGGCATTAAACCTGGGACAGTTCACCCCGAGCGATCGCCTCAAAAAACCTACTCCACACAGGAAAGTAAATATCCTGCGTCCTTTTCGCCTTCACCATCACAACCTCCAGCCCAACAACGTTGCAATGACCATATGACTTTGGGTCGAAAAAGTTGTAGAAAATTGGCCGCACAGTGGGGTGGAAGACGGTGGACGGAGGGGCGGTTTCACCGGCTTCAAGCAACCTCAAAAGGCGTCGCAAACGCTCAGGTTTAGCCCTGCTCGTGGATGGCGGCCTGACCACCATGGAATACGCCACGCTGATCTTCGCGCTGCCCGTGACGATCGTTGCGTACCTCGTGATGGCCTCGTTCTCCAAGGTGCTTCGAATGGAACGTGCCGAGCGGGAGGGCCGGGCCCAGCGTCGTCGTACTGTATCTGCCGTGGGCGGCAACGTGCCCGAGCGATCCTGGCGCCGCCAGCAATCCCAGCGTCACGAAAGAAGCTGCGGAACGCTCTGAATAGCCGTGTAGATCGAGATAACAATCAGCAGGCTCGCGAAGCTGAGCTGAAGAACCTTCTTCGGAATGTGGTGCGCGAGCTTGCCGCCGACCACGGAGCCGCTCATCGCGAGCAGCGTGAAGACACTCACGACAACCCAGTCCAGGTGCATAGCCGCTTCGCCGTGCAGGATGAACGCCGTGACGCTGTTGAGGAAGATGACCAGCAGCGAGGTACCCACGGCCACCGGCATTGCGAGGCCGAAGACCAACATGAGCGCCGGAACAATCGCGAAGCCGCCGCCCACTCCGAAGAATCCGGTCAAGAAACCCACAATGGTGGCGGTGATGACAAGGTAAATAACCCCTCGGAAATTGATGACCAGCTTGCCGTCCACGCGCGCGAACAAACGGTTGAGGGTAGGCGGTTTGGTGGATGGCTTGAGGGCTTTGCGGATCATGGTTCCCGCAACCACCACTAGCAAGATGGAGAACAGCGAGAGCAAGAGCGCGCTATCAATGCCTTTTGCCATCAAGGTCCCGAGGAACGCACCGCCAATGCCGAAGACGCCAAACAGGATTCCTTCTTGGAACCACACGTGCTTGTAGCGGGCATGGGTAGAGACTCCAGAGAGCGCGCCTAAGCCCACAATCACGAGGGAGGCCACGGCGGCGTCGTGCACTGGAAGGCCCAAACCAAACGTCAACAGCGGGATGGCAAGAATTGCGCCACCACCGCCCAAGGCTCCCATCAAGAGACCAACGAATAGCCCGCCAACAATGGCAATGAACACGGCTTCTCCCTCTTTAGAGGGGGTACGTTAACGGCGTGAACGATACCCCCGGGAGTATTTTACCAGCTAGGCAGAGTGGGCAGTGGCTGCTCAGATTCCACGTGCTCAGCATCGCCGCGGGACAGCCACAATCGAGGTCGAGGAAATGGTGCAGTTTCCGAATTTCACCTCGTCAAAGGTGAGTTCTCCCGCCAAACGCTCAGCCTGCTGAGAGAAGTTGGCGATGGATTCTCCGAGTCGCGTCACGAGGTTCACGGTGGGCAGCGCCGCCAACCGCGCTTGTACTCGCAGTACGCGCCAAACATGCCCGAGTGGCTCTTGCGCGGCACCGTGAAGCCTGAGCTCGTGCTTGACCCGAAGCCACGCACCGATGGTGGGGCAGGCGAAGAGGCTGTCTACAACTACGTACTCGCCAAGGAAGGCCAGTCCAGCACTTGAGCTTCCCGGAAATCGTCGGTGCGTTCATCACGTCCGGTATCCTGATTTTGCTGCTCGGGTTGTCCGGCCTGGTGCGACGTGCCATGAAAGCCATGCTGATCGTTCGGAGGCCTCGAAATGCTCCGGGCGCTCCTGCAACCCCTCGTCACCGCGTTCTCCACCCGCTTCACGCTCGGCGCGCTCACCACGTTCGTCGTGACGATTTCCGGACTCAGCATCTGGAACATTCACCCGGCGTTCTGGGGTTTCGCCATCGGTTACGCGATTTCGCGTCTGCTGGAGCCTGCCGATTACGCGCCATCCGACTAACCAATCGGGAAAACGAGGCAGCTTCCCGTGGCTGTCGCCACGACCTTGCCCGCACCGTCCGTCACGTGACCCTCTGCGAACGCGACTCGACTGCCGGGCTTCGTCACCACGCCGGTCACAGTCAGCTCGCCGCTTTCCGCGGTCACGCCGCGCAAGTAATTGACCTTGATTTCGATCGACGTGTAGCCGCTGCCTTGCGGAAGCGTGGTCTGCACAGCGCATCCCAGCGCCGAGTCCAGCAGCGTACACACCAGCCCTCCATGAACAATGCCGAGCGGGTTGTAGTGCGACTCGTCCGGCGTGCACACAAACGAAACAGTTCCCGCGCTGACCTCGGACAACGTGAAATCCATGAGGCTTGCGATCGGCGGCGCAGGCAGGACTCTGGACATCATCTGTTGCATATATTCTAGGCCGGTCAGTTTCGGCATCGTCGCCGGACCCGGCCGCGGATCCGCCCACTCAATCACCTTTTTGCGCTCAGACATGCGGATTCCTTTCGCTTTCTTTTCTTTAGCGTACGACGCCGCAGCTTCAGTTACCCGCTACCGGTGCGAACTCTGTGGACACTGAGGGGACGCAGCGTAATTGTGCGTGCTGGAATAGATTCAGACGCATATAAGTTGAGGGAAGTATGAAGAACATAGGTTTTCTGTCATTCGGTCACTGGACCGACCATCCGCAGTCCGGGACACGCAGTGCGTCCGATGCGTTGTTGCAGGCAATTGACCTAGCCGTCGCTGCAGAAGAGCTGGGCGCTGATGGAGCATATTTCCGCGTCCACCACTTCGCTCAGCAATACGCGTCTCCGTTTCCACTCTTGGCGGCCATTGGCGCGCGCACCAAAAAGATTGAAATCGGTACGGGCGTCATCGATATGCGCTATGAAAACCCGCTGTACATGGCAGAAGACGCCGGCGCCGCGGACCTGATTTCGGGTGGCAGACTGCAGCTCGGCATTAGCCGTGGTTCACCAGAACAGGTGATCGACGGCTGGCGCCACTTCGGCTTCTCCCCTGCTGAGGGCGAATCCGATGCTGACATGGGACGTCGCCACACCGAGCGCTTGCTCGAGGTACTGACAGGCGAAGGCTTTGCACAGCCGAACCCTCGTCCGATGTTCCCGAA
This sequence comes from Neomicrococcus aestuarii, assembly GCF_014201135.1. NCBI lineage: Bacteria > Bacillati > Actinomycetota > Actinomycetes > Micrococcales > Micrococcaceae > Neomicrococcus > Neomicrococcus aestuarii. The sequence goes on along the minus strand of NZ_JACHDR010000001.1, from coordinate 1,958,527 downwards.
TCCTCCGGGGCTGCTCCGCGTTGAGCCGCACTCCGAAGGACTTCGCGACCGCATTTGGTGGGGCTCCGGCTCCAACGACACCGCGGTCTGGGCAGCCAAGCTCGGCATGAATTTGCAAAGCTCCACCCTGAAGAACGACGAGAACGGCAAGCCGTTCCATGTTCAGCAGGCGGAGCAGATCGAGATCTACCGTCAGGCATGGAAGGAAGCCGGCCACGAGCGCACACCTCGCGTCTCTGTCAGCCGAAGCATCTTCGCCCTGACCGACGACCGCGACTGGCAGTACTTCGGCCGCGATCGCTACAGCTCGGACCAGGTGGGCCAGATCGACGCGAAGACTCGCGCCGTCTTTGGCCGTTCCTACGCGGGTGAGCCGGACGAACTCATCGAGACGCTCAAGCAGGACGAGGCCATCGCGGCCGCAGACACGCTGTTGCTCACGGTGCCGAATCAGCTCGGTGTTGAATACAACGCTCACGTCATTGAGTCGATCCTCAAGCACGTGGCTCCGGGTCTCGGCTGGCGCTAAGCCTTCGGGCGCAAGCGGCGGTTACCTTCGGGTGGCCGCCGCTTTGCTTTGCCATCAACTCGTGGCATCGAGAGCCAGGATTTCGTCCCGCAAGCGATAGTCGTCGGCGGACAGGCCGTGCAAAACTTCCAGCAACGAAACTTGGGACTGGCGCATAATCCTGCGGTTGCCAGTGCTTGCGATGAAAAGCTTCGAATAGTCAACAGTTTCACCGTCACCTAGGCTCAGACTGTCGCTCTCGTTTTCGACATAGTTCCATGCTGTTGGACCGAATCGAATCTCAAAATTTTGAGCGGACGTGGCGCCATCGTCAGCGGTGACAACCAGCTCAACGATCCATTGATAAATACCCACGTAGTTGGCTCGAATCTCGCGAACAGAGCCCGCTCGAAGCTTGCCGTCCAGCTGGTTGTGCAGGGTTGAGCGCGCATAGATCTTGAGTCGATCCTTAACCCTCTTGAGAACCTCTCGGCCGCCTTCAAAGCGCTCCCTTGCACGTTCGGCAACGTCGCTTGCAAACTTCTCAGCGGCCACATCACTTGTGCGCTCTCTGTAGCGTCTGGCTTCGCCCGAAACACAAATTGCGTCGATGAAAGCCAAAAACTCCGAATCACTCACTTCATCCCCCTTAGCGGCAAATTTCCTGTGCATCTGGATGAGGAACGAGTACTGCTCGGTGTGTAACTGTGCGTAGTTCCTCTCCTTGTTCAGCTCATCCATAAGGCGATCAAGGAATCTCTCATACGTAATCACCGTCGCACGTTCCCAACCGTCGGATTGGAGGTAGGTGTACTCGGATGCGCAGAGCAGAACGACGACGCCGAACTTACCGTCTCGCTGACCGTATTTGAGGTAGGAGTTGTAGCTATGCCCGTGGCCGTCGGAGGTTTCGTAGTTTTCCACTACGACTACGGTCGAGTCATTCTCTAAAACGAGGTCGGCGATATCTAGGCGATGTCCTGACTCGGCAGTATTGACTTCCTGACGGACGGAGTAAGGCTCGTCTGGCAGATCAGCCGAAGGTCCCAGCCGCTCGCGGATCAGGTTGAGAAAGACTCTCTGGCCTAGCGTTTCGAAGCGGCGCGAGCCTCCGATATCCAGAATCCATCGAAAGATGTTCGACAGCTGTTTCTCATGCGTCCCATGGTGCATCACGTTGAAGACATTGAACGATTCATGACTCGACCGGCCCAGCACGGGCAAGAGCTCGGTTATGAGGTCGTAGTCATCCATGCCCTCATTCTGCTACACCACTGCCTACGAAAAGTGAGCTGCGTCGTCGTAATTCAATTTCGAAATGGCACACTAGTGCCATGTCCAAGACCATCGCCGAAAAGCTTCAGATCAAGCCCGGAAATTCAGTGCACGTGGTGGGCGCCAGCGCCGAAGAACTCGCCCTATTGGAACCGTTGCCGGAGGGTGCGAGCTTTGTTGACGGAATCGAGGAAAGCGTTGCCGACTCAGCCCTCATTTTCGCGCGCGACAAGGCGCAACTGGATGAACTTTTCCTGCCTGTGCGCGACCATCTAGCTGGGACTCGCGCGGGCTGGGTGCTATATCCGAAGGGCAATAGGTCAGACATCAACCGGGACAGCATCTGGCGGTACATGGAAGAGTTCGACTGGACGCTGAACTCCAACGTGTCCATTGACGATTACTGGTCTGCGGTGCGGTTCAAGATGAAGTGACCTCCATGGGCCAAAAATCTGCAGAAGCACTCGGCTGTACCGATTCACCTGAGTATTGGCTGGGGTTCGAACATGAGGAGCACAAATACTTGAAGATCATTCTTGGAACAGGCTCACGCTAAAAGACCTGTTGACAACGAAATCCGAAAGCGTCGTGCTAAACCGGCCCGTACTGAGAACGTTTGAAGGTTGGAAGCCTTCTTCCAGCCGAGGTAGTCGATTGCCATTTAGACGCCCCATATCCGCTACAGTACATCTAGGTCCCCAGAGGGACTAGGCCTCGATCCGTTTTGGAGAAGATTACGATTGATCATCGTCTGATCCAATGGGGTTGCATTCGCGAGTTTGCAGCCCGCGTGACGCACACTTTGCCTGGATTTGAAGCCGTTGTTGGGGGCTGAGCAATTTGCTCAGCCCCCAACGCCCATACCGATAATCGGGAGTCCTCAAATGTGGTGGGAATTAGATAAGCGAATTCTTGATAGGTCTACTCGATTAGTCGTCGAGTTCGAGACCTACGCAAAATCTATCCACGATGAAAATGAACGCCGAAAGCGCAGAAGTTCAGGCCGACCGGATCTGCTCCCAGTTATACGCCCAGAGATCTGGAAACTCGATTCAGGGTTTAATCCATTTATTGTCCGGTCCAGACATAAGCGCATATCACACGCTCTGACACAGAGCCTTAGAAATCGATCCTACAGGCCTATGCGCCCCGCGGGCTTTAGCGTCCCAAAACCCTCCGGTGGCGAACGAATTATCAGCGCATTCCAAATTGCTGACGAGGTAGTCTCTAATCGAGTTTTTCGTTCTCTAACCCGCAAGAATTTACCAAAGCTCAGCGCACGAGCATATGCCTACCGGCCAGATCTGGGACCACACGACGCAATCTCATATATTTCGACCGAATTTCTAAGGGAACAGCGTCTTTTTGTCGCCGAATACGATTTCAGCAAATTTTTCGATAAAGTTGATCACAATTATATATTATCCTCACTTGATTCAATCGGAATAAATAGAACACCTCTTGAACAATATTTAATCGAGCGCTTCCTACAATCACCCGAGCCATATCTTTCTACTCGCGACAAGAATGAGGATGTCTCACCCAGAACTTATGGGATTCCACAGGGCACCTCACTCAGCCTATTTCTCGCTAATCTCGCCGCCTCCGAATTGGATCGCGGGCTTGAGAGACTCGGAGTTAGCTTCGTTCGATACGCCGACGACACACTTATTTGGAGCACCGATTACGGACGGATTGGGGAGGCCGCCTCGCTTTTGCAGGAGGCATCTAGCCGGATTGGCTCGCCAGTAAATTCAGAGAAGAGCCCTGGAATCCGGCTTCTCATCAAGGAGGAGACCAAGAATGTAGAGATGGCCTCAACAAAATACGTCGACTATTTGGGCCACCGACTTAGTCTTCGAAATGTCAGCTTGAAAGATAGCTCCATTACACGTTTGAAAAATCGAATCAACAAGTTGATTTATACCAACCTCCTGCTAGAGCCTTTACAACGCACCCAAGATTTCAATCGCCTAACCAATGTTGACAGGGACTATGTGACATTAATATGGCAACTTCGCCGATACTTATACGGACCTCTAAGCGAAAGCGACATTCGCCGTTTTCAAACGGGTGCAATACCACCTATGTCATTTGAAGGAGTAATGTCCTTCTTTCCCCTAATAACGGACGAGAATGCACTGCGAGAAATCGATGAATGGATGGCGACACGAGTGTGGCTTGCAATGCGAAAACGAACTGAGCTTCTGAAGACACCCGAAACAAAACTTCCGCAGCCACACAATATGGAAAAAAGCAAGCTTATTGGCTTTCAAACCACGTCAACACGTACTGGAGATATTATCGATTTGCGAATGCCAAGCGTTCGCAAAATTGCAAAGGTGATGAAAATGGCCATTTCCACTCATGGCCTTCACGTTGTGTCTGGCCAAGCACCGCTCTACCTTTATTCACAAGAATAGATCTGTTTCGACAGAGATTGAGGTCCTAGCCATTTCCAGCTTGGCCAGCGCTTTTCACAAACGATTATGGATCATAGTTTCACAAAACCGCTGATCCGGTTCATAGCAGTTTGACCTGCGCCCACTAAATCTATGTTAATTTGGCATTAGCTGGACTCGATAGTGACCACGGCGCGCTGCGCGCTGGCACCTTCAGAAGCCTTGTCAGCAGACCCCACCACCCGCGAAACGCAGCAGTTCATCTTCTGATTCAGGCGCTGCTGGCGCTCGCTATAGAACACGTCGCGGTGATCAATGATGCCGGTGAGCTCGGTGATGCGCACTTCACAGAGGCCGCATTCGCCCTTGCGACAGTCAAACATCATGTCCGCGCCCGCGTCCTCGAGCGCTTCCAGCATGGAGCGATCCGTGGGGACGCGCACTTCGAGATTCAGTTTGGGAACGCGAACAATGAACTCTTCGGGGTCATACCAACCGCTATTTCCGAAGGTTTCGTATCGCAAATTCGGTAGGTCCAATTCGCGTTCAATCCACGCGCGGCGCACGGCGTCCATGAGGCGGATGGGTCCGCACATGTAGAGCTCCGTGTTCAGGTCCACGTCGTTGAGCAGTTCGGCGACGGAGAGCGACGTGCCCTCGTCGTCGATGTGGGCTTGGAATCGCTCGCCGTGCTCGGCCTCGAGTTCTGCGAAATACGCCATCGCTTCACGGCTACGTCCCACGAAAACCAGGGTGTAATCCGCCTTGAGTCGCTTCAACACCCGTGCCATATTCGCAATCGCCGTCACGCCAATGCCACCCGCAAGCAGCACGTACTTCTGCGCGCCAACCCGCAGTGGGAAGTTCTGGAGCGGCTGAGTGATCCGCAACGAATCCCCCACGGAAACCGTATGCATGAACTCGGAACCACCGCGAGACAGCGGCGCCTTGAACACGCTGATGGCAATCCGCGAACCGTCCTCGGACGAATCCACCACCGAGTAAGAGCGCTGAACGTCCTCGCCATCAATCTGCACCAGCAGATCAATGTGGGAGCCAGGCTCCGCCTTCACCGGCAATTCCGGAGCAAAAACAATGCGTTTGATGTCGCGCGCAATCTCGGAGACCTCAACAACGGTCGCCGATTGCCACACCTGCGTTTGTGAAACCGCCATTAGGACGCCACCAACCGGCCTTCGGCCTCCAGCATCGCGGTGAGGATGCGGCGCACCCACATGCCTCCGGAGTCGATGTTGAGGTTGTAGAACTGGTAGTCCGGATTCGCGTCGATCGCGGCTTGCTGGGCTTGCAACATGGCCTCGTCTTCGGCGAAAACACCGTGCACGCCATCGCGCAATTGCGTGGTGATGAGCTGGCTGTCTAGGCGGTAGTTGCGCATGAACGCCCAGAAGTAGTGGCTGGATCGATCAGTTTCCGGGGTGATGGTGTTCATGACGTAGCCGTTGACGCCTTGGCTGCGGTCGCCCTGGGGCGCACCGGTGCCGGCCTTGGCAACGCCAACGTCAATACGAATAGTGCTCGGCGCTTCGAAGTGAATAATCTGCCAGCGATCCACCTTGCCCTCGAAACCAGGGAACTTGTCCCGCATATTCTTGAGCCAGAATGGCGGCGCATCGATGTTGTGCATCCAGCGCGTGACGGTGACGCGGTTGCCCTCATGTGTCACCACAAAGTCGGATTCGCTCAGCTCATCCTGGCCAATCGAGGACGAGTGCACGAACTCCTCGTGCGTGAGGTCCATGAGGTTATCGAGGATCAGCTGGTAGTTGCAGTCCGCGTGAATCGTGAGGCCGTCGCCGGCCCATTCCTCCGACGTCATCTGGGACATGTCCGGCACCAAGTCCGGATCCGCAAGCGTTGGGTCGCCCATCCAGATCCACACGTAGCGGTAGCGCTCCACCACTGGGAAACTCGGGACGATCGCGCTCGGGTTGATGGTCTCCTGCGCAGGCATGGAAATGCAGCGTCCAGCGGAGTTGTAAACAATGCCGTGGTAGGGGCATTGCAGGCCGTCCTTGCCCACAACCTTGCCCTGCGACAGCGGCGCGAGGCGGTGCCAGCACGCGTCGGCGAGCGCCACAGCGCGCCCGTCTTCCGTCCGATAAAGCGCCACCGGACGGTTGGCAATGCGGCGTGACATGGGCTTTCGGGTCACTTCGTGATCCCACGCCGCGACGTACCAGGCGTTCAACGGGTGCGGCAGAATCTTGGCGGTCACGGTATTCGTGCTCATGGGTTGTCCTTTCGAAACTAACTATGTGCATAGTTAGTTGGTTGGCTCAATAATACCTATGGAGATAGTGAGTTGCAACACATTCTTGTGCGCACTTCTTGAGGACGACGGCGCAGCTCGGCCCTGCGGGCAGGCTCAGCTCCGCGAGCCTCATCTTTCGGAGGTCCGCCTGCACCTTCCGATGCTTCGCAACCTTCTTTGGACGCGAAATCAATCCGGGCATGGCCAGTGGCCCACGGCGTAATAGTTGATGTTGTGACCGATCTTGAACATCAGGTCAGCGAAGGCCGTTGGCTTGACCCATTCACAGCCCGTGCCTTCGTCGCAGGCGATATCGATGATGAGCGCAACGATAGAATCAGCTCATGGTCGCTATCACGTGGTTCCGAGACGATTTAAGGCTTGCAGATCACGCGGCACTCAGTGCGGCGGCGAAAGATCCGGACGGAATCGTGGCGCTATACGTACTCGATGACGAAACTGCCGAAGTCCGTCCCCTTGGAAGTGCCGCTCGATGGTGGCTTCACGAGTCGCTCCAACAACTTGAGCGTTCTCTGGCCACCTATTCCATTCCATTGATTCTGCGTCGCGGCCCCGCAGAACAGGTGCTCCCCGAGGTGGTGTCAGAGGTCGGAGCCACCGCTGTGCACTGGAACCGCAGGTACGGAGCGGCCCGGGCTCTCGATGCTCGACTTAAAGAGTCGCTCACCGCTCGTGGAATTACTGCCCACTCCTACCACGGCAATCTGTTGTTCGAACCGTGGACAGTCACGAATTCCAGCGGGGATCCCTATGCTGTGTATTCAGCGTTTTGGCGAGCATGCTTGAGGTCGCCTGAACCCGACCATCCGCTTCCCATTCCAACCACACTGATCCCAGGTGGCCAGCAACCTTATAGCGAAGACCTAACGGCATGGAATCTTCAGCCCGTAACTCCTCGTTGGTGGAACGGATTTCACGACCGCTGGGTACCCGGCGAAGCGAAGGCACTCGAAAAGCTCACTCATTTCCTGGATAGCGCCGTGACTAGGTATCACGAAGAGCGTGATTTTCCAGCGCGAAGCGCTACTTCTGAGCTATCTCCCCACCTACGCTTTGGAGAAATCAGCCCTCGAACCATCTGGCATATCAGCCGCGCGGCGAATCAAGAAGTTGAAGTATTCCTTTCCGAACTTGGATGGCGCGAGTTTGCTTGGCACACTGCTTACGCATTCCCAGACCTTCACCAACGATCACTCAACCAGAAGTATCAAGACTTCCCATGGCGCAAGGGGGGCGGCGAGGAGGTTCAAGCTTGGCAACAAGGCAACACCGGGTACGGGATAGTAGACGCAGGCATGCGAGAGCTGTGGCAAACCGGCTTCATGCATAACCGAGTCCGCATGGTGGCGGCATCCTTCTTGACGAAGAATCTGCTGGTGGACTGGAGGGTGGGTGAAGAGTGGTTTTGGGACACGCTCGTCGACGCGGATGAAGCCAGCAATCCCTTTAACTGGCAATGGGTAGCAGGTTGCGGGCGCGATGCCTCACCGTACTTTCGAATCTTCAACCCACAAACGCAGCAAAAGAAGTTCGATCATGACGGCCTCTACGTCAACTGCTGGGCTCCTGAAAGCGCCAACCTCGAACCCCTTGTGGATCTGTCCCACTCTCGCGGCGAGGCTCTGGCCGCCTATGAGTCAATAAGGCACTGAGCGAGCCCCACCATAATAACTATGGGTCATTCGGGTTACCCGCGTGGGTGGAGAGGTCGGCATGGTCAACATGACCCGCGCATCAACCATCAGCGGTTGGTGCGCGCTTCCCCTTTTGTCTAATACGCAGAAACTATTTCCGGTGATGAGGAGACTGCTTGGGACGCGAAATCAGTGCGTGAATAAGCAGCGCAATAAACACGACACCAGCAAGGCCAGCGCTAATGGCGAGGGTCAGATCGATGCCTTCGGCAGTCGGGTGAGCGTCCGGCGCCATGTGTGCCGCGAGCACCGCAGCCGAGACGGCGGTTCCGAAGGAGCTACCCACAGTGCGGAGAACCTGATTGAAGGAGACCGAGCTTCCGAGTTCTTCCGCAGCGACACTGCGCGCAATCAGTCCAGGCATCGCCGCGTAGCTCGCGCCCATTCCCAGACCAAGCACCAACATGCCAAGGAGGATCTCCCAGAGCTGCGCATGGGACAGCCACATGAGAAATGCGGATGCTGCCATGATGCATGAGCCCACCGGAAGCAGGGTTGCCAAAGGGATGCGGTGGGACACTTTGCGAACCACGCGGTTTGCCGTGAAGCTACCCACCGAAAGCGGGAACATCACCCATCCTGCCCAGAACACCTGCAGCGCGATGCCGTAGCCAGTGGTCGCCGGTGCCTGAGCAATCAAGCTGGAGATCGAAAGTCCCAGATACATCACGGCACCTAGACCGATGGCCGTGCTGTTAGCCAGCAGCACCTCGCCATTTCGCAGGACGCGCAAGTTGATGAGCGGATGTGCAGACGCCAATTCAACCTTGACCCACGCCCACAAAGTGATGACGGAAACCAAGAACGTGCCGATGGTCAGCAGTGATCCCCAGCCCCAGTTGGGGCCTTCACTGATGCCGAGCAGGAGCAACCCCAAGCCGAGACCCAGCAAGACCGCGCCAGCAAAGTCGAAGGGAGTCCGCGGAGCCATCTCATCTGGGCCCGCGGGAACCACGCGAAGCACCACAATGATGGCGCTGACAACAAAAAGCGCGGCAAACCAGAAAGCGAATCGAAAATCGAAGAGTCCCGCGATGATGCCTGTCAGCGGATAACCAATGCCGATACCCGTCGCCACCGTGACGGACAGACTCGAGATGGCAGAACGCACCTTGTCAGGCGTTACATAGCGACGAGCCAAAGCAATCGTCACCGGCACAATTCCATACGTCAAACCCTGCAATAGACGACCGACCAAGAAGATGGAGAAGTTCGGCGCCGTCGCTGCGATCACGGATCCAACAAAGATGATGGTGAGCGACCACAACAACAGCCGCTTCTTATGCGGCCCATCGCTGATACGCCCCATGACCGGCGTCGCCACGGCGCCCACCAGAAGGTTCGCCGTCAGCATCCACTGCGCCGCACTCACGGAAACATTCATTTCTCGCGAAATAGTGGGCACCAACAGCATGCCCAAAGAGCTGACGATAGCCGTCGACAGAGCCGCGTAAATAAGCGCCGGCCCGAGTTTAGATCGCACTTCAGTCATCGGCCGCCTCTGATCCCAACTTCTGAAGGACAGGAATGGCAGCGCGAAGGATGGCGCGCTCATCATTAGAGAGACGTTCCTGGATGGCCGTTTGCAGCCAAGTGACGCCGGCGTCCAATTCTTCCGTCAATTTCTGTTGGCCCGCTTCGGTGAGCGTTATCCAGGTACGACGGCGATCGTCGTCGTCCGGGATGCGGGCAGTAAATCCCAAGTGTTCGAGCTCTTTTGTAGCGAGCGAAATTGCTTGCTGGCTGACTTGAACCACGGCCGCGAGTTCCGTGGTTGATGCACGACCGTGCTCCGCGAGATGGCGCAGAACGCCCAATTTTCCGGGCGAAAGTGTCCGCCGGGAATTGAAGCGGAGGGAGAACGGGTACAGCGCTTCGTAGAATGAGCGCGTCATCAGTTCGTGAGGCAAAGAGTCATGAGGCACTCAGAAAGTGTACAAGCTACTTGTGTAAGTTGCTTGTACACTTTCTGCCCTAACGCCCTAGGCGGAGTTTTATCGGCCTCAGATCTGCTATTTCTTGCCGCTCCGAGCGTATGGATAATCTTCATCACGCTTCTGGAAAGCGAGGATGGCACGGTTCTGGATCATGCCATTCCGGATCTCGATCGCGCGACGAATCGGCTCGCTCTTGTCCCAGGCTTCTTCGCCGTCGAGCACCACGCTGATGAATGGCAGGAGCGCCTCGCTAATTTCCCAGCTCGCCGAGTTCCAGAGGTAGGAAGGGCTGTGGTCAACCGCGTAGTAGTTGATGTTGTGGCCGATCTTGAACATCGGGTCTGCGAAAGTGGTTGGCCTCGCCCATTCAAATCCCATGCCTTCGTCGCAAGAAACATCGATGATGATGCTGCCAGGAGTGAAGACTTCAAGATCCGAATTCCGCACGTACATCAGCGGATCATTAGGGTCCTGCAGCGTGCAGTTCACGACGATGTCGCTCTTGGCCAAATAGTTCGCGAGCGGCCAGCGGCCCTCTTCGGTGATGGCCTCAAGGGAATCGTCGACCTGATCGAACTGCACCATGTCCACCGAGTGGATGGGCGAAGCGACCGCGGCGACTGCCCGACTGGTCAGCACGTGAACGTCGTTAATTCCGTGAGCAAGAAGCGCAGTGACTGCACCACGCGCCGTCGCACCGAAACCGATGACCGCGGCGCTGAGCCTGCGGCCGTAATCGCCAGTTGAGCCCGCCAAAGACAGCGCGTGGATGACCGAGGCGTAGCCGGCCAGCTCGTTGTTCTTGTGGAAGACGTGCAGCCCGAAGCTGCCGTCGGGGCCCCAGTGATTCATCGCTTCGAAAGCGATCAGCGTCAGCTTTTTATCGATGGCCAGCTGCGTGATGGCATCGTCTTGCACGCAGTGCGGCCAGCCCCACAAGATCTGTCCATTTTTCATGTCTTCAAGATCTGAAGGCTGAGGCTTGGGCAAAAGCAGAATGTCAGAAGCCGCAATCACCTCGGCGCGCGTGCCGATTGAACCCACATATTTGCCGATTTCTGAATCGTCCATGCCGAAGGGCTCGCCGTAGCCGGATTCCACCATGATGCGGTGTCGATAGTCCTCGTGGATGCGCTCAAAGTGAGCTGGATGGATTGGCACCCGGCGCTCGTCGATCTTCTTCGAAGTTCCCAGTACACCCATAGAAAGGGTTGTTGCCGTAGCCATTATTCACGTCCTGTCGGGAACGCCGCGGTGGCGTCCCCATACCTTCAACGGTACAGGTGATCTCTGGCGAGATTAGACACGAGACACTCATTGGCAACAGAACTAGAGACTCTCGCCTAGCGAATGGGACAAGTCACGTACAGCGTTCTGCATTACTCGAGAGAAGAGTCAACACAAATATTGGATGCTGTAGATAATTGAAAACCCACTCCGAGATTTATCAATTCCTACAGCAAACCGTCCGCCCAAGTTATCTCAGCAACCGCCCGGGCAAGCGATCTCTGGTCCGAAGGGCTCTTAGAAGAATGGGGCTACCAAGGTAAAAAGCCACTCGAAGCATCATCTGAACACCAAGGCCGACACAAAGTCCTAGAAATCTTCCCCACGGCAACGTCAAAACGACCGCAAGTCAGTAAGACGCAATCTGCAACCACCAGGACACACACAATCCAAACCAAGACACCGGAACTCGGCTACTAGGTCTGCATCTGAAGGATCCGAGAAACCTACAGTTTCAGAGCCGTCGTTTGACTAGAGATTTTCGACGACTTGGGTTAGTCGATAATCTCCAAAGGTGGAAGCGCACGCACGAAACCAACCCAAATGCTAGGTCCGATGTGTGGAGATTTTCCCTTCTTTGGGAGCTCGAAGATCGGCAGACTGGGTCGAAATGTGGACAAAAGGAATCTAGGGAAATGATTGTTATGGGCCGAAAAGGTAAGTCCAACGAACCACACAGTGCGTCCTCTAAAAGCACGCCACGGAGATCACAGCTCCTCTTTGCTGTTCTTGGAATGGTCGGTATTGGGGTCATGGTTTTTGTCGTACTTTGGTTCATCGTGGCTGGCGTTGTTAATAGTTCTTGGCCATGGGAGCTGGCTAGTGAAGGAACAACGAGAGCTAGCATTCTTTCGACTGTCTTTGCAGCTGTCGCCGGTATGGGTGGTATTACCTATCTAACGATTGCATACCGTAAGCAGAGTGATAGTGAAGCACTGAGCTTTATGAATCGGCTAGAGAATGCAGCACGACAACTCAGTTCGTTTGATCCCACTGTTCAGTTTGCTGGGATCTATGCACTCGAAGCGTTAGCTGATGAAAGTGAAGAAGATAGAAAACAACTTTGTATTGATGTGCTTTGCGGATACTTGCGTCTTCCCTACCAAGGCAACGGAGAACCCAGTCTGTTGCGAGAAGTAGTTGAGAAAAGAACGTGGACTTTCGAACGAGGCAACGTTGAAGAGATTCGAAGCCACATCCTACGTCCAGCGGATCGCGAAGTAAGGCTCACAATTATTCGAACCATTACTAAGCATCTCCAAGCGCACTCGCCCAATTCTTGGTCAAACTTGAACCTAGACTTCACCGGCGTTTTGTTCGATGGCGGAGACTTCTCTGGTGCAGTGTTCTCCGGCAAATCAGTTAGCTTCTCAGGCGCGTCATTCACTGGAACAGAAGTAACTTTCAAGGACGCCGTGTTCTCCAGTGAAAACCTTGATTTTAGTATGTCTGAGTTCAGAAGCGAGCGGATAGATTTTACTGGCGCCACGTTCATCGGAGGTATGACGTACTTCAAACACGCAAGGTTCAGTCGGGGTGATGCAATATTTACTGAAGCCAAATTCCAAGAAGGAGGGACTGTCTCGTTTAGATATGCCAATTTCTCAGGAAGGCTTGTGGATTTTTCTTCGGCAGAGTTCTCCGGCGGCACACTAAATTTTGAAGAGGCAGTGTTCTCACGGGTGATGATGAACTTCAGCGACTCCGTGTTTTCTGGATCCTTACTTCTTTTCACTTGGGCACGCATCGAAGGAATGTGGCTCAACTTCCATGGCTCGACTTTTTCAGGAGGCGAGCTGAAATTCAGTAACACAGAAATGTCCCACGGCTACTTATCGTTCAACGACACAATCTTCGAGGAAAACGGCAAAGTGTCCTTCAGAAGGTCAAACTTCGTTGGCACAAAGGTCACTTTTAAAGATGTGGTGCTTGGCGGTGGATCACTGGACTTCACTAATCCACAGTCTTGGGAAGTTCCACCCATGGTTCCATGGAAAGAGGGGAAACCTCCGATCGGCGTTACGCCCGAAGAATGGCCCCCAACTGTGGCTACAACCGACCCCCCTAAATAGAGCTATGAACTTAAGATGAATTTACGTCGATACGTTTCAGCTCTCGATAGATCGTGGTCCGGGAGACGTTGAAGAGCTCCGCAAGTTCGCTCTGCGTGTGCTCACCCCGGGCGGCGGTCGACAACAGATGCTTCCGCTGCGATGCGGAGAGCTTGGGCTGCTTACCCTTAAGCTTTCCTTTGGCTTTCGCAATGGCCATGCCTTCTCTAGTACGCGCTCGGATCAGATCCGCTTCGAACTCAGCGACCATCCCAAGCACATTAAAGAGGAGCCGACCAACAGGGTCTTTCGGATCATAAATACTCCCGCCAAGACTCAACGCGACACCTTTTCGGTTCAGCTCATCAGCAATGTCCCTCGCGTCGGGGAGTGAACGTGCCAGGCGGTCGAGTTTCGTCACGACGAGAGTGTCGCCAGCACGCACGGCGGCGAGTGCTTTTCCAAGTCCAGGACGTTCGCGATTAGTACCGGTCAACCCGTGATCGACATACAAGTTCTCGGGCAGCACGCCCAAAGCGCTCAGTGCAGCTTGTTGGGTTGCGAGATCCTGCTCGCTCGTTGAAACGCGCGCGTACCCGATAAGAAGTCCCGTCATGCCCTCATTGTTGCAGTTACGGTGCCTTCATCGCGCACATTATCGTGCGAGTTTTACGTGCACATGCAACGGCCGAGAACTTGCGACCGATGTCAGAGTCCGAAGTCCTCAGCACTTCTGTCCATAGTCAACAGCACTGCCGCCCGCAAGAGGAACCTTATGTGGAATAACGGGATGACCCGTCGGTGAACTTGTATCCGATGTGGAATTGTTGGATCAGGACGTGATCTACGAACTCATCCTTGATACTTTCTGAAAATTCGTCGGCTTCACGCCAGTTGTCAAAGACACCAAGCACGGTGTTGTCAGGGGTGGCATCCTGTTGGACGATCCATACGACTTTTTTCACTAGTGTCCTTTTTGACCGTTTCAAATCAGGGTAACGCAGACACCAATGAAGGGTCAGTGGCTGTCGTTTTCTTCTAAGTCGACAGCACAGTCCGAAGTCCTCTGTCCCGCATCGGGTGACCGCAAGCGGAACGCTCATTGCTCAGCTGCCTGTAGGAGGCTTCATAGTGGGTGTCCCGTAGGTCGGTCTTCTATCGGAGCCTCCCTAAGCGGAACCTTCACTGGGAAGGCACACAAGACCAAAGTCCCGCTAGCCTCAAACGTCCCGGAGAACTTCGTAGGTAGACCAGAAATCATCCATGGAGCGCGGGCGCCCCAAGAGCAGGTCTTCCAAATACAGTAGGTGCGTATGCCAGCCAGGCAGGTAATTTGTTGCTTCGACCCCGAGTTCATCGTGAGTCAGAACCAGGCCGACGGCATCATCAACCGACGTGAGTTCGATCTGCAACTTCGAGAGATCCTCGTCTGGGAATTTCCAGGTCATTGATAGCAGCTGTTCTGGTTCACAAGCCAGGATCTGACTGGTACAGGAATAGTTTTCTGCGTGCTGGATCGTCACAACACCACCATTGACGAATGTCCCTTCTGTGAGGATTCCGAGCCACTGAGGTAGCGCGGTGGGATCTGTAAGACCCCACCAAAGACGGCTTATCGGAACATTCATGGACCACTCATGTATTACGCGCCCGTTGGCTTCTTGAATGGAACGATTCTTGAGTGGCATATCCAGAGATTAGCTCAGAAGGGCGTTTGCATGACAGCTTTGTAGAGAAAACCACGCGTGCCCCGAACGTTGTCCCGTAAGCCGGTCGTTCACCGGTACAGGTGCAGACAACTTCGGACACTAACTGTGACTGTTAACTTCGTTTGGCGGTTGGAGCACAAATAGTTTTGGCGGTTAATGTTCACTTAAGCGGGTTATGGATGCCTGTTGGCCCTCTTTAGCTACGTGCTAGGAATGGGTTAAGTTAGGCGTTAGCTTGCAAGGCGCGGTACGTATGGTTTCATGCGCCAACAATCAGCGCGCCGATACCCGCGACCAAAAGTGAGCCGCGCCCCCGACTTACCCATGTTGGGCTTCCTCACCTCGAGCATCGAAAGCCAGGTCGCCTACCAGCAGCGAAAAGGTGAAACCGATGCCAGCGATGCTGATTCATTTGGTGTGCAGGTCAGCGATGAATGATTCGGCTCGTTCCAGGTTCAAGGCCAGTTTATCGCGCTTGGTGATCGCCCGCTGGGTGTATTCAGTGAGCTTCACACGAGCAGTTTCGTTAGCAGGTTCAGCGGCTAGTTTGTCCACTGTGTCTAGCAGTTCACCCATCTCTTCCAAGGTGAAACCCAGTGGTTTCATGGAACGGATCACCAGCATGCGTTTCAAATCTGATTCGGTATACACGCGAAATCCTCCCTCGCTGCGGGTGCTTGCTGGCAGGAGACCCACCTCGTCGTAATGGCGAATGGTGCGATGTGAGAGACCTGTCGCCTCAACCATGTCTCCAATATGCAGGGTGCGCGTATTAGCAGCCGCTGGTGTGGGTTCAGGCATGAGTTCCTCCGTGATCGTCAATTACAACCCTACCCTCACGTTAGGTTAGTGTGGGGTTAGATTTTTCAGGCCCTACCGAACAGGTAGCCCTTGACTCCTCCTGAGCGCAATGACGCGCCGCTAAGAATTCTATGCACTCCCAAGGGCTTTTGCCCTAAATCCATCAATGAATGGAGACTCCTTCGTGAGCACACAAACACCTGCAGAACCCCAGGCCCTCACGCCAGTAGAGCGCCAATCGGTGCTGCGCACCCTGAAATCCCCGCGACTACTCAAAACCGAAGTCCTCGCCGGGCTCGTCGTTGCTTTGGCCCTGATCCCTGAAGCCATCGCCTTCTCCATCATCGCCGGAGTCGACCCTCGCATTGGTCTCTTCGCGTCCTTCACCATGGCGGTCTCGATCGCCTTCCTCGGCGGACGCCCCGCCATGATTTCAGCCGCCACCGGTGCTATCGCCCTGGTGATCGCCCCGTTGATGGAAAGTCACGGGATCGATTACTTCATAGCCGCAGTGATCATGGCCGGAATTTTCCAAATCATCTTGGCATTGCTTGGGGTCGCTAAGCTCATGCGCTTCATCCCGCGCCAAGTGATGGTCGGTTTCGTCAACGCTCTGGCCATCCTGATTTTCATGTCTCAGGTTCCCGAGCTTCTCGGGGTCCCCTGGCTGGTCTATCCACTGACTGCGCTGGGACTTTTGATCGTCTTCGGCCTGCCTAAATTGACCACCGCGATCCCGGCTCCGCTGGTCGCCATTGTCGTTTTGACCCTCATTACCGTCTTCGCGTCCCTGGCTGTTCCCACCGTCGGGGATAAAGGAGAGCTGCCCGAAAGCCTACCCGCGTTATTTTTCCCTAACGTTCCACTGAATTTCGAGACGCTGCAGATTCTCTTCCCCTACGCTTTGGCCATGGCCTTCGTGGGACTACTTGAATCACTGATGACCGCGAAACTTGTCGATGATGTCACTGACACGCACTCGAATAAGACCCGCGAATCCTGGGGTCAGGGTGCAGCGAATATCATCACCGGATTCTTCGGCGGCATGGGCGGGTGCGCGATGATCGGGCAGACCATGATCAATGTGAAAGCTTCTGGAGCGCGAACGCGAATTTCCACTTTCCTCGCTGGTGTCTTCCTGCTCATCTTGGTCGTAGTCTTGGGTGATATCGTCGCGCTGATCCCGATGGCCGCACTGGTCGCGGTCATGATCTTCGTATCGATCGCCACCTTCGACTGGCACAGTATCAAGCCCTCCACGCTGCGCATGATGCCCAAGAGCGAAACCACCGTCATGCTGGTCACCGTGATCTTCACCGTCGCCACGCACAACCTCGCGATCGGTGTCGGGGCCGGTGTGCTTACTGCCATGGTGCTCTTCGCCAACCGCGTCGCGCACTTCGTGACCGTGACCCGCACAGTCGAAGAGCATTTTGACCAGGAAATTGCGAAGTATGTCGTCGACGGCGAATTGTTCTTCGCTTCCTCCAACGACCTATACACCCAGTTCAACTACGCAGAGGACCCTGAGGACATCGTGATCGACATGCATCAGTCGCATCTGTGGGACGCCTCGACCATTGCGGCCTTGGATTCCATCACTGACAAATATGAGAAGTATGGGAAGAACGTGGACGTTCAAGGGCTGAACCAAGCCAGTGCCAACATGCGCGAACGCATGGGTGGAAAACTCGGCGGCGGTCACTAATACATTAAGGAATGAAGAGGTATCGACGGAATCAGATTCCGCCGCTACCTCTTATTGTGCGTGTCTCAAAAATCTAAAGCTTTTTGAGACTCTACCTAGAGTAGAAACTTGTCGCATCAAATACTTGGAAAACGCGGGCTGTATTTGTCTTATAAACTCGTCCCAACGTAAAACGTCTTACCTGCTTGCCGCACAGGGGTTTTTGAGTCACACTGGGCAGGTGAGGCATTTGGGATACACACGAGTGAGCACTTCGAGCCAAGACGCGGCCTTGCAACTCGACGCTCTTGCTGCAGCGGGGGTGCAGAAACGCGACGTGTTCGCCGATGTGACATCCGGCAGCCGGAGCGCGATTGAGCGGCCCGGGATGAAGAAACTGCTCGAGTACGCGCAGTCCGGGGACACCGTGGTGGTCTGGCGAGTAGACCGGCTCGGGCGATCCCTGATCGATGTTTTGAACACCGTGAACCTCTTACGAGAGCGCGGGGTTAATGTCCGCTCCATTTCCGATGGCATAGACCCGGCCACGTCGACCGGACGGATGATGCTGAACATGCTCGCCTCATTGGCCGAGTACGAGCGAGAGCTGATCGTTGAACGAGTCAATGCCGGCATTGCTGCCGCCCGGCAATCCGGAACCCGTTTCGGCCGGCCGGTCTCTGACCCGGCGGTGATTGCCGATAAGCTCGCGATCGCCAAAGATGCCCGCGCCAGGGGACGCACCGCCGAAGACGCAGCACGTCTGGTTGGCTGGAGCCGCGCGACGTTCTACCGCCACTTGGGCCAAGAATCCGCCTCTGTCAAGAGCCTGTGATCGGCCATGTCCCGGCGAAGCGAAACGCGCAGGGACGCACCGCTGGGACAAAACCAGAATGGCAGCAGTACCGTGAAAGCAGGAACCTCTTACAGCGGCCTGATCAAGGCAACGGCACGCTGGGAAATACTGCGGCAACACGTCGAAGACGGAGTGCCGCTGACGGTCTTGGCTGAGGAACACCATATCGGCCTGAGGACACTGCAGCGATGGCACCAGAGCTTCAAGCTCCAGGGGAAGCCTGGTCTGGAACCGGTGGCACAGGGCAAACGCGGACGCCGGATGCCCAGCGACTTCGTGAAGCTGGTCGAAGGCCTCGCCTTAGCTAAACCGCCCAGGACCACTGCAGCCATCCACCAGCAAGCTAACAAGGTGGCGCTCCACCTGGGGTGGGCACCGGTTTCCTACTCCACCATCCGCTCGATTGTCGGCGAGATAGATCCCGGGATGATGACACTGGCGCAGCAAGGCGCGGCGGTGTACCGCGATAAGTACGAACTGGTCTGGCGCCGCCGCGCCGAACGTCCGAACTCGGTGTGGCAGGCTGATCATACCGAGCTCGACATCCTGGTCCTAGATGCTAGCCACCAGCCGGTCCGCCCGTGGCTCACCACGATCATGGATGATTACTCGCGAGCCCTATGCGGGTACATGATCTTCACCGGTGCTCCCTCATCCTTGAATACGGCATTGGCGTTGCGTGAGGCGATCTGGCCCAAAAAGACAGCTGATTGGCCGATGTGCGGAATCCCTGATGTGCTCTACGTGGACCACGGAACCGATTTCACGAGCCACCACTTGGCGCAGGCTGCCAGAGACTTGCACTTCGAAATCACTTTCTCCGCAGTAGCCCGGCCACAGGGCAGGGGAAAGATTGAGCGTTTCTTCGGTACGTTGAATACCGAGCTTTTGGCCCGACTACCGGGTTACTTGCACAACGTACGCAATCCCAAACCCGGACTATCGATTAGTGAACTGGACACGGCGCTAGGTGAGTTCATTGGGCAGAATTACCACCAGCGTGAACACCAAGAGATCAAAGAAACACCTCAAAAAGCGTGGCAGGGCAACGGCTGGTTGCCGCGTCTGCCTGAATCCATCGATGAACTGAACCTGCTGCTGCTCACGGTCGCCAAACCTCGAATCGTCCACCGCGATGGGGTGCACTTCCAAGGGCTACGCTACATATCTCCCTTGCTGGCTGCCTATGTCGGAGAATCCGTCATCCTTCGCTACGACCCGCGAGACGTTGCCGAGATTCAGGTCTTTCACCATGGCCAGCACATCTGCAAAGCTGTGGATCCCACGCACGAACGATCCATCATGACCTTTAAGGACGTCCAGAAAGCACGCTCTGCACGAAAGCGTCAGCTGCGCGGACAAATCAATGAACGAATCGCCACCGTCGCGGAATTTCTAGCGGCCGGGCAACCAACAACGGAGGCACCCCAGCCTGATCCGGCGGTCCACCGAACCAAGAAAACGAAGCTGCGCACTTACGCGGAGGACGAGTAATGGGACCAACAACTTTTATCGCAACGAAAGAGCACCGCCGCTTCACTGAGTTCGCCAATGCGGTGCGTCGGCAGCGGACTATCGGGGTCTGCTATGGACAAGCTGGAATCGGCAAAACCCTATCGGCTAAACGTTATGCCAACTGGAGCCCGAAAGCCGAGGCGTTAATAGAGGAATGGGGTCGACGGGAGGACAGTGACCTCCAGATCTACAAGGATCTGGCCAAAACGCGGACCGTCTTCTTCACCCCAGGGGTTCTGACGACGCCTAAGCAAATCAAGGATGAACTCTCTCTGGTCACCACCCGGACCTCGATCTGTATCCATCAACATCTCGATACTTTAGGTGCCACGAATGGCCCGATGAATCAAGACAAGCATGTTGAGCTGATCATCGTTGATGAGTCGGAGCGACTCAACGCCACTGCCTTAGAAGTGCTACGAGATAGGTATGACAGGAACAATATCGCTCTGATGCTGATTGGGATGCCTGGCATCGAAAAGCAGTTCAGTCGATACCCTCAGCTCTATAGCCGTGTTGGTTTCGCTCACGAGTACCGTCCGCTTGCTCAGGATGAACTGCATTTCGTTTTGCAACGAAAGTGGCGTGCCCTCGGCAAAACTCTGGACTTGGAGGACTTCACCGATACCCAAGCTGTCGCGGCGATCGCCCGTATCACGCGAGGTAATTTCCGGCTGATCGATCGACTCTTCACACAGATGCAGCGAGTCATGAAAATCAATGAGCTGGACACGATTACCGATGATGTTGTTGAAGCTGCTCGATCCACGCTAGTGATCGGAATCAGTTGAACCGCCAATAATAGGTGCGCAGAAACCGCCAAACGAAGTTAACAATCACATCTGTCCATAGTCAACAGCACTGCCGCCCGCAAGAGGAACCCCTTGCGGGACACTCACTATCGCGGCCGCTGTCTCTGTGATTCTCGACGCTAAATATCGCAGAATTTACGACGCCAAATGTCGCAGTCCCAAGAGTCGGAAGATGTCTCGCACAGCCAAGGCTCCAGTCCACCGGGCGACCGTGAAGCAGCCCAAGTCCCAGATGGGACGCGTGAGTCAATGGTTGCCCTCTTATTGACTGGCAGGCATTCCTGGCCACGACACCCGCAACTACAGGGGAGGGCCGTTGATCAGATGTAGCGGCAGACCTGGTCGGTGGAGCAGGAGTCCGGTTCCAGCGTGCTGGCATCTTCGTGGAGCTGGGAGATGGTTTCTCTGAGGGCCAGGAGTTCGGAGATCTGGGCATCGATTTCACCGAGGCGCTGCCTCAGCAGGCCCTGGACGTGCGAGCACGGTGTTTGGCCGAGCTCGCGGATCTTCAGGATCTGCCGGATCTGGGCAAGGGTCAGCCCGGCGGCCTGGCCCCTGTGAATGAATCCGATCCGACCCACCGCATCCTCGGCATAGTCCCGGTAGCCGGAGGCCAGGCGCTCGGCAGGAGGGAGCAGCCCCGACTCCTCGTAGAACCGCAGAGTCTTGGTCGTGGTTCCGGTCGCTTCCGCGAGCCGTCCGATCCTCATGTTCGCTGATGCCCTTTCCGATGGCCGCAACACTTGACCTTCCATTGTACTGGAAGGTTCATAATTGCTCATAGGACGTTTTGGCCCACAGAAGAAGAGGCATCTAATGAACAACGAACAGTTCGATTTAGCGATCATTGGCTCCGGCGGCGGAGCGTTTGCGGCCGCGATCCGAGCCACTGGCATGGGCAAGCGCGTCGTGATGGTGGAGCGTGGCACTGTGGGTGGGACATGCGTAAATACCGGCTGCGTGCCGTCCAAGGCCTTGCTTGCCGCCACCGAGGCCCGCCATGTGGCGCTGGACTCCGCCCGCTTCCCCGGGGTGGAGACCTCTGCGAGCCCGGTGGACATGCCCGCCCTAATCCAGGGTAAAGCCGCGTTGGTGGAAAGCATGCGGTCGGAAAAGTACGTCGACCTGGCTGCGGACTATGGCTGGACCATGATCGAGGGGGAAGCCTCGTTCACCGGGGCCCAGGAAGTGCCGCTGCTCAACGTCGCTTCCCCGAACGGCGCGCTGCGAACGATCGAGGCCGAACACTACCTCGTGGCCACCGGAGCCGCGCCATGGGTGCCGTCCGTCCCAGGACTGGCCGAGTCCGGGTACCTAACCTCGACGACGGCGATGGAACTGGACGAGGTGCCCGAATCGTTGTTGGTCCTGGGCGGGGGCTATGTTGCCATGGAAATGGCGCAGCTTTTCTCCCGGCTGGGCTCCCGGGTTACCCTGCTGGTTCGCTCCCGGTTGGCTTCACAGGAAGAGCCGGAGGCTTCCAAGGCGCTGGCTGGCGTGTTCGCCGACGAGGGTATTCGGGTGGTCCGGCGGGCCACCGTGGACAGCATGGAGCGCGATGAGGCCAGCGGAGGGGTCATCGCCTCCGCATCCGTGGCCGGGGGAAAGGAAGTGTTCCGGGCTGACCGACTGTTGGTGGCCACGGGACGCCGTCCTGTGACGGAAGGATTGAACCTTGATGCCGTGGGCGTGACGACCGGCGCATCCGGTGAGATTGTCGTCGACTCCCGCCTGGCCACGTCCAACCCGCGCATTTGGGCCGCCGGGGACGTGACCGGGTATCGGGAGTTCGTCTATGTCGCAGCGGCCCACGGTGCCCTGGCCGTGGAGAATGCGTTCACTGACGCCGTGGCTGAGGTCGACTACCGACACCTGCCGCGGGTCACCTTCACCAGCCCCGCTCTCGGGTCGGTCGGGATGACGGAGAAGGAAGCTGTCGCTGCCGGGATCCGTTGTGAGTGCCGGGTTCTGCCCCTGGAGTACGTGCCGCGCGCCGTGGTCAACCGCGATACACGCGGCTTCATCAAGGTTGTCGCTGAGCTTGGCACCGGACGGATCCTGGGCATCTCCTCAGTGGCCAAGGACGCTGGAGAGATCGCGGCCGCTGGCGTCTACATCCTCGAAGCAGGAATGGCCACCGCGCAGGTCGCCGCCGCTTGGAGCCCCTACCTGACGATGGCCGAGGGTATCAGGATCGCATGCAAGGCCTTCACCACCGACGTCGCAAAGCTCTCCTGCTGCGCCTGATCCACAACCCCCTACCGAAGCAAAGGAATGCCAGGCGTTGTCATTTCGCCTCGCTGTGCAGGGAGCGAACCTTCACCGCGACGGTTGTTCAAGATTTGCGATCCTCAACAGACCGCACAAAGTGCTCATGTTCTATCGGGATGAGCACTACGGTGGCCCCTTGCGGCTGGATACGTCAACAAATGATCAGTAAATTGAGATATCATCATTAAATGCTGATCAATCAAGATGCTCCGGTGGACGCGTGCGGGCTGGACCCCGCGGCCGCCTTGTTCCATTCTCTTAGTGACACGATCCGACTGAAGATCGTCAAGCGCATGGCCCACGGTGAGGTGCGCGTTAGTGACCTCACCCGCGAACTTGGCCTGGCCCAATCCACGGCCTCGATGCACGTGGCCTGCCTGCGCGACTGCGGCCTGGTCGAGGGACGCTCCGAGGGCCGCAGCGTGTACTACTCGCTGTCCCGCCCGGAGCTGATGGACATGCTTGCCCAGGCCGAGATCCTGCTTGCCGCCACCGGCAACGCTGTCAGCCTCTGCCCGAACTACGGCCCCGAAAGCACCACCGCCCCGATGGATCAAGAGGAGAACGCCCGATGAGTGACGCCTGCGGATGCAGCGATGAGACAGCAGAAGCCGGTGAAGCCGAAGAGGCCCTGGGGTTCTGGCAGGTAACCGAGGTCCGGGCGGCCGCCGTTTCCGGTGTACTGCTGTTGGCGGGGTGGATCGCCTCGCTGGCCGGAGGCCCCCGGATGCTGACGCTTCCCCTGGAAATCGGTGCACTGCTGGTTGCTGCCTGGACGTTCGTTCCCTCCACGCTCCGACGCCTGTTCAAGGGAAAGATCGGCGTCGGGACGCTGATGACGATCGCCGCCGTGGGCGCGGTGGCTCTTGGCCAGTTCGAGGAAGCCGCGATGCTGGCCTTCCTGTATGCAATTTCGGAGGGACTTGAGGAATACTCACTGGCGAAAACCCGGCGGGGCCTCCGGGCACTGCTGGACCTGGTTCCGGCCGAGGCACGAATCCTGCGCAACGGAATCGAAACGACGGTGTCCCCCTCCGACCTGGTCGCCGGGGACCGTATGGTTGTCCGGCCCGGGGAACGCCTGGCCACCGACGGGCGGGTGGTCACCGGACGCACCTCCCTGGACACCTCGGCGCTCACCGGAGAATCCGTCCCCGTCGAGGTCGGCCCCGGCTCCGAGGTATACGCCGGTTCCATCAACGGCACCGGTCCGCTGGAAGTGGAAGTCACCATCACCGCTGATAACAACTCGCTGGCCAAGATCGTGCACATCGTCGAGGCCGAGCAGTCCCGCAAGGGTCCGGGCCAGCGGCTGGCCGATTCCATCGCCAAGAAGCTGGTCCCGGGCATCCTAATCGCCGCGGCCCTGATCATCGTCTTCGGCTTCATTGTCGGGGAACCGGCCCTGTGGTTCGAACGCGCCCTGGTTGTACTGGTGGCGGCATCGCCCTGCGCGCTGGCCATCTCCGTGCCCGTCACCGTGGTGGCCTCCGTCGGGGCCGCCAGCCGGATCGGGGTACTCATCAAGGGCGGCGGGGCACTGGAAACCCTTGGCAAGATCCGCACCATCGCCCTAGACAAGACCGGAACCCTGACCCGAAACAAACCCTCCGTGATCGAGGTCGTGGGCACCGCCTCCGCGACCCAGGAACAGGTGCTTGCCCTTGCGGCGGGACTGGAAGACCGCAGCGAACACCCCCTCGCCCGCGCCATCCTCGCATCCACCACCGAGCGGGCATCGGTCACCGACGTGGACACGGTTCCCGGGGCGGGCCTGGAGGGGCGGATCGATGGCAGGCTTGTCCGGCTCGGCCGCCCAGGATGGATCAAGGCGGGTGACCTGGCCGGGGACATCGAGCGAATGCAGCGCGCCGGAGCCACCGCTGTGCTCATCGAGGACGACGGCAAGGTCATCGGCGCCATCGGCGTCCGTGACGAGCTGCGCCCCGAGGCTCGCGAGGTCATCGCCAAGCTCACGGCCTCCGGATACACCACGGTCATGCTCACCGGGGACAACGTCATCACCGCAACGGCCCTGGGCAAGGCAGCGGGGATCACCGAAGTTCATGCGGACCTGCGCCCGGAGGACAAGGCGGAGATCATTCGAACCCTCAAGTCCCGGCAGCCGACCGCGATGGTCGGGGACGGAGTCAATGACGCGCCAGCCTTGGCAACGGCAGATACCGGCATTGCCATGGGTGCCATGGGCACAGACGTCGCCATCGAAACCGCAGACATCGCGCTGATGGGCGAAGACTTGAATCACCTGCCACAGGTCCTGGACCATGCACGCAACACCCGCCGAATCATGCTCCAGAACGTGGGCCTGTCGCTGCTGCTGATTGCTGCCCTGATCCCCCTGGCACTCTTTGGGGTGCTCGGCTTGGCAACGGTAGTCCTGATCCACGAACTGGCCGAAATCGTCGTGATTGCCAACGGTGTCCGGGCCGGTCGGCTCCGCCGCAAAACCGCGCTACAGACCGTGCAGCCAGCCTCGATCCTGGAACCCTCGGCATGAGCGGCCAACTTGTGGCTCGTTCCTCGGCGCAGGTTCGAACCGCGCGTATTGTCAGGGCCGCGATGCTGCTTGGAGCCGTTGTGCTGGTCTGCGTGGATCTGGCCCTCAAGGCATTGGCCGAAAGCTTGCTTTCCAACGGTAAGGTAATCGACCTGGGGCTGATCAACCTCCGGTTGCTCTATAACCCGGGCGTCGCGTTCAGTTTTGGCGCGGACCTTCCCGCCTGGGCCATCGTGGCGGTCACCGGGCTGATCATCGCCGGACTTACCTGGTATGCGGTTTCCTCGGCACCAGCCATGGGCAGAATGTCCCGGGCGGGTGCAACGTTGCTGCTCGGCGGGGCCTTCGGCAATTTCATTGACCGGTTGGACGGGCGCGGCGTGGTGGACTACCTGCACACCGGGTGGTTCGCCACCTTCAACCTGGCAGATGTGTTTGTTACAGCGGGAGTTGTTCTGTATGCACTCGGAGCGCTTCGTCCCGCCCCTTCCAAGGGCGGCGACTGACCACCTCTGCGCATGCGCGCTGACATGCTGGCGAAACTGAACCGCCGACGTCCCGTAAGACGGTCGTTCAACGGGAAGCAAGTGTGGCCCCATCCAAGAGAATCGAATGGGGCCACGCAACTCTAAGCTCTATTTAGCTGGCCAAGGTGTAATAGCCCATAAGGGGGCCGTACGGGCTGTCCGCGTCGCGGATGACGGTGCCCACACTGGGGTTCTGGGCGCCGATGATCTTTCCATTGCCGATGTAGATACCGGCATGGCTTCCGTTGTTCTGGTAGACCAGGTCTCCGGGCTTGGGGTTGCTGGTTTTGACGAACTTTCCGCTGGTACGGATGGCCGTGGTGTTGTGCGGCAGGCTGATGCCGGCCTTGCCATAGACGTACTGAATGAACCCCGAGCAGTCCCACCCGGCGGGGCTGTCTCCACCCCAGACATACGGGGCACCCTTGTACGACAGAGCCATGCTGGCGATATTACCCAATTTTCCGCTGGAGGCGGTCTTCACCGCTGAGCCCTGGTCTTCTGCTGCTTTTGAAGCCCCCGACTGCGGGGTGACGGTGACGGTGCTGGCGGTTGGCTGAATGCTGGACCCGGCGGCCGAAGGATGGGTGTGCCGAGTCGTGGCGGCACCCTGGGCCCCGGAGGTTGAGGCCTTGGAAGCCGCATGGGAATGTCCTGCCCGTGAAGTCACCGGTGGGGCTGCATGGGTGTGATGGGAGTGCGTCGCACCCGAACGCGGAGCCGGACTGGAGGTAACGGAGGCGCGGGTGGACTTGTAGGTCCCGGATTTAGGCGCCGTTGTCGCGCTGATGCTGGCACTGTCACCGGAGGAGGCGTACGTGGGCACCGAAAGGGCACTGCTGGGCAGCTGCTGGGCTTGGCTGGGGGCCGCCAATCCCAGTGCTAGACCGGAAGCTGCGACAACAATGATTGCTTGGCGACCGAAGGTACCGGCATTGAAGGAAACGGCCTTCGAGAGCGTTTCCATGGGGTTGCGGCGGACCGGTGTTGCTCGGTGGCGAGCGTGGGCATGACGAATGGACATGATGTGTATACCTCTCCCAATGCCTGCGGGGTAAGCTGTCGGGTTCGAGTGGGAGTCACTCGGTCCTGCACACCGAAGATCGGCATGAGGACTTAACCCCTAGGGTCCTGATGGACCCGAAGATGGGTCCCCCGCCACTGCCAGTACATAAGCGAACGGTCCCCGACATGGTGGCAGCGCTCGGCAATCCATCCGGGGTGACAGACTCCAATGGAGCCCGGTAAAAGAAAAACCTACAGCAAAAACCCCTCAAAAGTCACATTCCGATAACGAAGCAATATCTTTTTGATAACGTCTGGAGATGCAGTTTGACTCTTGGGGTTTTGTATATCGGTCTGTGACTAGACTTTCAGCTTCAAAGTCCAGGCTAGTCACGGAGGTGAGAGTGCGCTCGCGTTTCCGCGGGTCGTACCACAGGGCCTTGCCCGCGGCTGAACGGCGCGTTAACCAGATTGGCAGCTGGTGGCTGACCAAAATAGCTTCCGCCTCGCGGCCGCCAAGTTCCACCGCACGATCGCGGTGTTCAACAATGACGGCCATCAGTCGTTCAACCTGGCCCCGATAGGGCTCCCCCCAGGATGGACGAAATGGATTGATGACACAGGACGGTGGTTTCTGCGGTCGTCGCATAATTCTGTATAGTCCCTCAAAACGGTTCGCAGCCTCGATGATTCGATCATCGATTACGATGTTCGGGTCCAGGGCCTCGGAGGTCAACTGCACCGATCCCTGTCCTACTTGAGGTAGGAGAAGACGCCCATCATCCCGGCCTCGGCGTGGTAGGCGTTGTGGCAGTGGGTTAGCCACTGGCCCGGGTTGTCCGCCTCGAAGTCGAAGACGATGGTTTGCCGGGGTTTGATGATGACCGTGTCCTTGCGGGCGCCATGGTCGGCCAGCTGGAAGGTGTGGCCGTGCAGGTGCATGGGGTGCCACATGTCGGTGTCGTTGGTCATCGTGACCCGCACGCGTTCGTTCAACCGGAGTTCGAAGGCGCCCTCGAAGGGGTTGGCCGGGTCGAAGCGTCGCCCGTTGATGCCCCAGTCGTACTCCATCATCGATCCGGTGAGGCGTACCTCGTGGGTCCTGGTCGGGTCCTTGGGTGGGAGCAGGACGGATTCGTGTGCCTTCAGTCGGCTGCCATCGAGCACGGTTCCGCCCAGGGTCTGCGGGAGCCGACCGGAGAGCGTGGTCTTTGGACCGGCTGCGATGATGCCGTAGGCGTGGCCGGTCTTGCCCTCGGGCAGGGCCAGTACGGGCACCGCCTGGTCGCCGAGGGTGATCAGCACGTCCAGGCGTTCGCCCATCCCCAGGACAACGGCATCGGCCTGGCGGGGCTGGACCGGGAACCCGTCGGTGTGGGTGATGGTCAGTTCCTGGCCGGGGATCCCGACCCGGTAGGCGGTGTCTCCGGCCGCGTTGATCAAGCGCAGGCGGATCCGGTTGCCCGGGGTGCTGGAGAAGGTGTCCGGGTCGGATGGGGGGCGGCCGTTGAACAGGTGCACGGGGATCTTCACGTCGCCGGCGTCCCCGCCCAGATAGTCGCTCTCAGCGCCCATGAGCATGTGCTTCATGGGCATGCCCGAGGAGCTGTCCTGGCTCATGGACCCGTGGTCCATGCCCGCCATGCCGGCCATGCCCTCCATGTCGCCGGACATGTCCATCCCGGCGGAGAGTTCCTCGACGACGTCCTGCGGTGTTCCGGTGATCCCGTCGAGCCAGTCGTCCAGGATCACGACCCATTCCTGGTCGTAGCTGAGGGGCTCGTTGGGGTCCTCGACGATCAGGGCCCCGTACAGGGCGCGTTCGCGCTGGGTGTCGAAGTGGGAGTGGTACCAGTACGTGCCCGGATGGGACAGCCGGAAGCCGTACGTATAGCGTCCTCCGGCGGCGATGGGGTCCTGGGTCACCCCCTGGACTCCGTCGGCGTCGTTGCGCAGGGCCAGCCCGTGCCAGTGCACGCTCGTGTCCTCGGGCAGGTCGTTGGCGACGCTGACCTTGAGCAGGTCCCCGGTCTGGGCGCGCAGCAGCGGCCCGTTGAGGCCGTCGTTGTATCCCCAGGTGGTCAGGCCCCGACCCTGGAGGGAGGTCTCGAGGGGTGCGGCGGAGAGCCGGTGGGTGACGGTGGTGCCCGAGGCGGCGCGTCGTTTCTCGTACTCGGCGACCAGCGGGTCGGTGGGCAGGATGCGCCCTGACGGTTGGGGGCTGATGGCGGGATCGGCGCAGGCGGCCAGCCCGGCCAGCGCCAGGGCCCCGACGGAGGCGCCCAGGAAGGTGCGGCGGGTGGTCAGTGAGGAGGTCATCGGTTCTTCTTTCCGTCATCCGGCCCCGTGTCGCAGGCGGGCGCGACGGGGCCGGGCATGGCTGATCAGTTGCTGGGTGAGGCCGGTGGCGTACCGGGGCTGCGTGCCGCTGTCACCCGGAGGTATTGGCGGACCCTGCGCTCACCGGTGGGGCGCGGCCGGGGGCTTTAGGTGCGGCTGATGGCCAGTTGAGCCAGTGAAGGGTCCACGGGGGCCGGAAATGGGCAACCCAGGGCAGGGGTGGTGCGGTCAGTCCCCCACCGGGGCTAGGCAGGAGGGCCCGGGAGGCCAAGTGGGACACGACAGGTGCCTTGGTCAGGGCCGAGGCGCAGGTATCGTCCACGGCCTCCAGGGCACAGACCGGCAGCCCGGGGGTCGGCTGCCTCATCCCCGGCAGGCTCGGCCGGGAGCACGACCTCGGGCACCATGCCGGCCGGACCGATGGCCCCCGGCCCGAGGTGATGAACAGTTGTGGCGGTGGCCGTACCGGTGGCGGCCCAAGCCGCGCTGGTGCCCGTACCAGCGTGCATCCCGAGCAGGCCCAGGATCAACACGAGGGTGCCCAGAACGGTTCGAAGGGCGGGCCAGTCGGACAGGGGGGCGGCGGGAGGAGGTCACAGCAGCGATTCGGTGGTGTTCCCGCCGTCCGTGGTGGACAGCACGGTCGAGCCGACGACCA
The DNA here is from genome assembly GCF_014201135.1 of Neomicrococcus aestuarii. Taxonomy (NCBI): domain Bacteria; kingdom Bacillati; phylum Actinomycetota; class Actinomycetes; order Micrococcales; family Micrococcaceae; genus Neomicrococcus; species Neomicrococcus aestuarii. Next base: position 1,928,378 of record NZ_JACHDR010000001.1, on the reverse strand, counting down.
GCAGTGCTTCGGTCTGCCCGTCGTCGGTGATGCCCGTTCCCAGGGCGGTGGCCGTGCCGACAGGGCGGTCGCTGGCGGTCCAGGTGTCGCCGGCGTCGGTGCTGGTCAGCAGGTGTCCCTCGGTGCCGGCGCCCACGGCGGTGGTGTCATCGGCCCAGGCGACCAGGTGCATCAGCTGGGGGGTGTCCAGGATGGTCCAGGTCGCGCCGTGGTCGGTCGAGCGGAACATGCCGGTTTCGGTGGTGGCCAGCACGGTCCCGGTTTGGGGGGAGATCGCCAGCGATGCCGGGGCGACGGGGATCTCAAGGCTCTGCCAGGTGAGGCCGTCGGTGCTGGCGCGCAGTTGCCCATCGAAGCCGAGGACCCCGTTCGGGCCGGCGGCCAGGGCGTGGAAATCGGATGCGCCGCCGCGGGAGAGCACCGTCCAGCTCTGGCCCCGGTCGGTGGACTCGGCCAGGCCCAGCGGCTCGGGCAGGTCGGTGCGCGGCGCGGGGTGACCCGAGGCCAGGTAGCGGCCCTCGGGAGTCAGGGTGAAACTCATGAAGTCCACGACCGGACCGACCTGGGTCAGCTCCCCGTCCTGGAGCCGGAACAGGCCCTGGTGGGTGGCCAGCAGCACCTCACCGGACTCGGGGTCCCGGGTGAGGGCATGGACGTGGGTGATGGCCGTGCTGGTGCCCTGCGTGCCGGTGCCGGCCGCCGGGGATGTCGCGGGGTTCGGCGCGGCGCAGGCGGTGAGGGTGCCAGCGCCGAGCAGGGTCAGCCCGCCGGCGATCAGGGTTCTGCGGGTCAGGGGGGTCATGGAGCCTTTCCGCCCCGGGCCAAAAGGCGGGGCTATCTACCATTGTCGGCCGGTGACGCGCCGGGATGGGGCGGTTTGCCTTGAAGATTCGATGAAGATTCCCCGACCCGGCACCGTTCTGAGCCGCCGGGGCGCGAGACAGAGCGAGACTGGACCCATGAACTCTGGCACTGGCACTGGCACTGGGACTGACACTGGGACTGACACTGGGACTGGTCCGGCGGCCGGCCGGGTGTTGGTGGTCGATGACGAGAAGCCGCTGGCGCGCATGGTGGCCACCTACCTGGAGCGGGCCGGCTACGAGGTGGCCCTCACCCACACCGGCCCGGCCGCAGTGCAGGCCGCCCGGGTTCACGAGCCCGACGTGATGGTCCTGGACCTGGGCCTGCCCGGGCTGGACGGGATCGAGGTGTGCCGGCGGGTGCGGGCCTTCTCCGAGTGCTATGTGCTGATGCTCACCGCCCGCGGCCATGAGCACCACCGGTTGGAGGGATTGGCGGTGGGGGCCGATGACTACATCACCAAACCCTTCAGCGTCCGGGAGCTGGTCGCCCGGGTGGGGGCGGTCATGCGCCGGCCGCGCACAACGGTGTCAGCCCCCGAACCGGAACGGGTCTGCGGTGACCTGGTCATCGACCTGGCCGCCCACGAGGCCCGCGTGTCGGGCCAGGTGGTGCAACTAACGCGCACGGAGTTCGACCTGCTGGCCGCCTTGTCGGGGCGCCCGCACCAGGCCTTCTCCCGGCGCCAGCTGATCGATATCGTATGGGACCCGGCCTGGGTGGGCGATGAACGGCTCGTGGACGTGCACATCAAGAACCTGCGCCGCAAGCTCGACGCGGACCCGGCCCGCTATATCGACACCGTCCGCGGGGTCGGCTACCGGATGGCGGAGCAATGACCGGCCGGCGGCGCTACCAAGGATTAGCGGCCCGGTTCTTCCTCGCCCAGCTGCTGGTGGTGGGGGCCAGCGTGCTGGCCGCGGTGGTGGTGGCCTCCCTGGCCGGCCCACCACTGTTCCACGAGCACCTGGAACAGGCCGGGGCCAGACACGATGCAGCCCAGGTGCTGCACGTGGAGCAGGCCTACCGGGACGCCAATTTCTGGACCCTGGGCGTGGCTCTGGCCACGGCCTTGATCTGTTGTCTGGCATTGACCTGGCATGTCGCCCGCCGGATCCAGAGTCCGATCAACGCCCTGACCCAGGCGGCCAAGGCCATGGCCGGTGGACGGTACGACACCCGCGTGCCGGCCATAGGCGCCGGCACCGAGGTGGAGGAGCTGGCAGGGTCTTTCAACACCATGGCCGCACGGCTTCAGCGCACCGAGGACACCCGTCGACGGATGCTCTCGGACCTGGCCCACGAGCTGCGCACCCCCGTCTCCGTGCTGACCGTCTACCACGAGGCCCTGCAAGACGGGGTGTCCCACTGGGACGAGCCCACCGGTGAGCTGATGGGCGAGCAGCTGGCCCGGTTGACCCGGCTGGTGGAGGACATCAACGACGTCTCCCGCGCCGAGGAGGGCCGGATCGAACTGGACCGCAGCCCCCAAGGGGTCAGCGGGCTGCTGCATGCCGCGACCGAGGCCCACAAGGAGGCCTACGCCACCAAGGGCGTGGCCCTGACCATGGACGCCGATCCGGGCCTGGTCGTGGACGTGGACCGCCAGCGCATGGGCCAGGTCCTGGGCAACCTGCTCACCAACGCCCTGCGCCACACCCCGGCCGGGGGCCGGGTCACCCTCGAGGCCCGACAAAGCCCGTCCGGGGTCACGCTCAGCGTCACCGACACCGGGGAGGGGATCTCTCCCGAGCACCTGCCGCACGTCTTCGAACGCTTCTACCGCGGGGACACCGCCCGCGACCGTGACCACGGCGGCTCCGGGGTCGGCCTGGCCATCTCCCGAGCTCTCATCCAGACCCACGGCGGCACCCTGAGCGCCACCTCCACCACGGCCGGGGCGACATTCACCATCGACCTGCCCACCAAGCAGCCCCCCCCGACCAGCCCACCTACCGGCGCACCCGTTTATCCACCGTGAACACCGGCGCTCCACCCCTTGAATGATACCCCCGGGGGGTATATACTAAGAGGAGAGGCGCCGTCCGGCGCCGCCCTCAGACCTGAAGGAGACCGTCATGACCGAATCCGCCCGCACCCCGCTGCCGGGGGCCACCAACGGCTGCTCGTGCTGCGCCCCAGCCGCCGACGCCACCGCCCCCGCCGGGCGCCAGAGTGCCGGCCCAACCGGGACGAGCGCCGGCGACGCGACCTACCAGGTGGAGGGCATGACCTGCGGACACTGCGTGGGCTCCGTCGCCGAGGCCGTGAGCGCCCTGGACGGGGTGGACGATGTCCGGGTCGAACTGGTCGCCGGCGGGGCCTCCCCCGTCACCGTGACCGGGCCCGCCTCCGCGGACTCCGTGCGGACCGCCATCGAAGCGGCCGGCTACCGCGTCCGGATCTAACCGACCCATCCCCTCGAGGTCGGCGCCCCACCGCCGAGCCGGTCGCCGAACAGACCGCCGAGCAGAAGGAACACCATGAGCACACCGCACCACCACGATCACCCCACCGACCAGACCGCCGAACACCCAGACCCGAACCCCCACGCCGGCCACGCCAACCACACCGACCATGCCGCCCACCACCCCGCGGACGCGGCCACCCACGGTCAGGCCATGCCGCAGGGTCACGCCCACTCGGCCCTGGACGAGGACCACCAGGTCCACGACCACGGTCAGCACGCCGGGCATTCCACCGCGATGTTCAAGAACCGGTTCTGGGTCTCACTGGTGCTCTCCATCCCGGTGGTGTTCTTCAGCCACATGGTCGGGCAGCTGCTGGGCTACCACGTCCCCGAGTTCCCGGGCTCGGCGTGGATCGCCCCGGTGCTGGGCACCGTGATCTACCTCTATGGCGGCATGCCCTTCCTGAAGGGCGGGCTGACCGAGTTGCGCGCCCGCCAGCCCGGGATGATGCTGCTGATCGCGATGGCCATCACGGTGGCCTTCGTCGCCTCCTGGGTCACGACCCTGGGCATCGGGGACCTGATGCTGGACTTCTGGTGGGAGCTGGCGCTGCTGGTGGTCATCATGCTGCTGGGCCACTGGATGGAGATGCGCGCCCTGGGCGCGGCCTCCTCCGCCTTGGACGCGCTGGCGGCGCTGCTGCCGGAGGAGGCCGAGAAGGTCGTGGACGGTGATACCATCACCGTGCCGATCACCGAGTTGGCCGTGGGCGATGTGGTGCTAGTGCGGGCCGGGGCCCGGGTGCCGGCCGACGGGACCATCCTCGAGGGCGCCGCGGAGTTCGACGAGGCGATGATCACCGGGGAGTCGAAGCCCGTGCTGCGCCAGGCCGGGGACACGGTGGTCGCTGGGACCGTGGCCACCGACAACACCGTGCGGGTGAAGGTGGCCGCCGTCGGGACCGACACGACCCTGGCCGGGATCCAGCGGATGGTCGCCGACGCCCAGGAATCCTCCTCCCGCGCCCAGGCGTTGGCCGACCGGGCGGCGGCCCTGCTGTTCTGGTTCGCCCTGGTCGCGGCGATCATCACCGCGATCGTGTGGACCGCGATCGGCCAGCCCACCGACGCGGTCACCCGCACCGTGACCGTGCTGGTCATCGCCTGCCCGCACGCCCTGGGCCTGGCCATCCCGCTGGTGATCGCCCTCTCCACGGAGAAGGCCGCCAAGTCCGGGGTCCTGATCAAGGACCGGATGGCCCTGGAGCGGATGCGCACCATCGACGTGGTCCTGTTCGACAAGACCGGCACCCTGACCGAGGGCGCCCACGTCGTCACCGCCGTCACCGCGATGCCCGGCGTGTCCGAGGCAGAACTGCTGGCGGTGGCCGCCGCGGCCGAGGCTGACAGCGAGCACCCCGTGGCCCGGGCCATCGTCACCGCCGCCGGGCAGCACCCGCAGGCCAGCACGTTGCGCAAGCGCGGCACGGACTTCAGTGCTGCCATGGGCCGCGGGGTGCGCGCCACCGTGGACGGCTCCGAGATCCTCGTCGGGGGCCCGAACATGCTGCGCGAGCTTAACCTGACCATGCCGGCGGAGATCACTGAGCACACCGCCTCCTGGACCGCGCGCGGGGCCGGGGTGTTGCACGTGCTGCGCGAGGGGTCCGTTATCGGCGCGGTCGCCGTGGAGGACAAGGTCCGTCCCGAGTCCCGGGCCGCCGTGGCCGCCCTGCACGCCCGCGGCATCAAGGTCGCGATGATCACCGGCGATGCCCGCCAGGTCGCCGAGGCCGTCGGGGCGGACCTGGGCATCGACGAGGTCTTCGCCGAGGTCCTCCCCCAGGACAAGGACACCAAGGTCACCGAGTTGCAGTCCCGGGGACTGTCCGTGGCCATGGTGGGCGACGGCGTCAACGACGCCCCGGCACTGGCGCGGGCCGAGGTCGGCATCGCCATCGGCGCCGGCACCGACGTGGCCATGGAGTCCGCCGGCGTTGTGCTGGCCAGCAACGACCCCCGCGCGGTGCTGTCGATGATCGAGCTCTCCCAGGCCAGCTACACCAAGATGATCCAGAACCTGGTGTGGGCCACCGGCTACAACGTGCTCGCCGTGCCGCTGGCCGCCGGCGTGCTCGCCCCGATCGGGTTCGTGCTCTCCCCCGCGGTGGGCGCGATCCTGATGTCCGCCTCCACCATCGTGGTCGCCCTCAACGCCCAACTGCTGCGCCGGATCAACCTGGACCCGGGCCACCTGGCCCCCCTCGGCGCCCCCCGGCCGGAGGCTGCCCTTCAACCCGCGACCTCCTGATCGCGCCTCTTGGCGCGAACTCTGATATGAACCCTCAACCCACTATGGAAGGACCCACCATGAAACGCACCATGACGCTGACCGCCCTGGCCCTGGCCTCCGCCCTGACCTTGACCGCCTGCGGCACCGGCGCCCAGGACGAGAACGCCGGCGCTGAGGCCTCGGCCACTGCGACCAGCTCCGCCCCGGCCGCCACCCCTGCGGCCACGGCCACCGCGACACCGTCCACCACGGCGACCGGTTCGGCTGAGGAGGTCTCCGCCGAGCACAACGACGCGGACGTGATGTTCGCCCAAATGATGATCCCGCACCACCAGCAGGCCGTTGAGATGAGCGAGATGCTGCTGGCCAAGGATGACGTCCCGGCGGAGGTGGCCGCGTTCGCCCAGAAGGTCATCGACGCCCAGGGGCCGGAGATCAAGCGCATGAACTCCATGCTCACCGCCTGGGGCCAAGACCCCGTGGACACGGACGGCATGGACGGTATGGAGGGCATGGACCACGGCGGGATGTCCGGGATGATGTCCGAGGAGGACATGACCGCCCTCGACCAGGCCCAGGGCACCGAGGCCGCCCGGTTGTACCTGGAGCAGATGACCGCCCACCACAAGGGCGCCGTGGACATGGCCAAGGACGAGGCCAAGGACGGCCAGAACCCGCAGGCCGTGCAGCTCGCCGAGCAGGTCATCGCCGACCAGGAGGCCGAGATCACCGAAATGCAACAGATGCTCGACAAGCTCTGAGCACCGTCGTCCGCTGCGGGCATCCGGTGAGACGCGGCTGGCGATAGACCCCGAAACCGGAACGGGTCCTCCAGGAAAGGAGACGAGCATGCAGGACAAGATCAAGGTCGCGGTGAACGGGTACGGGGTCATCGGCAAACGCGTCGCCGACGCGGTCCGGGCCCAGGAGGACATGGCGCTGGTGGGAGTCAGTGACGTCATCGCTGACTACCGGATCGCGACTGCGGCCGGGAAGGGTATCCCCGTCTACGCCTCTACCGAGCAGGCCCTACCGGTGATGGCGGATGCCGGCCTTCCCGTCGTCGGAGGCCTGCACGACCTGCTCGAGAACGTTGACGTCGTGGTGGACTGCACCCCGGCCCAGGTGGGCGCCGGCAACCTGGAGCTCTACCGTGCCCACGGGGTCAAATCCGTGTTCCAGGGCGGGGAGAAGCACGATCTCACCGGCCACTCCTTCGTCGCCCACGCCAACTACGCCACCGCCCTGGGCCGGGACAGCACCCGGGTGGTGTCCTGCAATACCACCGCCACCGTCCGGGCCCTTACCGCGCTGAAGGACGTCGGACTGCTGTCCAAGGCCCGGGGGGTGCTCATCCGCCGGGCCACCGATCCGTGGGAATCGGACCATTCCGGGATCATGAACACCATCGTCCCCGAGGGCCGAATCCCCAGCCATCAGGGGCCCGACGCCCAGTCGGTGGTCCCGGACCTGGACGTGGTCACCATGGCCGCCAAGGGAGCCCACACTCAGAACCACCTGCACTACTGGACGATCGAGCTCACCCGCCCGGCCGAAAAGCAGGAGGTGTTGGAGGCGTTCCGGGCGATGCCGCGGATCGCCTTCGTCCGGCGCTCGGACGGCGTCGTGGCGGTCAATAGCACCGTGGAACTCATGGAGGACCTGGGCCGGCCCCGGGGTGATATGTATGAGGTGGCCCTCTGGGAAGACATCCTCACCGTGGACGGCAACGAGCTGTACTACACCTACACGGTGGACAACCAGGCGATCGTCGTCCCCGAGAACATCGACGCGATCCGGGCCCTCACCGGAACCGTCGACGACGGCGGCGAGTCCATCCGGCGCACCGACCGCGCCTTGGGGGTGCGCCAGGACTTCGTGCGCTCCTCGGTGGCTGCCCGTTGAACTGCGCGGCAGACGCCGCTGAGGCGGTGCCCGGCCCCAGGAATGGGGGGTGGTCGGACACCGCTTCGGCGGCCGCGGACTACCGCAGCGGTCCTATGGCCTCCGGTCAGGTGCGAGAGGCCGTCGCGATCGCGTTGATGGCCTCATCCAACACCGCATTGAACTGCGCTGGGCTCTGGGCCGTACTCAGCCCTTCGGTCAGGGCGCGGGAGAAGCTGGCGATCACGCCGTGGTTGCGGGCCAGCAGGGTGGTGGCCTGGGCCCGGGTATAGCCGCCCGACAGGGCCAGGACGCGGATCACTCGGGGATGGTCCACGAACTCGCGGTAGAAGTCCGCCCCCTCCGGCAGCGTCACTTTGAGGATGACCGACTGGTCGTCTCCGAGCTTGTCCAGTTGGGCGAGGATTGCCGCCTTGAGCTGGTCCTCCACCTCGGCCTTGCGGGGGCTGCGGATATCCACCTCGGGCTCGATGATGGGCACCAGCCCGGTAACGAGGATCTGACGGGCGAGCCCGAACTGCTGCTCCACGACGGAGCCCACCCCGTCCCCGGGCAGCTTGATGACCGAGCGCATCTTCGTCCCGAACATGGGGTCTTGGTAGTAATGGGGACGGATTGAGCGCTAAGCCCTGCTCGGGCGCGAGGTAGCGTGGTGATATGCCGACTGATCAATATTTGACCGAGGAACAAACGGTGGTGTTCGGGCGGTTCGTAGGCGAACCATCTCCGGCGGAGCTGGAGCAGTTCTTCTATCTCGACGCGGCTGACCTGGAAGGGATTGCTGAGCGTCGCGGTGAGCATAATCGGCTCGGTTTTGCGCTTCAGGTTGGGACAGCGCGGTTCCTGGGGGCCGCGTCCCCGAGGCGGGCTGGAAGCCTACCTCTGCGGCTCTTGCCAGTGGGCGCAGGGAATTTGCAGGGATGGTGGACTCTGGCGTCTGGCGCGGGCACGAAATTCTCATTGAAGCGCACTAGGTTTTTTGCCGCTTTCATGCGGGTTGCGGCTCTCGGTTGAGGGTCGCGTAGTGGGCGGTTTCGAACTCCATAGGGGGAATATATCCCAAGCTGGAGTGGAGGCGTCGGTTGTTGTACCAATCGATCCAGCCGGCGGTGGCGTATTCGACGTCGGCGAGGGTTTTGTAAGGAGCTGAGTGGAAGATCGTGGTGCGGATGCACTCGGCCTTGTAAAGGCCGTTGATGCTTTCCATGAGCGCATTATCGTAAGCGTCCCCGACGGACCCGATCGAGGGCTGGATCTGCTCGAGCGCAAGGCGCTCGGTGTAGAGCAGCGACGTGTACTGCCCGGATTCAACTGGTCGTAGCAACACCTTGATCGTGGAGGTATGCAATGGGAAGACCATCAGCATGGGTGCGGCAGTTCACAGGCCGTTCAGCGATGAAGTCGCCGGGGGCTCCGTCTCATCGTCAGGAGGTCGAACGAGAGTTCTGGAAGCACATCGCCACCGGGATCACCTCTGAGAAGGCAGCAGAGGCCACTGGTGTGTCTCAAGCCGTTGGTGCTCGATGGTTCCGCAATCGTGGTGGTATGCCGCTGTTTATGTCCTCGAAGGTCTCTTCCCGGTACCTTTCCTTCCAAGAGCGTGAGGAGATCGCTCTGCTGCGAGCCCAAGAAATCGGTGTTCGCGAAATAGCTCGTCGTCTAGGACGGAGTCCTTCTACGATTTCACGAGAGTTACGGCGTAACGCGGCCACCCGAGGCGGGAAGTTGGACTATCGAGCCTCAGTTGCTCAATGGAAGTCGGAGGTCTTCGCTCAGCGGCCCAAGACTGCAAAGCTGGTGAGTAATCCCAGGTTGCGGGACTACGTTCAGGACCGACTGGCGGGAAAAGTCACCGCTGCTGACGGACAGGTGATTGATGGGCCTGATGAGGCTGTGTGGAAGGGCAGAAATAAGCCTCATCGCGGGGATCGCCGATGGGTGAAAGGCTGGAGTCCTGAGCAGATCTCCCATCGGCTGAAGGTTGACTTCCCTGAGGATGAGTCCATGCGGATCTCGCACGAAGCTATCTACCAGGCTCTCTACATTCAGGGCCGTGGTGCTCTGAAGCGTGAATTGGTGACCTGCTTGCGCACCGGCCGCGCCCTTCGGGTCCCGCGTGCCCGAGCGCAGGCGAAATCATGGGCCCATGTCGATGAGAAGGTCATTATCAGCCAACGGCCCGCCGAGGTCGAAGACCGAGCCGTGCCAGGCCATTGGGAAGGTGACCTGATCATTGGACTCAATCGCTCGGCAGTCGGCACGCTGGTCGAGCGCACCACACGGTTCACCATGCTTGTCCATCTGCCTCGCGAACAAGGCTACGGCACCCTCCCGCGGAAGAAGAACGGTCCTCCTTTAGCCGGGTACGGGGCAGTGAGCATGAAAAACGCGTTGTCGAAGACTGTTGCGGAACTGCCCGAGCATCTGCGAAAGTCACTCACCTGGGATCGAGGCAAAGAGCTCTCAGCTCATTCTCAGTTCACCGTCGAATCTGGAGTACCAGTCTATTTCGCAGACCCACGTAGCCCCTGGCAACGCGGCACGAACGAGAACACCAATGGGCTGCTACGGCAATACTTCCCCAAAGGCACCGATCTCTCACGATGGGGCGCTGAAGAAGTCGCAGCCATCGCTCACACCCTCAACACCAGGCCGCGAAAGACCCTGGGATGGAGAACCCCAGCTGAAGCGTTCGAAGATTATCTAGAATCAGTACAACAACCGAGTGTTGCTACCACCGATTGAATTCACCCTGGGACCCGGCATCGGAGTGGGCCCGCAACGAACGGGGCTGGATCGGGTGGCCGTCTCGCTCACGCTGCCACACGGCCATCCGTAATGGGATGAGCACCAGATTCGTGTGCATGCTGGTAGCGGCATGCCAGGCAATAATGCGTTGCGAGAACACGTCAACGATGAACGCGACGTAGCAGAATCCTGCCCAGGTCCTCATGTAGGTAAAGTCCATGACCCAGGTGTGGTCTGGCCGTGGGGCGGTGAAATCCCGGTCGAGCAGGTCACCGGCCCGAGTGCCGTCTTTGGCCGGTATCGTGGTGCGGATTCCCTTGTCCCGGCGTACCCCAGCGAGCCCCAGAAGGGTCATCGCCCGATCAACAGCCCCTGCGGAAACGTTCACGAAACCGGGCTGACGGCGCACCAGTGCGGTCATTTTCCGCCGCCCGTAGAGGCCCTCGGGCGTCATCGTGCGCTGCCCGGACGCAGTGGTGGTCCATGCCAGGTCGCGGACCTTGTCGACCACGAGCGCGTCGGTCATCGTTCTGGCCGCCACCGCACCCTGTTTCCAGTAGCGGTAGGTTCTCGCGGCGATCTGGTAGCCCTGCTCGCGCAAGACCCGGCAGATCGACTCGACCGCGAACCCAGCTGCGTTCATCTGATCAATGAACGCAGCCATCAACGGTTGCGGGTCTCGAGTTCCCCCGCGAAGAAAGTTGTTGCCGCTCGAAGGATCGCCACGTCTTCTCGCAGCCGCCGGTTCTCGGCCTTGAGCCGCTTGATCTCAGACTGCTCGTTCGTTGTGACGCCTCCGCGTTCGCCGGTATCGACTTGGGCTTGGATCACCCAACGACGCAACGACTCCTTCCCCACACCGAGCTGCTTCGCTACAGCCGTGACCGCGGCCGTCAACGACGGATACTCCGGCGAGTGCTCCGTGACAAGACGCACGGCGCGCGCTTTCACTTCCGGATCGATGATCTTAGACATACTGCTCATTCTCCTAGACTCAAACAGGAGCGGCATCAAACCTAGGACGCTTCACTTGACGGATTACTGGATGCCGCGCTGATCGCCTCGCTATATGCTCTCGCCGGAGCCGCCATCCTCACACTCATCCCCCTAGTGCTGAAATGGACCCTTATCGGGTACTACCCCGTTGGTGACCGGCCGCTCTTTAGCTCCTTCGTATGGCGCGGAGAACTCGTTGACGTGTTCGTGGAACAGCTAGCTGTCCCTCACTTCTTGCGTCACGCCCTTGGCTCACCGCTATTCAACGCATACCAACGCTTAATGGGCGTCAAAATCGGTCGCGGTGCGTGGGTGGAAACTTGGTGGCTACCTGAGTTTGACCTAGTCAACATCGGCGAACGTGCCACCATCAACCGTGGCACGGTACTCCAAACACATCTCTTTCAAGACCGTGTCATGTCCATGGAACGCGTCTTCGTCCACGACGGCGCCACCCTCGGCCCGAACTCATTCATGCTTCCCGGCTCCGAAATTGAAGCCCGAAGCACCGTAGGACCCGCTTCATTGGTCCTTCGCCAAGAAGTGATTCCACCGGACGGCTACTGGGCCGGCAACCCCGCCCAACGACTCAACGAGAAGGAGGTGACACACCATGGCTGATGATTCCAACCCTGACACCGAACTGCTTCCGGTCCACCCGCGCCCAGGCGCACGGCCCGCGCGCTCCATTTGGGTGGGTGAAGACGGACCCGCACCCGTTGAGGAAACCAATGCCGACGTTCGGCCCTTCTCCCATGGCAACGGCACGCAATTCAGTGAAGTGGCCTCCACTTACCAAGCACGGCACCTGATAGAAACCACATCAAAAAAACCTAAATCCCAAGCCAATAGTCACCGCTCACAAACCCGTTTGCTGGGCGTTGACGTGGCACGCGGCATGGCGTTTCTCGGCATGGTGATCATCCACATTTTGCCTGGCTCTGACGAAAACTCGGGCAGCCCGACGCCCATCTGGACCATTTTCTCAGGCAACGCCGCCGCACTATTCGCCTTGCTTGCGGGTGTAAGTCTCGCGTTCATGACGGGCGGTCGAAGCCCCTACACAGGCGACAAGCGCATACGCGCGCTCGTCTCGATTGCCACTCGTTCCCTCATCCTCTTGGTCATCGGCATGACCATCAACTTGGTGGGCGAGGCCTCAGGAGTGCTGAACATCTTGCCGTATTACGGACTAATGTTCTTCATCGCCATTCCTCTGACGCTATTTCGCGTCCGCTGGCTAATCCTCATCGCCCTCATATTTGCCTCGGTAGGACCATTCTTGGTCTTCAGCGCCTATGATCTGGTTGGCGATCCCTTCACGGGAAACCCCACCATTCTGGATCTTTTCACGCGCCCTAGCGAAGTGTTCACCATCTTGACCTTCACAGGTGCCTACCCGATTGTCACGTGGGCTCTCTACCTTTGCGTAGGCATCGCTTTGGGTCGCTTATCGCTGCACCGAGAGCGTACGCAGGTCGCTATGGTGATCGTCGGTACCGTCATAGCGGTGTTTAGCAAGATCACTTCCTTCATTTTGCTGGCGCGTCAAGGAGGCCGCGAAGCAATTTTTGACGCCACCAAGGACCTGGCTCGGGCTGATTTCCGGGATCTTCAAATCTTCGGCCCGGAAAGTTACTACCCCACCACCACGTATTGGTGGCTCGCGGTGGACGCTCCGCACTCCAACACTCCGTTCGCCATGACGTTCAGCTTGGGAGTTGCCATGGCCGTCCTCGGCCTCGTGCTGCTCCTGAGCAAATACCTCATGAACTGGCTTGCCTTCTTCGCGAATATGGGTTACATGACCTTGACGCTCTACGCCATGCACCTGATTCTGGTCGGCATCGTGGACGTGACTCCCCATCCCGCCTTCTGGTTCATAGCTCAAGTGACATTTGCTGTGGCGTTTGCAGTCATCTGGGCACTAACCGTCGGCCCCGGTCCACTGGAAAAGCTCGTCTCACGGGCATCGAAAGCCGTCGGATCCGCCTTCATTCCAGAGCGGACCAGACCTCAAAAAGCAGCTCGACACTAGACGTGACGCCGCGTGAGAGACCGTCATCCCCCAACCTATGTCTCTGTTGGCTTGAATGCGTCCCTCTAACGTGTGAGCTGCAACAGTAAGGGGCCGCTCATACGTTAAAAATTTGGAAATGATCGCCCGTTCGCGGATCCTTTACCGGACAGAATGCCGGAATCAGACGCCAATGTCTGTAGCAAGAGAATCAAGGTGTCGGGCAAGTTCCTTCATGGCCCAGTCGTTGTCCTCGTCCTGATGTTGTCGGATGAGATGAAGGGCGAACCCGTCGATGATGGCGTGGGTGCGTGCCGTCTCAGCCTCCGGGTCTAGCTCGGCATATCTGGGATCGGTCGCGAGAAGTGCGAGTATTTGACGGCATCCTTCTTGGAGGTCCCGGTGCGCCCGTTCATAGGCAGGTCGGAGTACCGGATCAGTGAACGCAAGGACCCCAACGGAAAGGAAAACTTCCATCTCCACCCGCCGCTCGGCATCGAGCGGTAAGAGTTGGGAAAAATAACTATCTACAGTCAGTCGAATCGATTGCCGTGGCTGGGTTGCAGCGATGCGATCAACAACCTTCTGACGGACAAGGTCCAGCACGTAGGCGCGCAGGGTCTCCTGCGTCGGAAAAAGGTACCGGAGCGAACCCGCGGTTATACCAGCCTCCGCGGCGACGTTGCGGACCGAAAGCTTAGTTATCCCGTCGCGCACAACCACACGCCAAGCGGCCTCGCCGACCCAGCGCTCGCGAACCGCTTTGTCGATCAACTTAGGCATATACGAATTTTGGCACACCTGTGTGATAACTTGGTAACACAGGTGTATCAACAAGGGGAAGCCGTGATTCTGGGTCTTATCATCGCTTGCGAACTTGGCTTTTGGATCGCCATACTTGCTGGGCTGGCAGCCAGGTACATTCTCCAAGCCAAACGTCTTGGCAAGACTCTGCTCCTGTGCGCTCCACTGATTGATCTAGTGCTGCTGGTCGCCGTCAGCGTGCATTTGGGCGCCGGTGCCACAGCTTCCTGGCACCACGGACTGGCGGCACTCTACATCGGGTTCTCCGTGACCTACGGCCACCGGATGATCGCTTGGGCAGATACTCGTTTCGCCCACCGATTCGCCGACGGCCCCGCTCCAATAAAAGTAACTGGGCGGGATCATACCCAGCAGTGTTGGAGTGACTTCGCGCGTACCCTAGGGGCCGCTCTCATCGCAGCAGGAATCCTCGCGATCATCACTTGGTGGGTTGACGACCCAAATCGCACCGAAGCACTCACTGGGTGGTACCGCATACTTGGAATTGTCGTCACGGTTGAGTTCATTTGGGCCCTCAGCTACACCATCTGGCCCCGCAAAGTGGCAGTACCGTCCGGCTACACCCCTCATCCTTCTGACTAAACCCCACCACGGGAACCAAGTAACAGCCTTGCACCCATGGCAACTTAGCTCGAGGCTTACAGCACCGGCATCAAAATCCATGTCCTATGCGGGCCCTTTAAAGGAATCGATTCAAATACCAAGCTAGGCAAACCCCTAGCGAAACCATACGACTCTTCGGAAGGTCTCCGAATGCGCAAACTAGTTCCGCGGATGGAAGTGAGTGCCTTGCAAACACGTGTGGTGGCCGACAATTGGTTTCCGCACTGAAATCTGTCTCGTCGCCACTCCACGCCGTCTTGTGTCAGACCGAGGCAACGCGTGCGTCGGTGTAAAGCCAAGACGTTCTGGATTGAACCACAGTAGTTGTAATAGTCAACTCTCGTTGACTCTCCCACCAACAGCTCAGACACAGATGTCCTGAGACACCGTTGAGTACGATGCCCCAGAACATTACAAAAGTGGAGCTTAAGGGAGTCGAAACCCTGACCTTTTCATTGCGAACGAAACGCTCTACCAACTGAGCTAAAGCCCCTCGCCTTTCGGCGTGAGAATACGTTACTCCTGCGCCGAAAAGACTTCAAAAACACTGAAACGAAGCCTAGATCCAGCCGTTTTCCCACGCGCGCTGCGCTGCCTCCTGGCGCGAGTCCACGTTGAGTTTCGCGAAGATCGTGGAGACATAATTGCGTACGGTTCCCTGCGCCAGCCCCATCGATGTCGCGATCCGCGCGATGGACTCTCCCCCACGCCCCAGTCGCAAGACATCCAATTCACGCGCGGTGAGTGGGCAATCGTTGGCCGCCAGAGCAGCCGCGGCAATCTCGGAATCCACATACCGTTTTCCGGCAGCCACGTCCCGAATAACGCGGGCGAGTTCTTGCGCGGGCGTCGATTTCGGCACGAAACCTGACACCTTGTTCTCCAGCGCCCGCCGCAAAACACCTGGCCGGGCATGCCGCGTCACCATGACAATGCGCGTGGGCACGGACCGTGAAATCTGGGCGGCCGCCTCGATCCCGTCGGCATTCGGCATTTCCAAATCCAGCACGCACACATCCGGCTGAAACTCGCGCGCCAACGCTATCGCTTCCACGCCGTCGCGCGCTTCGGCGACAACTTCGAGGTCGTCCTCAAGCCCCAAGAGCGCCACGAGCGCTCCGCGGATCAAGTCCTCATCATCGGCCAACAACACTCGAATCATGCCGAAACCTCCTGTGGCACAGCCACGCTCATCACAAATTCGTCTGCCTCTTGCCGCGCCTCCAATTGGCCGCCGGCCGCAACAACCCGCTCCCGCAGACCCGCAATACCATTCCCCGAATGCGCGGAAACTTGCGCGGCAGCCGGGGCTTCCGCGGGGTTGTTATTCCGGATTTCCAGGCGTACGACGCCGCCGCTCACCACCATCCGAATGCTCGCTTTCGTAGCACTTGAGTGCCGCAAAATATTGGTGGTTCCTTCTCTGACTACGTGACCCAAGAGTCGGTGAGAGGGGGCGGGAACGGAAGCTGCGCCGTCGTACTCGGGGGAAACGGAACCGAAAGCAGAACCGTCAGCCGGGAGCTCAACCGAGCAATCAACGCCCGCGGACGTGAGGACCTGGGCGGCGTTGCGAAGTTCCTGTTCGAGGGTGACTTCGCGGTAACCGTGGACCAGCGCGCGAGTCTCCTCCATGGCGAGCTTGGCCTGTTCGCGGGCCTCACGCAGATTGGTCATAGCCACGTGAGGGTTCTTCTCCAAAGTGCGCTCGGCGAGCTCAGTTTTGAGTGCGATCACCTGAAGGTGGTGGCCTTGAATGTCGTGGAGGTCGGCTGCGAATCGGAGGCGCTCTCGCGTCACCGCTAGCTCGCCCTCAATATGCCGCGCCTTTTCAAGCTGTCGCATGATGTCCCAGAACCAGAGACTAAGAATCAGTGTGATAGGGAAAAATGCCATCACGAAGAACACCACAAGAGGTTCTTTTGTCATCTCCATCACTGAGGCCTGATGAATCCAGCCGCTGAAAAGCGCATGCGCAATCAAAACAGTCACTACGCCAATCGCCCATGCTCGCCACGTCTTCGAGGGGTCACTCAGCATCCACGTCCACAACATCATTTGAAGCGGAAAACTACCGACTATCACCATTCCTGGGTGCCACAGCGTCACCGCCCAAATGATCAGCGCGGCAGCCCATGAGAGGACGCTCAGCGCTCTCGTCAAGGAATCACCTTGTGCGTCAAACAGCGGCGGATACCCTCTCCAAAGTCCACCCTTGAAGCGATTCGAAAGCACCGACAGCGTGATGCAAAGAGCGATGGCGGCCAGCGTTACTGTGATGATCATCCATTGCGGCGCACGCGTTGCAAAGGCGTAGAACACCACCATCGCAAGTACGGTCACCAACAACAAAAGCACGGAGATGTACGTGTACAGCCACGTAGCTTTCATCCCACGCTGGACGATTGCGGAACGGTTCATGCCTTCCACACTATCCATATGACATTTGTCAGGGACAGCTGATGAAATCCTCCCGAAAAGAGGTGACGGCAACTCACTACTGGCGCGGCCGGGATCGCGATTGACTGGATATCAACATCAACTCAACCATTGAGGAGTCATCATGCAGGAGCATCTTTTCCAGTTCGTTAGCCAGTGGGATTCATGGGTTCAGGTCCTCGCGGTCTCGCTCGTTTCGGCGATTCCATTCGTCGAGTCCTACTTCGGATCCGCGATTGGAGTCGTGGCGGGGATGCCACTGTGGTTGGCGGTCCCCGCCGCCGTGGTGGGTAACTGGATCAGCATGTTCGTTCTGGTGCTGCTCGCCGATAAGACCCGCGGCCGCTTCGCCAAGCCATACGCCGAGAAGTCGAAGAAGCGCGAACGCTTCGAGCGCCTCTTCAACCGTTGGGGCGTGCCGGGCGTCTCGCTGATCGGCCAGACCGTGTTGCCTTCGCAAATCACGTCCGCCGCGATGGTTGGCGCCGGCGCCTCACCGCGCCAAGTGATCCTCTGGCAGAGCATCTCCATTGTCATCTGGGGACTCGTGTTTGGAAGCCTCGCGATGGCCGGGTTGGCGGTCCTGTTCTAGTCGCCGGTTTTGGATTCACGGGACAGCTTGGACGGCCACCACAGGATCCGTCCAAGCTCATGCCCCAGTGCGGGCACGAGGAACGAACGCACCACGAACGTGTCCAGCAGGACACCAAACGCCACGATGAATCCCAGTTGCACCATGAACATGATCGGGATGACGCCGAGGGCGGCGAAGGTCGCGGCCAGCACCACACCAGCAGACGTAATCACGCCGCCGGTAACAGCCAAGCCGCGCGTGATGCCATCCTGAGTGCCGACTCGCAGCGCTTCTTCACGCACACGCGTCATGAGGAAGATGTTGTAGTCCACGCCGAGCGCCACCAAGAACACAAACCCGAACAGCGGCACGGCCGGATCGGCGCCCGGGAAATTGAAGAGCCCGTTGAACACCCACGCTGACACGCCCATCGCCGCACCGTAGGACAGCACGGTGGTCAGAATCAGCACCAGCGGCGCCACCACGGAGCGCAGCAGCAGCATCAGAATGATCAGAATTGCGCCAAGCACCAGCGGGATGATCTTGACGATGTCCTCTTGAGCGGTGACCTGCGTGTCCAGTGCGGTCGCGGTGGTTCCACCCACCAGGGCATCTGGATCGATCGCATGCGCGGCCTCTCGAATCGCCACAATTGTCCGCTCGGCTTCAAGCGAATCCGGCACGTCCTTGAGCGTAATGCTCAGCTGATTCTTGCCGTCCACCTCGTGCGCGTCCGTCCCCGGTCGCACGGGCCCACCGTCCGCGGCTAGCAGCGTGACTGAAGCTACGCCGTCGTCCTCTGAAATTTTGTCCGCAATAGAGGACGACGACGCCGCCCCCACTATCGCGAAAGCGGGGCTTCCAGCGCCGGCATCAAAGTGACGGGCGATGGCTTTCTGTCCCGCAGCGGAGTCGGTGGCGGTGAGGACGAGCTCTGATTGCGGGACGCCTTCGGCCTTGAGCTGAGTGATGCCGAGGCAGCCGACCGCGAGAACGAGTGCCGTGACGATCCAGACGGGGCGCGAGTGTTTGCGGACGAAGCGGGCGATGTTGAGCCAGAGTCCTTGGGCGTCTTCACCGTCCGCGAGTGGCTTCGGAAAGAACGGCCAGAACGCTTTGCGACCCAGAAGTGCGAGGATCGCGGGCAAAAGAGTTAACGAGGCGAAGACGGAGAAGATGATGCCGGAGGCGGCGATGGGGCCGAGAGCCTTGTTGGAATTCAGGTCTGAGAAGAGCAAGCACAAGAGGCCCACCGTGACAGTGCCTGCGGAGGCGACGATCGGTTCAAACGAGCGTTTCCAAGCCGAGAGCGCGGCGTCGAAACGTTGCTTCCCATGCGCGATCGCCTCTTTGAAACGCGCTACATAAAGCAGCGAGTAGTCCGTGGCAGCGCCAATGACCAGGATGGAGAGGATGCCTTGGCTTTGGCCGTCGAGGCGGATCCAGCCCCACTTCGCCATCCAATAGACCACCACAATCGCAGCGCACAGCGCGGCCACCGAGGTGAAGAGCACCGCGAACGGCAACAGCACCGAGCGGTAGACCACCAGCAAGATCACCAACACCGCGAGGAGGGCTACGCCTAGCAACAAACCGTCGATGCCAGCGAAGGCGCCCTTGAGATCAGTGGTGAAGCCGGCAGGACCGGTCACGAATGCTTGGGTGTTTGCAGGGACGGATTCCGCAGCCATCTCGCGAATTTCGATGACCTGCTCATCCGTCTCCCCCGCAGGGTTTAATGGCGCAACGATTTGCAGCGCCTTGCCGTCTTCGGAAGGAATGGGGCCCACGGGCTCGCCTTCCACAAGACCAGCGTCTTTGAGCTCCGTCATGAAGCTGGAGATATCGGCGGGGGAGAGCGCAGATTCAGATTCGAAAACGATGATCGCCGGAATGGCTTTCGAGGTGCGGAACTTCTCTTGAGCTTCGAGCGCCTTGGTGGCCTCGGCGGTGGCTGGCAAGAAGCTGGATTGGTCGTTGGATTGAACCTCCTCGAGCTTGCCGAACGTGGGGCCGCCAACGCCTGTGACGCCGAACCAGACAAGAACCAAAATGAGCGGAATGAAAATTCTCAACCAGCGTGGGTACGCTTTCTTGGTTGAGAGTTGTTGCGGAGAATCTCCGCGCACACTCTTGGTGTGGTCGAGTTCGTGCTTCCCAGTCATTGCTCTTCCGCCTCATAGGTTATATCTTGAAAGATACTATTCGATAGTAGAATAGTTTTACTATGGAAGTAGATTACAGCGTGACACCCGCATCTGCTAGTGGGCCAAAAGATCCGAGCGCCTACCGCCCGGATCCTCAGGCGTTTGCTCTGATCAACGCACTCCAAAATTTCACGATCGCTTCGGATCACTACGCGCATCTGGTGGGCGGAAACAATAAAATGGTGCAGCGGGATATGTATGCCCTGCGCGCCATCATGCAGGGGTCGCTCGCAGGAGAGTCACTAAGTCCCACGGATCTCGCGAAGGCCGTCAACCTCTCGACGCCAGCCACTACGGCCCTCATTGATCGCCTCGTGAAGAGCGGGCACGTCACCCGCCGCGCGAGCGAAACCGACCGCCGTCGCGTTGTTTTAGAAGCTACGCCTAAAGCGGCCGAGGATGGTCGGCGCATGTTTATGCCACTCGCCATGTCACTCATGACCGTGATTGATCGGTACTCCCCCGAGCAGATAGCGCTCTTAACGGAGTTTATTAGCGAAGCCGTCGACGCCGTGCACCGGAGTGCAGAAGCTTCTAAGGTAGAAGAATGAGCGATCAGCACCCCGTCCAGGACCCCAACTCGGGGTCAGGTTTTTCAGGGTGGCTCCACCGTATTTCGGCCAAGCAGTGGCTCGCGGTGGCGCTGGTCATGGTGGTTTTCGTGTTTATCTTGCAGAACCGCGAGCGCGTGCGCATCGAGCTCTTTTTCAGCCAAATGTATTCGCCGCTCTGGCTCACGCTGGGCGTGGTGTTCCTACTCGGCTGGCTAGTGGGCGCGTTCAGCTTCCGGCGCCGCAAATAAGGGTTCAAGCCAAACATCTCTGACTTTTGCGCATCTGCCGATTTCACTTATTGCAGTTATTGCAGTTACGTGTCACAATTGAGGCAAGCAATAAGGAGTAGACCATGTCCACCTCTTCCAACATCCAGAGCGTTCAGACAATAGACGTTTCGTCATCGCAGAGCACAGAAGCCCGAGAAGTCACGCGACATTTTGAAAAGGCTTCTCCGGACGACTTGCGGATCCGCATTGAATCACCAACAGGTGACACGATTACTGTGCCCGAATCGCTCAGCGAACTTCTCCAAGCTGTCCTTCGCCTAGCAGCCGCCGGAGAAACAGTAGGAATAACTCGCCTCTCAAAGTCCCTCACTAGTGTGGAAGCAGCAAAGTTCCTTGGAATGTCTCGCCCGACGCTCATGAAGCTGGCTTCTAGCGGCGAAATTCCTTCACACAAGGTGGGATCACACACCCGCTTCGATCGAACCGATCTTCAGGCCTTCGCTGAACAACGGACGCAGAAGCAGCGGAAGTCTTTCGATGAACTTCGCGCATTCGAAGACTCGTTGGACTTTCAAGAGTAATTTCGAGATCCGTGGCCCCTGACTGCCTAAGCTGAAAGCATGCAGCAAGGGGCCACGCTCGTATTTCTGGACGCCAACATTCTCGTCTCGAGGACACTTCGCGACTGGTTTTGCATCATCAGTCAAGAATCCGGAGTTGACGGCATCGAGCCCAGATGGAGCGAAGATGTGATGACCGAGTATCAATATCACGTGCGCAAGGCGAACCCAGGCTGGTCTGAACAGCAAATAGGCGGGTGGCGTCGTCGGCTGTGCGAGGCTTTTCCCGCAGCACTAATTACAGGCTATGAGATCTCCAAAACGCACCTCACCACAGTGCGCGATCCACTAGACAGTCACGTTATTGCGGCTGCAGAACATGGCAAAGTCGATTATCTAGTAACGGCAAACTACTCTGACTTTGAGCCTGCCGTGGACGACGTCGAGTTCGAAATCTATCGCCCCGATGAGATGCTGTGCCTCATCGCGCAGCGTCGACCCGAAGCTATTAGTAAAGCGGCTCGACGCCAAATTGAGTACTGGGCCAAAAAATCATCGAATAAGACGCTTCACCAAGCCCTTGTTGACGCGGGCGCGCCTGAATTCGCTCTGCTTATTAAACAGCGCATGACTTACTGGGCAACTACCGGAAAATACTGAGAGCAAGCGCTGATGCGCGTTGCCCGCGCTCACCACTAGTGTCGAGCGTTAGCCCTCGACGTCCGCCCCTGCGTTGATGCGCTTTTCCGTCTCTTCGTAAGCGCGCTTGATGTACGCCTCAAGCTGGACATCCTCCACGCGCCACATTCCACGTCCACCAATTTGGACGCCAACCAGCTCGCCGCTTCGCACGAGGGCACGCACTTGCGGCAGGTTCACGTTGAGGATTTCGGCTACATCGGGGAGGGTCAAGAAACGTGGCATAACCCCATTATGATCCCATTTGGATCACTTTGCTTGCACTAGCGAGTGCTTGTGGATATTTAGCGGCTCGCGAAGTGCCAGATCACGCCGATGACCCAAGCGGAGCTCGCGAGTGCCACCATGCCGAACTCCACGAGGATGCCCAGACCGGTTGCCTTCAACGCGGATCCGGCCGAGCGAAGCGCCAGCCCAAAGTCCTTGCGTCGCGCGAATTCCATGCCCAAAAGTCCTACGCCGAAGCCCACAAACAGGCCGACCACCGGGATGACGAACATGCCCACGATGCCGCAGACCACGGCCACCACAATGGACTTGCTGGGGATCTGTTGCTGTTTGAGGTTTCGCCCGGTCAGGACCGCGGACGCGCTCCAGCCGATGGCGACCAGCGCCATGCCGATGATGCCCATGGTCCACGAGGGCGTGCTGCCTAGAATCCAGGCCCATGCGAGCAAGGAGCCCATGGCCAGAATGCTGCCCGGAAGCACCGGATAGATGGTGCCGAGCGCGGCTACCGCGAGGAGCAGTCCGGCGATGATGGTGACGATGATTTGAGTATCCACGCTATTAGTCTCCCACTAACAGGGGCCGCCAACTTTGCCGGTCAAGCACTACTGGCGCAAAATTACAAGCGTCATGCGCTGGCTAGTACGCCCACACAACATTCAGAGTAATTTTTTGATGTTGCTCGGCCAGGGCGGAATTCACGTGGACAACTGTGCCGGAGGCGGACAATTTTCGATCAGTGCATTGAGACAAATAGTCCAGAACGGGTGCCGGAATGTAGCCGAGCTTCACGCCTTCTACTGTGAATACCGCTTGCGCTCGGGAATCGTGCGCGTTTTCGGGCTCGTTCCGAATTTCAACGGTATCGCCTTCTTGAAGTCGTCCGCTATCGACGTAACCAACGCCTTCGGGGTGATAGCGAAGCCCGTGAATAGGGACCTCTGCTTCAATGGACTTTCTTGCGAAATCAACGATCGGCTCTGGATAGACCTCGATTGTGTCCGCAATTCTCCGACCCAACGAACGTCCCAGAATCTCAAATTCAGTCGCTTCTTCAGTGAGCCCCAAAGAGCGTAACCAGTCATGCCGGTCAGGCCGTTTCAACGACATCACGCGAGTTGAAAAAACTGGAAAAAGCGTACGAGACTGATAGTTTTTCTCGAGGTTATCGAACCCCGGGATGGGACGGAAATCAGGAGCGTCCGATACTTGAGGGTAGTAGGAAAAGGTATAGATCCCAGATGGATCTCTACCTAAAACCCCGGCAAGAAAATACTTGCGGGATAGTGGATGTTGCCACGTCACGAGCAGTGAATCAATGTGCCGAGAGTCGTTTAGCGCTTCAGATTGAGTTGATATCAGTGACACTCCACGATCCTTTCTCGGTTGCACTTGATGATTTCACTGGCCAACTTAGCAGCCGGCCCAGACATTTGGGACTGTTGAATCAGAGATTCAATCACGTCGTCACGCAGTGCCTCGAGTTTACTCGCCCACGCTGAAAGCCGACCGGGAGCAAACTGGCGCGAAAAGCCTGCCGCATAATCCACCAGGCTCTTGGATTGCCCATCTTCGAACTGACGTGCGCGGGCCTTGACCGCAAAGTCAAAGATGCCCTGCGGTTCAGCAAGCAGTTTCTCCCGTCTGGCTCCTCGCGAGGTGATTGCCATCGCTGTCGCATGATCAAAACTTGGTGCGAGCCGATTCTTTTTGCCCAGAGTGACTTCGATGGCCCAGTTGTTACTGTGACGATCCGTATTCCCGATCAATCCATCGAAAAGCAAGTAGTCGCAGAAGACTTCAATCGCAGAGAGTTTTGGTGAAGAACCGTCCGGAGGATCGAGTGTTGTCTATACCGAAACAATGTTCTCAGCGCTGTGGCCTCGAGCCTTTCTGTCTTTGGGGTCGAAGTTCTCAACATGTCCACTGAGAAAAGCTGAGCCTTCCGAAAAGCTATGGCCTCTCGTACGAATGACGTTTCGCGAGATGCAACCTGCTTGTCCGTTCAGAACGGCTAGTCGTACGTCCGCGCTTGGCACACTGATGAGGTCGGCAATAATGCTTGCCGCGTACTCGGCCGATGCTTCATCCGGAGACCGCTCTGGTCGCGTTGGTTTGAACATCCACCGATCTTCGGGTTCAGGATCATCGCCGTGTGCCGGATCAGTAAACCAGTCCTTTTCTGACTCACCACCAGGTTCTTCAAGCCAGAGCTTCCAGGAGCTCAGATCCACGATATTCATCTTGTCTCATTCAATTGACGCGAATTGCTCCCACGCCACCACACTGAACCCGGGCGCGGTGCCGCTGACTTCTCCCCCGCAGTTGGGGCTAGTCCACAGTTGTAGTACGACGCCGCCGCTCAAGCCAGCGGCCTCCCTCACCCTCGTGAGGTCTTGCGGTTGGGCGGAAAGATTGAACAAGATATGCACCCGCCCCGAGGACGAGGTGCCGCGCGTCAGCAAGAGCCACTGATCCTCCTCGCTGAAGTCCACCGCAACGGAAGCGAAGCTCGGGTCGGTGAGCTGCGGCGTCGTACTGCGAAGGGACAGGAGCTCGCGGTAGGTCGCAAGCACGGTGCCGTGAGCGGTGTCCGAGGACTCGTTTGCTTCCTCCCAGCGCAGGACCGAGTTGCGGAACGTCGTCTCATCCTGAGGATCCGGAACCTTGGCGCGGTCCCAGCCCATGCGCTCGAACTCTGCGAAGCGGCCGGAGCGGACGGCTTCGCCGAGATCCGTCTCCGGGTGGCTCGTGAAGAACTGCCACGGGGTGGACGCTGCGAACTCCTCCCCCATGAACAGCATGGGCGTGAAGGGGCTCAGGATGTTCAGGGCGGCGCCGAGGATGAGCTGATCGGGGCCAAGCGCTGGGCTCCAGCGATCGCCGGCGGCGCGGTTGCCGATTTGATCGTGGTCTTGGATGCAGACCACCAGCTGGAGGGGGCTGACGTTCTTCTTGTCGATAGGCCGGCCGTGATGGCGGACGCGGAAGCTGGACCACGAACTGTTGTGGAAGAAGCCATCCGTGATCGTCTTGGCGAGCGCACCTACGCCACCAAAGTCGCCGTAGTAGCCGTCCAATTCGCCGGTGATGTTGGCGTGGATAGCGTGGTGGTAGTCGTCGTCCCACTGGCCGTCGAGGCCGAAGCCGCCGAGCTCGCTAGGGCGAATGAGTCGGTCATTGTTCAGATCCGATTCCGCGATCAGGAACTTGTGGCCGTAGCGGTCCTCGAGGTGATCAACGCGCAGCGCAATCTCTTCGAGAATGTGCATGGCGCGCTCATCCTTGAGGGCGTGCACGGCGTCCAAGCGCAGGCCATCCACGCGGAAGTCCGTGAGCCACATGAGGGCGTTGTCGATGATGTAGCGGCGGACCTCGTCCGACTCGGGTCCGTCGAGGTTGAGCGAATCGCCCCACGTGTTGGCCTCGCTCGGTTTCAAATACGGGCCGAACTGCGGCAAGTAGTTTCCGCTAGGGCCCAAGTGGTTGTAGACGACGTCTTGGATGACGCCGAGACCAGCGTGGTGGGCTGCGTCGACGAATCGTTGGTACGCCTCGGGGCCGCCGTACTGCTCGTGGACGGCGAACCAGCTGACGCCGTCATAGCCCCAGTTATGCGTGCCATTAAAGGAGTTCACCGGCAGCAGCTCGATAAACGTGATGCCAAGATCCTTGAGATACGGGAGTTTCTCGATGGCCGCGTCCAAGGTTCCTTCTGGAGTGAAGGTGCCCAAGTGGAGTTCGTAGATGGCTCCGCCGGAGAGACCGGGGTTGCGCCATTCGCAGTTGGTCCACCGGAACGCCTTCGCATCCCAGCGCTCAGAAGGTCCATGCACGCCGAGCGGTTGGCGGCGCGAGCGGGGATCCGGCAAAGGCGTCTCGAGTGTGCCGGCGGTTCCTGCTACCGATTCCACGATGAAACCGTAGCGAAGCGGACCCGCTTCGCTCGATGTGCTCGATGTGCTCGATGGAGCGTCGACCTCCACGAACCACCAGCCGTCGCCGCGCTGATCAAGTTCGCGGCCCGAAGGTTCCGGTGCGCGGGTCATCTCCAGCGCTTCGTTGCCTTCTTCGTGGACTTTGACCAGTTTCACCGAGCGCGCGTGAGGCGCCCACACGGACACGATTGACATGGATTAGGAGACCTTTCGCAACAGCGCGACCGGAAGCGTGGACAGAACCTCGCTGAGCTGCAAAGAGCCGTCGCTCTCCACGCTCTTGCCCGAGATTTCGTCACGGTACGTTCCGGCTTCCACCTTGAGAGTGGTGTCCTGCCAGCCGCCGATCCGGTCCAGGCCGAGCGGCAAACGCGTAATGACGGTGATGGCCCCGCCACGATCGAACGCGAACGCATGATCCTTGGCAGTACCTTCGACCGTCACGGCCTCGTAGCCCGTGAAGAGGTCGGGGTGGTCGCGCTTGAGACGAAGTGCTGCCGCGACGACGACGAGCTTCGTGAAACCGAGTTCGCTGTCATCAGATTCGCCATCGCTATTTTCGGTGCTACTAGTTGCCGAGTTGTCGATGTCCGCAAGCAATCGTTGCCGCAACTCAAAGTCCACGGGGCGACGGTTGTCTGGGTCCACAAGGGACCGATCCCAGAGCTCGGTGCCCTGATAAACATCGGGAACGCCGGGCATGGTCAGCTGCAAGAGCTTGGCCGACAGTGCGTTGGAATCTCCAGCACGCTGAGCACCGGCCACGACGCGTTCGATCAGGTTCTTGACGTCCTCGGAATCGAAGGCGGCATCCACCGCGGCGTGCATCTTGGACTCGAACTCAACATCCGGGTCCGTCCACGTGGTGCTATCGCCTGCTTCGCGGGCGGCTTTCTCCACGTACGCGTGGGCGCGCTCGCGGGAAAGGGGCCACGCGCCAATGAGCGCTTGCCACATCAAATCGGCAAAGGCCGTGTCGCCGATGGGCGCTAAGGCTTCCAACTGGGCAAGCGTTCCGGCCCAGTTCGCTGGAACCTCGGCCAACACGGAGATGCGGGCCCGAGTGTCCTCGGACCGCTTGGTGTCATGCGTGGACAACGTGGTCATCGAATGTGGCGATTGCAGATGACGCTTTGCAAGCTTCAAATGCAGATCGAAAGGCTCCACCGAGAACACGGACGGATCCGCGCCCACCTCATTGAGCGAGGTCAAACGGGTGTAGCGGTAGAACGCCGTGTCCTCGACGCCCTTGGCCATGACCATGCCAGAGGTCTGCTGGAACCGAAGCGCCAACTCGCTCATTGCACCGTCTACAACTGCACCGTCGCGCGATTCGCCGTCGGCACCCACTGCAGGCAGGAGCGCTTCGTGCAAAGCGGTAATCACTTCGGCCAAATCTGGCCGGTGTACTCGGGCCGAAAGGATGGCGAGCTCGAGGTGAGCTGCGCCGTCGTCCGGGAGGTACGAGCGGTAGACGGGGAAGCTGGCCAGGATCTCTGCGAGCGCATCCACGAGGGACTCGAAGTCGGGACCAGCGCTCGCCGAGTCTTCAGAGCCGGACAGCAGATCGGCGGGAACCAGCCGCGCGAGGCGGCGCACTTCCGAGTTCAGCAGGCCATCGGCAATGGCTCGCTTGGTGTCATGCGTCATCTCGGCGTAGCGCTCCACGGGAACCATATCCGTGAGGATCTCCCGGCCAGCCGGATCCACAAACAAGCGGTCCACGTCGGCGAGCGCGTCGTACCCGGTGGTTCCGGCGCACTCCCACGATTCGGGCAACTGCTCGCCCGGTTCCAAGATCTTCTCCACCAAGACGTAGGCGCCGCCAGTAATCTCGCTGAGTCGCTCCAGGTACCCGCGAGGATCCGCGAGACCGTCCGGGTGATCTACACGCAACCCATCGACGAGTCCCTCATCAAACCAACGCTTGATCTCCTGATGGGACTCATCGAACACCCACGGAACTTCCACGCGCACACCGGCAAGAGTGGTGACGCCGAAGAAGCGGCGGTAGTTCAAGGTTGCGTCGGCCTCGCGCCACGACACCAACTCGTAGTGCTGCTCCGCCAAACCAGCAGTGGAAGCCTCCGTCCCCGGCGCAAGAGGGAATGTCTTGTCGTAGTACCGCACGAGGCGAGCTGCGTCGTCGTACTCCAAAGCCTCAAGCTCATCCGGACTATCGCCGAGAACCGGAAGGCGAACCTTCCCTCCCCCGGCCGCCCAATCGATATCGAAAGCTTCCGCGTACCGCGACTCCTGGCCGTGCGTGAGCAGATCCCACCACCACGTATTCGCGGACGCCGTGGCGACGCCCATGTGGTTCGGGACGATGTCCACGAGCAAGCCCATGCCAGC
The DNA here is from genome assembly GCF_014201135.1 of Neomicrococcus aestuarii. Lineage (NCBI taxonomy): Bacteria > Bacillati > Actinomycetota > Actinomycetes > Micrococcales > Micrococcaceae > Neomicrococcus > Neomicrococcus aestuarii. Next base: position 1,899,933 of record NZ_JACHDR010000001.1, on the reverse strand, counting down.
GGCATGAACGGCCTGGGACAGCGCCGCGAGACCGGCCTCGCCACCGCGCGAAGGATCCACCGTGGTGGGATCCGTGACGTCGTACCCGTGATCCGAACCCGCTTCCGCGGTCAGGATCGGGGACACGTAGACCCAGTCGATCCCCAACTTCTGGAGATACGGGACCATCTTCGCCGCATCAAAGAGCGTGAAGCTCTCGCGGATCTGGAAACGGTAGGTGCTCGCGGGAGTTTTCATCGCAGGATTCATTAGGAAGAACGCTCCGGAGTTTGGCTCACCGAGCCCGCCATCGCGGCCAAGGACGCTGCGACGGAATGATCGGTTTCCACGGGGACTTCCTCGTGTTCGCGCAGCACCATCATGGAGCGTGACGCGAGGGTGACGGTGGCGCCAGCGGTCAGCGCCTCCGTGTCCGCGCCAGTTCCGGCGGTGTCCACCACAATGTCCCACTTGTCCGCGAACTTGTCCGAAGGCAACGTGAACGTCACGTCTTCGAAGTGCGCGTTGAAGTAGAGCAAGAAGCTCTTGTCCTCGATGGGCTGACCGCGAAGGTCTGTGGAGTGAATGCCGCGGCCGTTCAAGAACATGCCCACGGAAGCGGGCGTATTAGCGTCCCACGCCTCGTTGGTCATGGACTTGCCGTCAGCGCTGAACCACAGCACGTCCGGAAGCTCCACGCCGTCTTCCATTTCCACTTGGCGGCCATCGAAGAAGCGGCGGCGCCTAAACGTGGGGTGCTCGGCGCGCAGCTTCGCCACGGCAGCCGTGAACTCTTGCAACGGGCCGTCCGCGTGCTCCCAGTTGATCCACGTCAGCTCAGAGTCCTGGGCGTAGCCGTTGTTGTTGCCGTTCTGGGTGCGGCCCAATTCGTCGCCGTGGCAGAGCATCGGAACGCCCTGGCTCAGCATCAGCGTGGCAATGAAGTTTCGCTGCTGCCGCGCGCGGATGGCGAGGACCTCGGGATCATCCGTGGGTCCTTCCACGCCGCTGTTCCAGGAGCGGTTGTGGGATTCGCCGTCGTTGTTGTTCTCGCCGTTGGCGTCGTTGTGCTTCTCGTTGTAGGAGACCAGGTCTCGCAGCGTGAAGCCGTCGTGGGCCGTGACGAAGTTGATGGAGGCCACGGGGCGGCGGCTCGAGTGCTCGTAAAGGTCCGCGGAGCCCGAGATGCGGGACGCGAACTCGCCGAGCGAGGAGCGCTCGCCGCGCCAGAAGTCACGCACGGTGTCCCGGTACTTACCGTTCCATTCGGTCCATTGCGGCGGGAAGTTCCCCACCTGGTAACCGCCGGGCCCAATGTCCCACGGCTCGGCGATGAGCTTCACCTGGCTGATCACCGGGTCCTGCTGGATGAGTTCGAAGAACGTGGAGAGCTTGTCCACATCATAGAACTCGCGCGCCAGAGTGGAGGCGAGGTCAAAGCGGAAACCGTCCACGCGCATCTCGATAGCCCAGTAGCGCAGGCTGTCCATGAGCAACTGGATGGCGTGCGGGTTGCGGACGTTGATGGAGTTTCCAGTGCCCGTGTAGTCCGTGTAGTACCGCTTGTCTTTTTCTTCGAGGCGGTAGTACGCGTGATTGTCGATGCCGCGCATCGACAGCGTGGGGCCCATGTGGTTGCCCTCGGCGGTGTGATTATAGACCACGTCGAGGATGACTTCAATGCCCGCCATGTGCAGGGCCTTGACCATGGCCTTGAACTCTTGGACCTGCTGGCCCGCATCGCCCGTGGAGCTGTACTTGTTGTGCGGGGCGAAGAAGCCGATGGTGTTGTAGCCCCAGTAGTTGGACAGTCCCTTGTCCTGCAGGGTGCTGTCATTGACGAACTGGTGCACCGGCATGAGCTCGAGCGCGGTGATGCCGAGCTTTTGCAAGTGGGCGATCACGCTAGGGTGTGCCACACCGGCGTAGGTTCCGCGCAGTTCCTCGGGAACGTCCGGGTGCATTTCGGTGAGGCCCTTGACGTGGGCTTCGTAAATCACGGACTGGTGGTAGGGAGTGCGCGGCTTGCGGTCCCCGGCCCAGTCGAAGAACGGATTCACCACAATGCCCTTCATGGCATGGCCGGCAGAATCCTGATCGTTGAAGGAGTTTTCGTCGCCCCAGTTGTAGCTAAAGAGCGACTGGTCCCAGTCGATTTCACCCTCGACGGCCTTCGCGTAAGGGTCAAGCAACAACTTGTTGGGGTTGCAGCGATGCCCGTTGGCAGTGTCATAGGGTCCGTGGATGCGGTATCCATAGCGGTGACCTGGGATCACGTGGGGGATGTAGCCGTGCCACACGTAGCCGTCTACTTCTGTGAGTTCTATGCGGGACTCAACGCCCGCGTCATCGAACAAGCACAGCTCTACTTTTTCCGCGACCTCTGAGTAGATCGCGAAATTCGTGCCATTGCCGTCATACGTTGCGCCTAATGGGTACGCTTCTCCGGGCCAGATTTCCACGAATTCTCCTCACGGTATTCGTTAGTGTCCTGTGTCTAACCTACCCCGATCCTGTGACTCTCCCGGATGATTTCCGCGTGGCATAGTCTGGAGTGGTGAAGTTCCTTAACGACGCTGCCCCTGCTTACGACCTCACCTACAACGACGTTTTCATGGTGCCCTCGCGGTCCTCCGTGACGTCCCGCTTGGATGTGGACCTGAAAACCCCGGATGGCATTGGCACCACCATTCCTTTGGTGGCGTCCAACATGACTGCGGTGACGGGCCGGCGCATGGCGGAGACGATGGCTCGCCGCGGAGGCATCGCGATTATTCCGCAGGATATTACGCAGGACGCGGTTGCGGACATGATCGGTAAGGTCAAGGCGGCTCACCCGGTTTTCGAGACCCCCATTACGGTTTCCCCGGACGACGCCGTGGCCTCGGCTTTGGCGTTAATCGGAAAGCGGGCGCATGGCGCGGCGGTAGTCGTCGACGGTGGGCGGCCCGTGGGTGTGGTGAACATGCACGACCTCACCGAGGTGGACCGTTTCACGCGCATCTCCGAGGTCATGAACACCGAGATGGTGACCGTCCCAGCGGACGCTGACCTGCGTGAAGTCTTCGATACGTTGTCCTCACGCCACCTGAATTTGGTGCCCGTGTTGGATGGGGATCAGCTGGCGGGCGTGTTGACCCGCAAGGGCGTGCTGCGTTCGGCGATTTACCAACCGGCGCTGGATCCTTCGGGAAAGCTCTTGGTGGGCGGCGCGATCGGCATCAACGGTGACGTGCATTCCAAGGCCGTCGCCTTGCTGGAATCCGGCGCCGATGTACTGGTGGTGGATACCGCCCACGGTAACCAAGAAAAGATGATCGAAGCCCTGGCACATTCGGTGGCTGCTCGCGACGCGTTCGCGGATCAGACCGGCCGCCGCATCCAGATTGTCGCCGGCAATATTGTCTCGGCGCGCGGCGTGGATGAGCTGGTGGCCGCAGGTGCGGACATCATCAAAGTCGGCGTTGGGCCGGGCGCCATGTGCACCACCCGCATGATGACCGGTGTGGGCCGTCCGCAGTTCTCCGCGGTGCTGGAATGCGCGCGCACCGCCACGGACCTCGGTGCAACGGTGTGGGCTGATGGCGGCGTGAAGTACCCGCGCGATGTTGCCCTCGCGCTCGCTGCCGGAGCCGCGTCGGTGATGATCGGTTCGTGGTTCGCCGGAACGTACGAGTCCGCCGGAGATCTCATGCAGGATTCCAACGGCAAGTTCTACAAGGAATCCTTCGGCATGGCCTCTGCCCGCGCCGTGAAGAACCGCACGAAGGACGCCTCCGCGTTCGACCGTGCCCGCATGGGATTGTTCGAAGAAGGCATCTCCCACTCCAAGATGTTCTTGGACGCAGACCGCCCAGGCGTTGAAGACCTCATCGACGGTATTATTTCCGGAGTGCGGTCCTCGTTCACCTACGCGGGTTCGCGCAATATTGAGGAATTCCGCGAGCGGGCCATCGTCGGCGTCCAGTCAGCTGCTGGTTACGACGAAGGCCGCCCGCGGGAATCCAGTTGGTAGAACCGGTGGCGGCTCGCTTACTTCGCTGAGCCGCTCACCAACGGTGCAGAGGTAGCGCTCGGCGTCTCCTCCGAGATGCCGCGCAAGCGCTTCATGTCCGGATCGTAAACCGGCTCTTGCGTCACAGTGGCGGCGATGCGGCGACCGAAGTACTCGATCTCCACCTTCTCCCCCAGCTCCACATGCGCGGGGAGCCACGCGTACGCAATGGGGCGTCCCACCGTGTAAGCGAAACCGGCGCTCGTGACGTAACCGGCTGCTGCGCCGTCGTAATAGACCGGCTCCTTGCCCAGCACTACGTCCTTTGCCGAATCAATCAGCAAGCAGCGCAAGGTGCGGGTCAACGGCTGTTCGCGGATGGCCTCCAGTGCGGCCTTGCCCACGAAGTCGGCTTCCTTCTTGGTGCTCACGGCGAAGCCGAGGCCAACCTCGTACGGGTTGTGCTCAGTGCTCATGTCCGAGCCCCACGAGCGGTAGCCCTTCTCGAGACGCAGCGAGTTGAAGGCGGCGCGGCCAGCGGCGATGATGCCGTGCTTCTGGCCAGCCTCCCACAAGACATCCCACAGCTTCTGGCCGTTTTCTGCCGAAGTGTAGATTTCCCAGCCGAGCTCGCCGACGTAGGACAAACGCCAAGCATTGACCGGCACGCCGCCCAAGTGAGCGTTCGTGGAGCGGAAGAACTTCAGACCCTCGTTGGAGAAGTCATCGGTGCTGATGGCGTTAACGACTTCGCGAGCCAGCGGGCCCCACAAGCCGATGCAGCACGTGCCACCCGTAATGTCGCGGACGTGGACGTAGCCGCCGGGCAGTTCGCCCGTGTTCTGCTTGCGGGCCTCCACCTCGAAGTACGCGGTATCGATGTTGCCGTTGGCGCCCACCTGGAAGGTGTCTTCGCCGAGGCGAGCCACCGTGACATCGGAGCGGATGCCGCCCTTTTCGTCGAGCAGGAGCGTGTAGGTCACCGAGCCCACGGACTTGGCAATGTTGCCGGTGCTCAAGCGCTGCAGCATGGCAAGCGCTCCTGGGCCGGACACTTCGAGGCGCTTGAGCGGGGTCATGTCATACATGGCCAGGCCGGTGCGGGTCTTGTACGCCTCAACGGCTGCGATGGAGGAGTGGTGCTGAGCGCTCCAGCTATCGCGAAGCGGTGGCTGCCAATCCCACGGGAGGTCGCTCAAGTACTTGGCGTTGGATTCGTACCAGAACGGGCGCTCCCAGCCGCCGGTGGGCAAGAAGTGGGCGCCGAGTTCACGCTGGCGAGCGTGGAACGGGCTAACGCGCAGCTCGCGGTGGGCCAAGCGTGGCTCGAGTGGGTGGCGGATGTCGTAGACCTCGACGAAGTTCTGCTTCGAGGTGGCTTCCACGTAGCTGGGGGCGAGCTCTACTTCTTCGAAGCGGTGAATGTCGCTATCAGAAAGGTCGATTTCCGAGCGGCCCGTGGCGATGAGCTCGGCGACCGCGCGAGCGATGCCTGCAGAGTGGGTGACCCAGACAGCCTCAGCCACGAAGAAGCCCTCGACGTCCGAGGACTCGCCCACGAGCGAGCCGCCATCCGGGGTGAAGGAGAAGATGCCGTTGAAGCCGCTGGCGATCTCAACGTCCTTGAGCTCGGGGAGCAAGCGCTTGCAAGCTTCCCAGGCTGGGAGGAAATCTTCGAGGGTGAACTCGAGGCTCGAAGGCATGTTTTCCTTCGTGTACTCATCCAGGGCGATCTTAGGAAGTTCGTCCAGATCAATAGCCATGGGGCGGTGCGCGTAGGAGCCGATGCCATAGACATCGCCGTGCTCGCGGAAGTAGAGGTCCTCGTCCTGGTAGCGGAGGATCGGCAGGCCGGCGCCGTTTGGCTCCGGGTTGCGGCCTTCAAGTCCCTTGACGGCGGAGGTCTTCGCGTACTGGTGGGCCATCGGCACGAGTGGCAGTTTCATGCCAGCCATCGCGGCAACCTTGACGCCCCAGAAACCTGCGCAGGAAATGACAACGTCTGCTTCAACAAGCTCTTCGCCAATACGCACGCCGGTGACGCGGTGGTTGGAATGCTCAATTCCGGTGACTTCGGTGCGGTCTCGGTAGACGACGCCGGCAGCCTTGGTGCGCGCGATCAGCGCATCGACCGCTTTACCTGCGAGGGCGAGGCCATCGGAGGGGATGTAAAGGCCGCCGAGGACGATGTCCTCATTCAGGAGCGGGTACATTTCCTTGCACTGCTCTGGGGTGAGGATGGAGGCTTCGATCCCCCACGCGCTGGCCCAGCCCAGTTTGCGGTGAAGATCCGCCAAACGAGCTTCTGAGACGGCGATCTCGAGTCCGCCGACCGGGTTGAAGGCGTCAAGGGACGTCAGCTTCTCCACGGTGTAGGAGGCGAACTTGGTCATGCTCTTAGACGAGTTGGTCTGGTACACCAGGCCGGGAGCGTGGGAGGTGGAGCCGCCGGGAAGTTCAAGGGGGCCCTGCTCAATCACGGTGATGTCGCTGAATCCGCGCTGGATGAGCTCGTCGGCTAGGTTGGTGCCTACGATGCCTGCGCCGATGATCACGACGCGCTGGGTGTTAGACATGTTGTTCGCTCCTGACGAGGATGGTGCTGAGACGACGGCGAGGCGAAGAAACTCGCTCACGAAATACGAGTTATATATTCAACTTATATACTACCGTTTCTAGTAGCGTAAGCCACAGGAAATTTGAGGTCAATACTTTTCCTGATTGAATTTTTCGAAAGAGGGACACGGTGGTCCAAGCGCTCACTTCTCAACCCCGCTCACACGGCGAATCCATGGCAGATATTGCGTACGAGCGGATCCTTCACATGCTCGTGACGCTGCGCATCTATCCTGGCGACCCCATCCATGATGAGGCAATCATCAAGGAGCTCGGAATCGGCCGCACTCCCGTGCGTGAGGCACTCAAGCGCCTCGAAGTGGACAAGCTCGTAGTCACCTTCCCCAAGCGCGGAACGTTCGCGACGCGCGTTGAGGTCAGCGACCTCGCGTACGTCTCCGAGATCCGGCAACAGCTCGAGCCCATGGCCGCAGCCCGCGCCGCGCGCGTGGCCACACAGGCCACTCGCGATCGCCTCCGGGAAACGCTTCAGGACATCCAAAACTTCGATATTGAGGGTTCCACCGCCACGGACATTCTGACGTTCGATGCCAACGTGCACCGCGAAATCTACAGCGCCTCCGGAAACCCGTACCTCGAAGACGTCCTGGTCCGCCAAAGCAACCTTGCCACCCGCATCTGGTGCTTGGTCCTGGACAAGCTGCCCCGACTCACCAACCACGTCGAGGAACACCTCGCCCTGCTCCAAGCGATCATCGACGGCGACGAACAGCTCGCCGCCGACCGCGCGGCCGCCCACGTCAAGGAGTTCGAAGTCGCCGTCCGCACGGCGCTCCTCGACGTCTAAACACACACGTAGCCCCCGACCCCAGAAAAACTCTCGGGTCGGGGGCTACGCTATTTCGCTGGAACTACAGGCTAGAGCGGGAGCCTAGCTGCGTCGTCGTACTAGCAAATTTAGCCACTAGCGCGAGGACGGGCGCGGGCGCTCATCCACCACGGCGTCATCCCCCGGCTCTGCGAACTCGGTGTTCACGATCGCGATTTCGGCGGTCATGAGGCTGAACTCGCCGGACTCGTGGCGCTCAACGCCCTGAACCACGGACTGCTCCAGAACCTCTTGAGCCACCTTGTTCTGCAGGATCAGCGGATCCTTGCTGAGGTCGCGCCAAATGGCCACGCACAGCAGGAGCATCACAATCACGAACGGCAGGGCCGAAACAATCGTGATGTTCTTCAGGCCGTTCAGAGCGGCCGCGGGATGATCGCCGCCGGCAAGCAGCATGACAGCAGCCACCGCACCCACCGCGGTACCCCAGAAGATGATGGCCTTCTTGGACGGGTGCTCAGCACCGTTCTCGCTCAAGGAACCCATCACGATCGACGCGGAGTCAGCGCCGGTCACGAAGAAGATCGCAATCAGGACCACAGCCACCACCAACATGGTGATTTTCAGCCACTCGGGCAGCGCGAGCGCGCTCAAGTAGTCGAACAGCGCGGTATCAAAGTTGATATCCGGTGCGCCATCCACCATCTGCGTCAGCGCGTTGCCCATATCCCCCGCGCGCTCGGCACGCTCTTGCAGGCCAATGGCGCCGCCGCCGAAGATCGAGAACCAGATCAGCGTCACGATGGACGGAACCAGGAGAACGCCGGTGACGAACTGGCGGATGGAACGGCCGCGCGAAATGCGAGCGATAAACAAGCCCACGAACGGTGCCCATGACACCCACCAAGCCCAGTAGAAGACGGTCCACGAGGACAGCCAGGACGCGACGTCGCCGGAAGCGGCGGTGCGCGAGGCCATCTCCGGAAGATCGCCAATGAAGGCGCCGATGGCGTTCGGGAAGACGTTGAGGATGAAGAGCGTCGGTCCGCCGATGAACACGAGGACCGCGAGGATCAAGGCCAGCACCATGTTGGCGTTGGAGAGCCACTGGATGCCCCGCTCAATACCGGAGACCGCCGAGGCCACGAAGAGTGCGGTCAGCACGGCGATGATGATCACCAGCAAGCTGGAACCCACGTTCTCCATCAGCCCCACGGACTGCAGACCGCCACCGATCTGCAGCGCGCCCAGGCCCAAAGAACAAGCGGAGCCGAACAGCGTGGCCAAGATGGCCAGAATGTTGATGGCTTTGCCGCCCCAACCGTTCACAACGCGCTCGCCGAAGATCGGCACGAACATCGCGGAGAAAAGCTGCGGGCGCCCCATGCGGTAACAGCTGTACGCCATACCGAGGCCCACAATCGCGTACATGGCCCACGGGAACAGGGTCCAGTGGAAGAGCGTGGTGCCCATCGCGGTGCTGAGCGCTGCGTCCGTCTGCCCGTCCACCGTTCCCGGCGGAGGCGACATGTAGAAGAACAGCGGCTCGCCCACACCGTAGAACACCAGGCCAATGCCCATGCCGGTTGCGAACATCATGGAGATCCAGGACGTGGTGCTAAATTGCGGCGCTTCGCCGTCCTTGCCCAGCGGGATGCGACCAAAATTCTTCATCGCCACCACCAAGACGAAGGTCGTGAAGAACGCCGCCGCTGTCACGAAGAGCCAGCCGGTGTTGGTCATGACCCAGGTAAGGGCGGAGCTGGCGGTTTCGCCGAGGCCTTCGGGAGCTGCGAAGCCCCACACGATGAACGCGAGGGCCAGCGTGCCGGCGATGCCCACGATCCACTTGTCAGCGCCTACTTGCGTGTAGTTGCGCGGCTCGCGACTGCGGGCTGTGCGGAGCTCATCAAAGAGGCTCTCAATTTTCTTGTCACTTGCTTTATTCACGGGATATTCCTCTGCTGGCGGACCAGCGATTTCCGGTTGTTGAAGTACGACGACGAAGGGTCACCACAGGTGGTGAAGCCTAGGCGGTTGCCCCTACAGTCGCTGCATGTGCCGTGCGTGATTCACTCACGAGTTCCGCGCAACGCTCGCCGATCATCATGACGGTGATGTTGGGGTTCACGGTCACGAGCTCAGGCATGACGGAGGCGTCTGCGACGCGCAATCCCGTGACGCCCTTGACGCGCAGTTCTGGATCAAGCGGGCTCATGGCGTCCTCTACAGGACCCATGCGAACCGACCCTGCTGGGTGGTACACGGTGTTGTGCGTGCGGTGCAGGTAATCTGCGATTTCCTCATCCGTCTGGATGTCTTGGCCGGGGAACTGTTCCGCTCCAGCCCAGTCCGCCATGGCCGACTGGGAGACGATCTCACGGGCCTTGCGGATACCGAACGTCATCACGCGGATGTCGTGGCCTTCGGGATCGGTGAAGTAGCGAGGGTCCACCTTGGGCTTGTCACGGTAATCCGTGCTACGCAAACGGACGGTGCCGCGGGACTTCGAGTGGGTCACGTTCGGGGTGAGGCAGAACGTGTTCTCGCCGGTGGGGTAACCCTGGCGCAGCGTATGCATATCAAACGGGACGGAACCGTAGTGCATCATCAGGTCCGGACGGTCCAAGCCCTCTTGGGTGGGGGTGAAAACGCCGATCTCCCACCACTGCGTGGAGGTCTCCACCATGGGCTTCTTGGCTTCCCACTGGATGACGCCCTCTGGGTGGTCCTGCAGGTTTTCGCCGACGCCCGGGGCGTCAACGAGCACTGGCACGCCGATTTCTTCAAGGTGCGCTGCTGGGCCGATTCCGGAGAGCATGAGCAGCTTCGGAGAATCGATAGCACCTGCGGAGACGATGACCTCCTGCTGGGCGGTCAGCGTGACCGTGCGACCAAACGCGCCGTTGACCACGTCTACGCCGGTGCAGTGCTTGTTCTCATCGAAGTTCAGCTTGCGTGCCTGCAAGCCGGTGAGCAAGAAGAAGTTCTCGCGGTCCTTGATGGGGTGGATGTAGGCCACCGACGAGGACGAGCGGGTGCCGTCCGGGAGGCGGTTGATCTGGAAGAAGTTGGCGCCGTTGATGACGGTCTCGTTGTTGTTGAACTTCGCGCGGGGAATCCCGGCTTGTTCACACGCATCAAGAATCGCGACACCGCACGGGTCCACGGCAGGCACGTTCATGAGCTTCACGGGACCGGAATCGCCGTGGTGCGGGGCGTCCGGACCGGCGTCCTCGTTGGTTTCCAACTTCTTGTAGAGGCGGTAAGCCATTTCAGAGTTCCAGCCGGTGGCTCCGAACTTCGATTCCCACTCGTCAAGATCTTCGCGAGGCGCCCAGAAAGCGATGCACGAGTTGTGGCTAGAACAGCCGCCCAAGACCTTCGCGCGAGCGTGGCGCATGAACGAGTTACCGACCTCTTGAGCCTCAATGGGGTAATCCCAGTCCAGGCCAGATTCCAGCAGTTCCATCCAGCGATTGAGCTGGAGCACTTCGTCATAACCGCGATCATCCGGTCCGGCTTCTACCAGGGCCACCGTCACGGACGGATCCTCGCTCAAGCGGGACGCCACTGCGGCTCCCGCCGAGCCGCCGCCAATCACAATGTAGTCAAAGTCAGTTTTTTCAATGCTCATAATTCTTTGCCTTTCTTGATGCTGCGGCATGTATTTCGTAGACGGGGAAGTTACTTCGCTTGGAAGATCACTTAGCTGGGAACCAGCCGGTTACCGCCGGGGAGAGGTTCTGATAGATGTGCTTCGCCTCTTGGTATTCGCCAAGGCCGGTAGGGCCGAGCTCGCGGCCAACACCTGACTGGCCGAAGCCACCCCACTCTGCTTGCGGCAAGTACGGGTGGTAGTCGTTGATCCAGATGGTGCCGTGACGCAAGCGTCCAGCAACACGCTGGGCACGACCCGCATCTTGCGTCCAGACGGCGCCGGCGAGGCCGTAGATCGTGTCATTCGCAATGGCGATGGCTTCGTCTTCGGTCGTAAAGGTTTCCACCGTGACCGTAGGTCCGAATGCTTCGTCCTGGGCCACGGACATCGAGGAATTCACCTGGTCGATGACTGTGGGCAGGTAGTAATGCCCCTGACTCAAGCCTGCGCCGTCGTCCTCCGTAGCGGCACGACCGCCGCAGCGCACGCGCGCGCCTTCAGCAATACCGGCCTGAACGTACGCATCTACCTTCGCCAAGTGCTGCGCCGAAATCAGCGGACCGGTTTCGGCATGCTCGTCGAACGGGCCGCCCAAGACAATCTGGCTGGCGCGGCGCACGAGTTCGTTGACGAAGTCCTCAGCGATGGATTCCTCCACCAAGAGTCGAGCACCGGCCGAGCACACCTGACCCGAGTGCACGAACGCACCGTTCAAGGCGTTGTCCACGGCGGCGTCGAAATCGGCGTCGGCGAAGATCACGTTGGGGTTCTTGCCGCCCAGCTCCAGGGCAACCTTCTTGACCGTGTCTGCGGCAGAGGCCGCGATCTTCCGGCCCGTGATGAGACCGCCCGTGAAGGACACAAGGTCCACATCAGGGTGCTCGGACAGGACAGCGCCAGCGGACGCACCGCTACCGGTCACCAGGTTGGCAACGCCGTTCGGCAAGCCCAACTCGCGCAAAACGTCCATCATCAAAACGGCGGTGGACGGCGTGAGCTCAGCCGGCTTCAACACGAACGAGCAGCCCGCCGCGAGCGCCGACGCGATCTTCCACGCAGCCTGCAAAAGCGGGTAGTTCCAGGGGGTGATCATCGCTGCGACGCCCACGGGTTCATAGACCACGCGGGAGAGGACGTTGGCGTCATTCGCGTCGACGAGTCGGCCCGCTTCCTTTCCGGCCAACTGACCGAAGTACTCGAAGCACGCGATGATGTCATCCATGTCAATACGGGATTCGATGATCCGCTTGCCGCTATCCAGGCTCTCCGCTTGCGCGAATTCTTCTTTACGCTCACCGAGTCGTGCGGCAACGCGCAACAAGAAGCGGCCGCGATCCGGAGACGGAACGCTAGACCACACGCCGGAATCGAAAGACTTGCGGGCGGCCTCAATAGCGCGGATGGAATCAGCGGACGAAGCCTCAGAAACCAGTGCCACCTGCTGACCGTTTGCAGGGCAGTTGATGACGCGGGTTGCACCGTCAGCTGCGGGCCCAAAGACACCATCGATGAAGATACTCTTGCCTGTCGTCAAGAGCTCTTCATTAGGGCTCTTACCGAAAGTCGTTGCGGTGGAATCTCCGGCTAAGGTCATGATTTCTCCTTGAGGGGTTGGTGGTCTTCAGAGACGCGCTGGTTCTCAGAGACACGCTGGTCTTCAAAAGCGGCAGAGTCTGCGGAGATGCGCCGTTCGGTCACGGTTCGCTGTGGCATCGGCACCGCCGGAATAGCCGCGGTATCAAAGTCGCGGCTCCAATCGAGCTTGGTGGAGCCGCCTTCATTAATCTGGCTCAAACCGTCCACTTCTGACTGGTGACGGAGGAAGGCCATATGCGTCTCATACTTATCCAGTACATCAGCAATCAGCTGTTCTTGCGTCAAACCCAGAAGGTCGAGGCCGTGGCTGCCCTCTTGGCAGAAGGCTTCCAGACGGTAGTACGAGCTGGCGGTTCCGGCGTTGAGGGCGAAAGTCGGTTTGCCCAAACGAACCGGGTACACGTGGTACTTGAACGGGCGGTGATCCCGGTGCGTGGTGGCAATCAGGTCAACGGATTCGAGCTGGAGCTCGCCCACCGTTTTCACGTGCAGTTCCGCCTTGACGCCTTGGCTCAAGAACTCCTGCTGGACTTCCTTCAGAGCCGGCTTGACGACCTGGTTGATGTAACGCTCCGTTTGGGCGCGATTCGGCTGGGTCAGCTGACGTGACAAGCGCTGGCGCCAATCCAACGTGGAACCGGAACGGCTCGAGATCATTTGAAGCAGGGACTGATCCTGGCTCTTGGAGAGCGCCGTTTCAATCCTCAAGGACTTATACAAGCCCATCATCAAGAAGATCAGCACCACGGAGAACGGCAATCCCATGATCACCGTTGCGCCCTGAAGTGTTGGCACGCCGCCCACGAGCAACATGGCCAGCGTCAGCACGCCGATCGCCAAGGACCCGAACAAGCGGACGGGCTTGGAGCCGTCAGCTTC